>MHTL01000020.1 GCA_001823095.1 Candidatus Vogelbacteria bacterium RIFOXYD1_FULL_51_18 | reverse complement strand
CCGACCAATCCCAGCCGACTTTTTTGGCAAGCAGGCGGCGGTTCGGAATTGCGAAGCAATTCACAAATGAAATTTGTAACCAATTTTTTCCTTTCCGCCTTCGGCGGAATACGAAGCCAGTTTTTCCGCGTAGTGAGCGGCTAAAATCCATTCACGCAAAGGTTCGATCCAATTGTTTCCCTTTCGCCCAAAATCAGACTTCCTTCGCTGAAGGTCTGTTTTGGTGGTGATAAGCTCGTGTACTTCCCCCCTTTCTTCATACACCAATCTTGTATACTTAGCAGCAGCTAATAAACAAGATGTATGAAGAAGCACCACCGCATTGCTCCTGAAGTGAAGGAGCAGATTATCAATCGCATCAAGCATGATGGCATCTCGGTTGCCCAGGCAGCCGAGGAGCACGGTGGCTTGACTTACAGAACTGGATATGCTATATTAACTAGCGTAATCAGGCCCAGTGCTTGATACCTATGCGGCATGGTGTCGTATAGAACTTGCACATTGAAAGGAGAATCGGTATGAAGAAAGTTCTTAGCATCGTGGCCGGGGCTCTGGTCCTGGTCGGTTTCATCGGCTGGTTCATCGGGTGGTTCATCGGGGCTTCAAATCCCGAGAGTCCTGCCGGATACGTCGGCTACCTCACGCAGGGTGCGGTCTTCGGCAAGACGAAGTTCTACGGTCTCCAGACCGGCCCTTCATCTCCGGGACGCACCTGGCTTCTCTCGACGACGAACGTCAGCATCACGCCGTACACCTACACAGAGGACTTCACCGGCGAAAACTCGGTTCTGTCCAAGGACAACCTGAAGATCGGCTTCCGAGTCCATGTCGTTTGGAAAGTTCAGCCCGACCGCGTGAAGGAGTTTGTGGAGAAGTACAGCACGCTCGTCTACGACGACAAGGACCCCAACAAGGTGGTCGAGGTCGCCTATGCCAACTTCCTGAAGGAGCCGATTCGTACCTACGCGCGTGACGAGATTCAACGTCTTGACGGGTTGGATATCAAGGACAAGATCACGCCTGTCGGAGAAGCGGTCTTCGCTCGGGTCAAGACACTCACCCAGAACACTCCGTTCGAGGTGGCAAGTGTCGTGGTCGGCAACATACAATATCCGGGAGAAGTTGCTGATGCCGTCGCCAAGAAGATGGCGATGACCCAAGTGCTCGAGCAGAAAGCAACGGAGCTCAAGATCGAGGCGCAGACAAAGGCCATGCGCATTGTCCAAGCCGAGGGCATCGCCAAGGCCATGGAGATCATCCAGGCCGGGCTCACCTCGCAGTACCTTCAGCATGAGGCAATCGAAGCCCAGAAGGCCATGGTGGGATCGCCAAATCACACGACGATCTACATCCCGATTGGCCCTATGGGAGTCCCTCTTGTCGGAACGTTCAACACTGCTCCCGGCAAGATGGACGACATTAAGAAGTAACGCGAGCCACGGCTCGCTCACCAGCGCCTTGCGGAATTCGTGGTAAACGAATCAATCCGCAAGGCGCTTTCTTTTTCTCAAATTTCAAAGAACAAATCTTTGCGAAAACAAATCATTTCAGCTATTATTCATTTGTATTTGTTTTTGCAATTGTCGGCGCGAATTTTTCCGAAGTGAGGGCGCGGCGGAATTCCTCCCCCCAACCCCATCCTCCCGCCGCGCACGAGCGGATTTCGGAAAGGTTTGCGAAATTGCGTCAGCAATTTCGCTCAAAAAAGGTTCGCGCTAAATTCAGAATACGCGAACCTTAGTAAAATGCAGAACCACGGGCCATCGGATAGTGGTAGTCTACGCCCATGGGGTGGGTGTGGCGGCAGTTCGATTCTGCCTGGCCCGACGAGACGAGATTTGTCAAATTTAAGAGAAGAGATGCCGCCTTTACCACGCGCATCATCACCCTCTCCAACGGTCTGATTGTTTCAGATAAAATTGACCCCGCCCTGTTATGACAGGACGGGGTCAATGACGCCTCGTTCAACCAAGAGGTCAAAGTGAGGCTTACGGTGACGCCAGAGGTACTCAATGAGTTTGCCGCGCACAGGAGCAGGAGTAAACCCAAGCTCGCGGGCATACGCGGCAATACGTGCCTGCGCACGGTCCCTCTCTCCCTCGGGCACGAGGAGTTCAATCTCGCATATCTCGTAGGAGAATGCGCCGCAGTCCGCGCTCACAGAATCCGTAGTAATGTTAAAATCACCTGCCGTATACGTACGCCGATGTGTGATGAGCTCAACCAGGGAATTGTAGCCTTCTGCTCGGAGCTCCTGCTCAAATCGACCCCCATCAAGAGAGATGTTGAGCAAACGCGCAATCGCCCGCTCGCCCGTAACCTCTTCATACACGGTTGAGGTCTCCTTCGGCCCAGAGTGGCCGACCTTGAGCTCCCAAGCCCCTCCCCGTCTCCGGAGCCACCAGTTTCTGCTCGTGAGCACGTAATTGCGCTTGTCATAGTAGGTGTCGGAGAAACTGGTGAGCGTACCTCCGCGCACGCGCGAGAGCAGTGTGTGGTGCTGTTCTGGACTTAAAAGGAATTTTGATTCAACTTCAACGATTGCCATGCGGCAAGCACCTCCCTTTCATATATTCTTCGGACAAGCATAGCAAAATGCAGGCGGAAATACAATGTGCTAGGATTGCGCTATGTTTTATACGAGGAAGGGCGACAATGGGGTCTGCGACCTGGGCAGTGGGAAACGCGTGCCGAAGACTGACAGCGTAATTGCCGCGGTGGGAATGCTGGATGAGCTCAATTCTTTTCTTGGCCTAGTGCGCAATCAGCAGGTATCGGTAAGAACAAAAAGGGAACTTTTGAACGCTCAAGAAAAACTCTTTATCATTCAGGCACAGGTCGCGATTCTCATGATGGGCGGGAAAAAAGGTATCTCTCCGTCACTCCCCAACAATGCAGTAGGTGAGCTTGAAACTGTTGTTGATAGCATTGAGAAGAGCGTGAAGCTGGCGAAGCACTTCATCATCCCCGGGGCATGCGGAGCGTCCGCGTGGCTTGACTGCGCCCGCACCGTTGCGCGGCGCGCCGAACTTGCCGTCATTGTGTGTAACGAGAAGAGCAAAAAGAAATTGGGCCCGCTTGCACTCGTTTACCTCAACCGCCTCTCCTCCCTCCTCTACGCGCTTGCCCGCGCAGAAGTAAAGCGGGCAAAGAAAAAAGAACCCCGCCCATCGTATAAGTAAAATTAAAGGATCAAACACCAAAGGCCAAAGTTACAATCTGCGGGAAAGAGAGACGCCGAGATTGCCACGCCTCATTGAGAGTATTTGCTGCTTATGTTTTATTTCTGCTTGCTGCTCAGGAGTAAATTCGGCCAGTAGGTCTTTTTCTTTTCTGCGGTCCAAAGATCGATAAACCATCTCTGGTTCAGCAATTGGTTCCTCGCGGGGCATTTCGGGTTGTGGCCTAAATTTTTCCATACATTTCCTTTAAACTTTGATATAGCGCGTCGCACGTCCGCGACCGACTCTTTTAATTTCGCCAAGTTCGACAAGACGACCCAGCGCCTGGCGAACTGTTCCAAGTGCCATGTCGGTAGCTTTCACAATCTCGCTGGGAGCCGCTTCTTTAACACTAGAGAGATACTCCCAAACCTCATATTGTTTAGGCGAAAGCGTATCTTCAATTTTCTCTGCCTGCAGATACGAGAGCGCTTTTGTGGCTTGCTCCTGCACAACGGAAAGAAAGAAATTAAGCCACGGCGAAATGGTGTCGTGATCGGTCTTGAATGTCTCCTGCGATTTACGGAGCGCGATATAATATTCGTCCTTGCGACGTTCGATGATCTGTTCGTGTGAGACATACTGGACAAAGGTGTAGCCGGAACGGAGCAGAAGCAAATTTGAGATGACGCGTGAAAGACGCCCATTGCCATCCTCAAATGGGTGGATTTTCAAAAACTCAACAATAAAATTGGCGATGATAAGAAGCCGGTGGAAATGATTCTTCTCAAGCGCGTCGGCAGTCCAGTCAACGAGCTCCTGCATTTCTTTGCCGGTGAGGTACGCTGGCGTGGTCTCGAACATTATTTTTACAACCTTGCCGTCCGCCCCCACCACGCCGACTGTGTTTTCTTTCTTTTTGTAGCCTCCGCGGTGCGTGTCGTCTTTATTCGAATATTTAAGAAGCTGATTATGCAGGGAGGTAATCACACTCTCTCGAAGCGGCAGAGTCTGAAAGCTGTCGAACACATTTTGAAGCGTTTCAAGATAGCCTTGCACTTCCTGTGAGTCACGATCCGCAAATTTAGAGACCGCCAGACCGCGCATAACTTTCTCGACTTCCTCGTCATTGAGCTTTGCTCCTTCAATACGGGTAGATGCACCGGCAGAAGTGATTAGTGTAGATCTCTTGAGGTTGGTAATTGCCTGGGGCGTCATTCTTAAGCCCCCCTTAAATTCACCGCGAATCCCGTCAATTCCAGCCAAAAGAGCCACGATATGCGGATCGGGATTTTTTATGCGATGATCAAATTTTCTGGTAATATCGTCCATAAGTGCTTATTTAGGGCTTAATTTAACGCTATATTCTATATAGCTGATTATAACGGATTATAGCGGATAGCGCAACTGCAGGGGTGTTGAAAACTATCAAGGCTAAAATCCCCCTTTGGCCCTAAACGTGGTGCAAGTAAGCTGGTTAATGAAGCATGGTTCATGGGTCATGTTCGCCAATTAAACACACTGCTTACGTTTTTCTAGCGCAGATGAAGTTGATGTACGGAGTGCGCACATATTTACACAGACGCGACACGTCCCGTTAGCGTAGAGCGCTGTTGCCACGGATGGAAAAACGTAAAGAGAACGTCGCTGAACCCTGACGGCAACCTCGTCAATCTCGGCAAGTTCGACGCTTGGACGGAATTTAAAAAAGAAAAATCCAACAAAAGCGACGTGGCTGAGTTCGGGGTGAATCTCGAAGATCACGTTTTCAAGCTTCATGAGGACTTGAAAAATGGTGCCTACAATCAATGAATAATGCGAACGATGTTTAAATAAAAGAACCAATTCGCCGCGGCGAATTGGTTCTTCAGGCCAAAGAGTAATTACAAATTCGGGCTAAGCATGTTGCGTAATTCGCGCTCCATCATGCCGCGATCCTCCAGCTTCTGGGTGGAATGCAGAGCTACGGGGAAGACGGGAGTGTCTCCTAAATCCTGCAGATCATCGGCGCTAACATCAATCGTCTCTTCATCCTCGAGAGACTCCATATACCCCGATGCAAAGATGACAAAGTAGCTGTAAGCCCTGTTGTAAGCTCTGGTAAACCTCGTGAATATGGCGGCAATAATCGCAACAACGCAGAGTACGCTTACCGTAATCATCCTGTATCCCCTTTCTCCATTTTGAGAACTTCTTCCCGCATTGTGCAGGATAGAGATGATAAGTCAAATCGGAACGCCGGGATTCGAACCCGGAGTCACACGAACCCGAATCGTGTATGTTACCGTTACACCACGTTCCGTAAGCCCCGCTCCACTCCAGTGGATTTGTGGGGTTTATTTTACTCTGCCACGAAGCTTATCTGGATGACTGCTCCGGTACTGTCGGCAATGGGCAGGTCTTTTTTAAGGTCAAAGACCTTGTCGCCATCATCGTTGTGAAGCATAGCATAGTAGGTCCTGCCCTTTACGGTACTCCGTAGGAGTTCCACCAACACACCCGAGCGCTCGCCTGCAAAGACGAGCGTGGCTCCCAGTGCGTTACCTGGCTTACCTCCCGCATCCTCGTGAATTACCACCCACCCCATTTGATTGAGCACTACGAGCGGGAGCGTCACCATGCTTCCCGCCGGCTGGTTTTCAGCATCTACCGCATTTTTCCCCGCTAAAACGATTCCTGACGTAGCAGTCGTATCTTCATCCGTACTTGCGCCAGAGGAGCTTACCGTTCCAGCGCTCGGGAGACCGAGGTCGCGAGGAGTTGTAGTTGCCCCGTTCAATTCGTCCTCTAAAGGATTTCCCCCGAGGATGAAGCCGCGATCAACAGCTAGAGCTCCTACAATAAAGCCGATGACTAAGCCGATAATGAGAAATTGTACCGATTTTGTGTCCATAGTAGCTATGAGCCTTACTGATAATGTCCTATAGTATTATATCTTCAAGAAAATCCATTGCAAGGAGACCGCCATCTGGATCAAGAGTTACCGATACTGCATCTATCTGCCAGTCTATACTGTCCCCTATCCTCTTGTCCAATAGATATGTCCGTACAATACGTCCGAGACGCTTCCGCTTCCACGGGTGAATATTTTCAAACGCTTCATAGTCATGGGGGCTTGAGGTTACACGTGTAACAGTCTTCACTTCAATAAAATGAATGCAGTTCTCATGCATACTCACTATGTCCAACTCTCCCCATGGCTTGCAGTAGTTACGGTCAACTATTTTATGCCCCCTTCGAATAAGCTCTGTAGCCACATGCTCTTCACCAAGCGCTCCAATTTTTTGCTTTTTAGTATCAGACATATGTTTCTTAAGAAACGTCCATTATATCTGTCCTGATGTCTTTTATGCACAGTATCCACAGACTTATCCACTTATTTTGCCAAATATACCTATCTCTTAGATAAATTCTATACCTTATAGTACTGCGTTTCCTTGTGATTTGCTATGATACAGGAGCGGGTCCCCGTGGTGAAATGGATATCATACATGGCTTCGGACCATGCGTTGTGGGTTCGAATCCTGCCGGGGACGCCAAGCGGGCATGGTTTAGTGGCAGAACACCTGCCTTCCAAGCAGGAAATGGGAGTTCGATTCTCCCTGCCCGCACAGACAGTAAAAAATGATAGAGCAATCTAAAATCCCAGCATTGGTTAGAGAGACCGCGCATACTCTCGAAGAAGGCGGTTTTGAGGCATATATCGTGGGAGGAT
This sequence comes from Candidatus Vogelbacteria bacterium RIFOXYD1_FULL_51_18, assembly GCA_001823095.1. Classification (GTDB taxonomy): domain Bacteria; phylum Patescibacteriota; class Minisyncoccia; order Phycocordibacterales; family UBA9988; genus UBA9988. The sequence continues at coordinate 12,898 of MHTL01000020.1, read as the reverse complement.
GCGTGAGGGACTTAGTAATGGGTCGAGAGCCTCACGACTGGGATATCACCACAGACGCCCGCCCAGAAGAGATTGTGACCCTCTTTGAAAAGACTTTTTATGAAAATGCTTACGGCACCGTCACGGTGGTACACGAAGATGCTCCGCCGGAGCTACGGCATATTGAAGTGACACCCTTCCGTAAAGAGGGGGCTTACCGCGACATGAGGCATCCAGACACGGTCACCTTTGGGGTTGCGCTTGAAGAGGATCTGGAACGCAGGGACTTCACCATCAATGCAATTGCATATAGGACAGAAAAAAACGTTTTTGTTGACCCTTTTGGCGGTATAAAAGACATAAAGGACAAACGCATCGCCGCAGTAGGGGATCCAGAGCACCGCTTTAGCGAGGATGCCCTGCGCATGATACGTGGAGTCCGTTTTGTGGCAAGTTTGGACTTTACAATAGATGAAACGACTGCGCGTGCCATTAAAAAAATGGCTAAAAACATATCTATTCTATCAATTGAGCGGATACGGGACGAGTTTGAAAAAATCATACTCTCAAAAAATCCTGAAAAGGGACTGAAACTTGCCTTTGAGTTTGGCTTACTTCACTATATAGTCCCGGAACTGGAAGAGACAGTAGGAGTCGAGCAGAACGGCGACCATCCATATCCGGTCTGGGAGCACATACTGAAAGCTCTCCAGCACTCCGCTGACCGTGATTTCCCGCTAGAAATACGCCTTGCAGCCCTATTTCACGACATAGGCAAGCCGCGGACGAGGGAGTTTTCACGTGAAAAAGAGGATTATACCTTTTATGGCCATGATACTACGGGAGCTCGAATGACCAAGCGCATCCTTGAGCGCTTAAAGTTTCCCGTGAAAACAATAGAAACTGCCGTTAAGTTGGTGCGACACCATATGTTCTTTACTGATATTGAAAAGATTACTCTCTCTGCTGTCAGGAGAATGATTAGAAATGTGGGTGAAGAGCGCATCTGGGACCTGATGAAGGTACGCACTTGCGACAGGATAGGCATGAACAGACCGGTTGAAGAGCCCTACCGGCTCCGCAAGTACGAGTCAATGATTGAAGAAGCATTGCGTGACCCTACCTCGGTAAAAATGCTTAATATTGACGGGGCCAGGGTCATGGAAGTTACACGGGAAACACCAGGGCCTAAAATAGGATATATTCTGCATGCGCTCCTAGAAGAAGTGCTGGACGATCCGAGTCTTAACAGCAAGGAATATCTGGAAAATCGGGCAGGGGAACTGGTAAAACTGGAGGATAAAGAACTTAAAAAGCTTGGAGAGAGCGGAAAATTGAAGAAGGGTGAGATGGAAGAGGGGGAGTTGAAAAAAATTCGCTCAAAGTATCGGGTAAAATAAAAAACCCTCCCGCTGGGTGTTGGGGAGGGTTACGGGGGTCAATGTCTTTTATAACAAAGAATATATCGAAACGAGGGTGGAGAAATCCTCTTGTTAGTAGTCTTTTGTTTTAAAAGACAAAAATTGACTCCTGCTTATGACCAAATCATATCTGTCCTTTATTGTACTTTGTCCTATAAGACAGTCAACTGAGTTATCCACAGTTATCCTTTACGTCCTTTTGCGTGAAAGTTCTGGTGCACCTCTTTGAGATGCTTGTCAGTTACGTGAGTATAGATTTGCGTGGTGGAAACTGATGAGTGGCCGAGCATCATCTGGACCGAACGGATGTCAGCTCCATTTTGGAGCAGGTCAGTGGCAAAAGAGTGTCGGAGCACGTGAGGGGTCATGGTTTTACCAATGCCCGCCTTGATTGCATAGTGCTTGACGATGCGCTCTATGCTCCGGGGGGTAAGGCGTTCGCTTTTATTTTTATTGATGGTTGAGAGGCCCACAAAAAGCGCATCTTCCATATCTTTCCGCGCCTTGAGGTAGAGACGTACGGCGTCTTTGGCGACAGGGGAGAGGAAGACGACCCGGACTTTTTCTCCCTTCCCGCGCACCGAGAACTCGTCTCGCGAGAGGTCAACTGTCTCGGTGTTGAGCGAGCAAAGCTCGGAAACGCGCATGCCGGTTGAGAAAAAGAGCTCAAGAATGGCCTTGTCGCGGAGTCCTTTTACCGTAGCGATATCGGGCGCGGAGAGGAGGCGTTCCAACTCCGTGCCCGAGACGAGGTCAAGGCTACGCGCGGAGGTTTTGGCAAGTTCAATAGAGTCCGGCGCGAGTGAGTTCACCTTGCGCCGGAGAAGATAGCGCAGAAAGACGCGCAAGGCAATGAGGTGGTAGTTTTGGGTATTGCGTTTGAGACTGCCACCCATTTTCTGTCGGTTGCTCTCGCGGTTGAGCCAGAGACGGTAGTTACGCACAAGCTCCTCGCTAATCTCTGCAGGAGTCTGCGCCCCTGATTGCTTGATGAAGCGGGTCAGGTAGCGGTCATAGTTCTCAACCGTTTTCAGGCTCCTGCCCCTCTCAATTTCAAGGTATTCCAGGAACTCGCGTTTGAGCATGACAATATTGTGCGACATAGCTCCAGTATAGACGTTTTAGCACAGCCTTGCAAAGTGCAGCGTTCTATGCTACTATTACTGGATGCTTACCACCAAGAAAAAGCAGGGGGTCATAAAGAAGGCGCAGTCTCATGAGACCGATACCGGTTCTCCCGCCGTGCAAGTTGCGCTTCTAACAGAAAAAATTGACGCCCTCGCAAGACATCTCAAGAAGAATGCGAAGGACAACCACTCGCGCCGCGGCCTCCTTAAGATGGTCGCCGACCGCCGTACACACCAAAAGTACATGGACAAGCAGGTAAAGAAGAAGGAAGCACTGAAGTCAAAAGCAAAGTAATGCCCGTCATCAAACATAGCGACCAGCGGGTTGGAGTCTTCATAGACACCCAGAACCTTTACCATAGCGCGAAGAACCTCTACAAGGCCCGCGTGAATTTTGGCAACATTGTGAAGGATGCGGTAGGCAACCGCCGTCTCGTCCGCGCGCTGGCCTACGTCATTACCACCGAGGGCGGTGAGGAAAAGAATTTTTTTGAAGCGCTCGCCAAGGTGGGCATTGAGACCAAGACTAAGGATTTGCAAATTTTCTCCGGCGGAGCAAAAAAAGCCGATTGGGATGTGGGGCTTGCCGTGGACGTGATTATGTTCGCCCCCAAACTTGACGCGGTGGCGCTCGTTACCGGCGACGGCGACTTTGTGCCCCTCGTGGAGTACCTCCAGCGCACCTTTGGCATACAAGTGGAGGTCTTTGCCTTCGGCAAGAGCACCTCCGGCAAGCTCCGCGAGGCGGCAGATCACTTTACCGACCTCTCTGACTTACCCCGCCGCTACCTCATCCCGATACGGAACGAGGGGAAGTAGACGAGAAGGCAAGGAGTGCTATACTCGTCTTATTACTAATAACGGTCTCTAGATAGGTAGGTTCGAAGCGCAAGTTTCGAGTCTAAAATCTGGAGACCACCCCGGGATACCGGCTATACGCATGCAGAAAAAAGAATATTCTATGGATGCGGGAGGGAGGACCCTGACGGCAACTTTCAGCGACCTTGCTAACCAAGCGCACGGATCGGTGCTTATGAAGTACGGCGAAACGGTGGTACTCGTTACGGCCGTCATCAGCAAGGACGCAAAGGAAGCGGCGGGCTACTTCCCGCTCACCGTTGACTACGAAGAAAAGTTCTACGCCACCGGCCGCATCCTCGGGAGCCGCTTTGTGAAGCGCGAGGGGAGGCCCTCCGACGAGGCCATTCTGACAGGCCGTGTGGTTGACCGCAGTATCCGGCCCCTCTTTGACAGCCACATCAGGAACGAAGTCCATGTCGTGGTTACCGTCCTCTCTATAGATGAGGAGAACGACCCCGATGTGCTCGGCATTATCGGCGCCTCCTTGGCGCTCGGCGTCTCGCAAATCCCATGGAACGGCCCCGTTTCCGCAGTGCGCATCGGATCAAAGAAGATAGACTCTCCTCTCACGGTAAACCCGCCCTACCCCGCTCGTGATGGCGCTCCCTTTGACCTCCTCATCTGCGGGAAGGACGGCGCCATCAACATGATTGAGGCAGAGGCGGCAGAGGTGCCCGAGGAACGAGTTGCCGAAGCCTTCACACTTGCCGTCGGAGAGCTTGAAAAAATACAAAAGTGGCAGAAGGGGATTATTGCCGAGAGAGGGAAGGTTAAACTCTCCATACCCAAGCCCGTCCTCTCCCCCGAGGCCATCGCGCTCTTTGCAAAAACAATCGCACCTAAGATTGACGCGGCCATTTTCAGCGGTCCCGGCAAGGATGCTATGTATGCGCTTGAGGATGAGTGGATAGCGCTTGCGATGGGGGAGTTCCCCGACACAAATAAAAACGATGTCTTAGACTATTGTATGGATGCGGTCAACATTCACCTCCACAAAGAGGCAACCTCGAAAAAGCGCCGCGCGGACGGACGGAAAGTGGATGAACTGCGCCCCCTCTTTGCGCAGGCGGGCGGCCTCTCCAAAACCGTGCACGGCGCAGGATTCTTCTACCGCGGCGGCACGCACATCCTCTCGGTGCTCACGCTGGGAAGCCCCAAGGACTCGCAGGTGATTGAGGGCATGGAGGTGCGCACCAAGAAGTACTTCATGCACCACTACAATTTCCCGCCCTTCTCCTCCGGCGAGACAGGGCGCATGGGCGGCGCCAACCGCCGCGCCATCGGCCATGGAGCGCTTGCCGAGAAGGCCTTGCGCGCCATCATCCCTCCCAAAGAAAAGTTTCCCTACACCATCCGCATCGTGTCGGAATCAATGGCCTCCAACGGCTCAACTTCCATGGGGAGCGTCTGCGGCAGCACTCTGGCGTTGATGGACGGGGGAGTGCCTATAAAGAATCCTGTTGCTGGCATCGCCATGGGCGTGATGATGGGAAGCAAGGAGTATCAAATCTTAACCGACATCCAAGGCCCCGAGGACGAGCACGGTGATATGGACTTTAAGGTTGCCGGCACGAGGGAGGGCATTACCGCCATACAGCTTGATATCAAAGTAGGGAGCATCCCCGTCGCCGTGCTTGTTGAAGCGCTTACTCTAGCCCGCACGGCGCGTCTCTCAATCCTCAAGACTATCACTGACGCTATACCTGCGCCGCGCCCAGACCTCAATCCTTCTGCGCCGCGCATCATCCAGATCCGCATCCCCGTTGACAAAATCGGCGCGGTCATCGGCTCGGGAGGCAAGGTAATAAACGGGATTATTGAGACGACTGGAGCGGACATTGAGATTGAGGATGACGGTACCGTCTACATTTCTGGTTTAGTGGATGCGGCAACAAGAGCGAAGGAAATTGTTGAGGGCATCACCCACGAGTACCGCATCGGCGAGCGCTTTGAGGCAGAGGTGCTAAAAACGCTTGATTTTGGCATCGTGGTGAAGATTGGCGCGGCGCAGGAGGGCCTCGTGCACATATCGGAGATTGCGCCTTTCCGCATCGACACCGTGAACGGATTTTTCAGCCCTGGGGAGAAGGTGCCGGTGGTGGTGTGCGCCATAGACCCGGAGCGGGAAAAGGTGAGCTTTTCCATCAAGGGAGCTGATCCGACTTTTGCGGAGCGCAAAGGATTCACTCCTTCAACGAACCTAGGATATAATGGAGGAGAACACCATGGACGACCACCCCAAGAAAACGACAGACGCGGCGGCAGACGATTTGGACGATAAGCTGAAAGAAGCCCGCCTCGCGATGGAGGGAACCGAGCACGCGGCAAAACGCGAGGCGCGGGAGAAGACTGAAGCTGTGCACAGCGAGCGCGAGTCTATTAAGGAGCGCCTCGCTGGAATCAGTAAGGAGAAGGAGGAGCTTGAGCTTGCCTGGATTACGCTTGATGAGAAGCGCGCCTCCGTGCGCCAGACGCTCATGCCGCTCATTGAAGAAGAAAAAAAGATAGAAGCGCAGGAAGCGGCGCTGGAGGAAAAGGAACGCATCAACGTCGTTGCCGAGGAGCGGCAGAGGATAGAAAAGGAACGCTACGAAACGCAAAAGAAACGCCGCGCAGTGGAGGAGAAAAAATGGGAAATTGAAAACAGCTTTACTAAGGAGGAGGGTGGGCTTGAGGCAACGGCAAAAGCATACCAAAGACTCTTAGATGAGGAAGAGAGCCTTTACGGGAAGCTTGATGCGCTTGAGAAATAGGCCTTCATGACGTTAGGAAACGCTCACGCAGAGGTAGGGTCGCTTGAAGAACGCCGCCGCAAGGCGGCGCTTGCTATGCAGACGCCCGAGCAGCGCGCGAGAGAACTTGCGCGAGAAAAGCGCCGCACGGCAGAGAGGGAAGTAGAGAGGCAAAAAGAGAGGGAAGAGGGGGAACGCGAAGCGGCGCAGAAAAGAAGAGAAGAAGAAGCGCAGATACTCAAGATTGCAGAGGAACGTGAACGGAAGAGAGGCGAGGAAGGCCGCCTCAAGGAGGAAAAGCGGGCAGAAGAGAAGCGCAGTCTTTTGAGACGCCGGGAATTGGGCATTAAGCCTCTGCGCACTTTCAAGAGCGACTTGGCTGAAGTGTCTGCCAGCTCGCAGATGCCTTCGTGGGTGGCGGCGGCTCCGGTCCATTTCGCTCTTTCTACAAAAAGGGCGGGGTCAAAAAATCGCTACATTGCCGAGGCAGGAATAGCTCCAGGAAACAGTTGGTCTATGTGGGTGATTGGGATAGCGGTAGCGCTCGTCTCCCTTGCCGCTGGAGCGGCGTACATCTACTTCGGGAGTGGTGGAGGGCCGACGACAGTTAATGACCCCAGCGCCCCCCCAGCGATTATCTCCTCGGAGCAGACTCTCTCCTTTGACCTCACCGGCAAGGGTCCCACTGAAATCAGAGAGCTCCTCGTCCGCGAGATGATTACCAAGCCGCAGAAGAATGGTCTTACCAGGAGCTACTTCCTCACCAAGGCAACGCCGACCTCTACTGCCGAGGTGCTCACCGCGGCCAGATGGATGCGCCAGGCGGGACTCAATCCTCCCGGCCTCCTTGAGCGCTCGCTCGGAGAGCGCCTTGATTACGGCTCCTATGTGCGCGTCCCCAACACCAGCTACCTTGTGCTCTCCACGCGCGCGCCGCAAAACGCCTTCTCCGGCATGCTCCAATGGGAAGATACAACGCTTGCGGAGGACATCATCCCACTGATTAGCGGCACAAGTATTGACGCGGCGCTACTTTCTGACAATTTTGAAGACAGAGTGGTTCCCGGGCTCAACATTGATTCGCGGATTCTCCGAGACAGGGCAGGGGCAATACGGCTCATGTGGAGCGTCTTGCCCGCGCAGGGCGTTATCATTATTGCCAAGGATGAGACAACGCTCACCGAGCTCTACCGGAGAATTATCGTCCCGGCACAGTAAATATTAGGCAGCGAGGATGACCTCTGTTAGACTCTAATCATGAACTTAAACGCGCTTAAGAAAAAGCTTATTGCCGAGAAGGAGAACTTGGAATCCGAGCTCGGCTACATTGGCGAAAAGGACGAGGAGCGCCCGGGCAACTACAATGCACAACCAGCTGAAACTGATCAAGTTGGCTTCCGTGACGAGGTAGCCGATCGGCTTGAGGAGTATGATGAGCGCCTCGCCACCGAGCAGCCGCTTGAAGCACGCCTCCGGAATGTGACTGATGCGCTGGAACGCATTGAGCACGGCGCCTACGGCCTTTGTAATGTCTGCGGACAGAAAATAGAAGATGACCGGCTTGCTGCCAACCCCTCTGCGCGCACTTGCAAAGCGCACATCAAGGAGAGCGGGGACAGAGCGTAGGGAAATTTCTTTTATAACTCTGCTACAATGAGAGTCTATGCTCGCAAAGGTGATGAGCGCGCAGGTGAGTGGACTCTCGGCGGATATTATTGATGTTGAGGTAGACATCTCGCAGGGTCTCCATTCCTTCTCCATTGTCGGACTCCCCGACAAGGCTGTTGAAGAATCCAAAGACAGGATTACCGCCGCCATAAAAAATTCCGGCTTCAAATCGCCGCAGAAGGGGAATGCGAAGGTGATTGTCTCGCTCTCTCCCGCAGATCTTAAAAAGGAGGGCTCCTCCTTTGACCTCGCTATTGCGCTTGCGCACCTCTTGGCCACCCGCGAGCTCTCCTTTAACCCTAAGGGCAAGCTCTTTCTTGGAGAGCTTGCCCTTGACGGAATGCTCAGGCCATTGCGCGGCGCGCTTATGATGGCGCGCCGCGCGAAGGGGGCCGGCTTCAGCGAGCTCTACCTGCCGCGAGAGAATGCGCGCGAGGCCGCGCTTATTGAGGGACTCACTGTGTACCCCGTCCATACCCTGCGCGAGCTTGCCGCCCACCTCAATCCGTTTGCGGGGGAGGGGCCGGAGCCGTTGCGCATCGCCACACAGCCGAAGACCGAGATTGTGTTTGGAAAAACATCCTACGCAACCGACTTTGCTGACGTTAAAGGAGCCGAGAGCGCCAAGCGGGGGCTAGAGATTGCCGCGGCGGGCGGGCACAACATTGCCATGTCGGGGCCGCCGGGCACGGGCAAGACAATGCTCGCAAAGGCCTTTATTGGGATACTCCCGCCGCTCCCGTTTGAACATATTTTGGAGGTCACGGGTATCCATTCCTCCGCGGGCGTGCTCACCGAGGATCTCGTCACCTACCCGCCCCTGCGCTCTCCGCACCATACCGCTTCCTACGTTTCTATGGTCGGCGGCGGGGCTATACCTAAGCCCGGGGAGATTACGCTGGCGCACCGCGGAGTGCTCTTTTTGGACGAATTCCCCGAGTTTGAACGGCGCGTGTTGGAATCTCTGCGCCAACCGCTGGAAGACCGCGTTATTTCTATCTCGCGCGCAAGGGGGACGATAGCTTTCCCCGCAGACTTTATCCTTATCGCCACCATGAATCCCTGCCCTTGCGGCAATCGAGGCGTGCGGGGGAAGGAGTGCATCTGCTCACAACAGGCCGTGCAAAAATACGAGCGGAAAATTTCTGGCCCCATCATTGATCGTATTGACCTCTGGCTTGAGGTGCCGCAGGTGGACCCGAAAAAACTTTCAAACGAGACGGAAGGGGAGGGGAGCTACACCATACGCGAGCGGGTACAGAGCGCGCGAGTGCAGCAGAGAGAGCGCTTCTCTGGTATCCCGGGGCTTACCGTCAATAGCCAAATGAATGTGCGAGAGCTCAAGCGTTTTTGCCCGCTCTCGCCCGAGGCAGTAGAGATTTTGAACGCCTCCGCCTCACGGCTCAACCTCTCTGCGCGTGTCTATCATCGGCTCATTAAGCTCGCGCGCACCATTGCCGACCTCGCTGGCGCAGAAACAATCGCTCCCCCGCACCTCCTTGAAGCACTCCAGTACCGGCCGAAGGAAAGGGCGGGGTATTAACACTTTCACTCTTCTCACAAAGAGCGGTTTCTTCTCTCCGTTACTAGCGAGGCGATCGGGTGGCGGGTAGAGGCGCGCTTCAACAAGAATGTTCATTTATCCCTCCTTCTAAGAACTGCGCTGTACCAATGTAAGCGCATCCATTTTTATTTATCCACAGTCAGTTATGGTGGATACTTGACAGGTGAACTATGGTTCACCTATACTGGAGCGCATGCATGAGAGAGAAGAACAGCTGATTAATTTTTACCGCCGCACGCGGCGCATGCCCGGTTACAAAGAGCTCATGAAGCTCTGGGATTTCAAATCAAAAAACGCTGTTTACAAAGTGATAGAAAAAATGGTTGACGCCGGTATTATCAACAAAGACCGCGGCGGGCACATTGCTCCTACTGAAAGTTTTAATGAAATTAAAATGCTCGGACTCGTTGAGGCGGGCATCCCTACCGAGGCGGAATACGCCGCGGCGTACGAGACCGTGAGCATAGACGAGCTCCTCGTGGAGAACAGAGAGGCAAGCTACATTCTCCGCGTGAAGGGCGAGTCAATGATAGAGGCAGGGATCAGAGAAGGCGATATGGTGATTGCCGAGCGGGGGAGCAATGCCAATGACGGCGACATTGTGATTGCAGAAGTGGATGGCGGATGGACCATGAAGTACTTCCGCCGGCGCGGCGCGCGCATCTACCTTGAGCCTGCCAACATTGCCATGCAACCCATCTATCCCGAGGAGGAATTACGCATCGCGGCAATCGTCAAAGCAGTTATCAGAAAATATTAAAAGATTAATCACGTTTCATTATGAGCAAAAGGCAATACACATCAGTTATCCGCAGGCAGCTTAATGAGCTCAACGCCGCCATTGACCGTCGGATCCTGCGCGGGAGGAACTATCGCGAGCTCGCGCGCAAACACCGTGAGCTCACGCGGACGCTCCGCACGCTTGAGCGCGGGAGAACGGGAATCTTTTCTCTCTTTTTTTCTTAGAGGTATACTAGGGTGATGCAGAGCATCACCCTCTTTGCTCATTATCTGCTGTGGCACTACACGCGCGCCTATAGCGACCTCCTCCACATCGCCGGGAACCTGCTCTGGTTCCTCTACCACTTCTTCTCCATACCCGAACTGACGCGCACGTGGTTCGCTCCGTGGAAGCGCCTCCACGAGGAGCCGGGGAGCATCATCAACATGAGCGATTACCTCTCTGGAGTTCTCATGAATCTGATTATTCGCGTCATCGGCATCCTCCTGCGCACAATCCTCATCACCGTGGGCTTCTGTATACTGGCGCTCGGCGCTCTACTCACTATCCTCGCGCTTATCATATGGACGGCGCTCCCGTTTATCATTGTGTTTAGTTTCATCGCCGGCGCTTCTATCGCATTTTTCTAGCCATGTCTGCAACACTCACCAAAAACATCTCGAGAGCGCTCACCGCAGAGCGTTTTGTTTCGTCAAAAAAGAAGCGGGCGCTCATCTCCATCGGCAACATGCTCGTACTCGGTTTTGCCGCACTTGTTCTTGCAAGTTACCGCGTCCAAGAATTGGAAGCGCTGCGCTTGCGCCTGCTTGGCGCCTTCCTTATGATCGCCTCGCTTCTCCTTATCCTCTATCTGCTTGAGGCATATTTCCGCTCGCTTGAAATGCACGCGGTAGAGGAGTGCGCGGGAGGGAAGTACTCCTTTGAGGCGCTCTGCGTGCTTCACAGCGACTCTACACACTCCCTGCGCGCGTTTCTCTCCCACGAGTTGGGGCAGCTTATTTTAAAACGAGCGGGAATTCCTCCGCGCAACGTTTCAGCGCTTGCGCGTGAGCGCGAGATTAAATCAGAGACGCCGAGTGTTATGGACTTTGAACACTCGGCGTCTCGTACGGAGGGGCGTGTCACGTTGGGGAGTATTGCCTCCGCGCTCTCTGACGCATACCCGGCGTTTGCACAGGTACTCGCCGAGCATGCAGTGACCAAAGAAGAATTTGCGGGAACGGCGGAGTGGATTGAGCGCGAACGCAGTTACACTCGTCGCGTGCTACGCTGGTGGAGCAGAGAGGCTCTTGCGCGCATTCCCGGCATTGCCAAGGACTGGGCTTATGGCGGCACCTATACGCTTAACCGTTTCTCGTTTGACTACTCATCAAGCGCTTCTCTCCCTTTTATTTCCCCGCGCCGGAGAGAGCGGGAGATCCGCGCGCTTGAGGCCATTCTCGCGCGCAATCGTGAGGCAAACGCGCTCCTCATTGGAGCAAGCTTCTCGCAGTGCACTGACGTTATTAAGGGATTTGCGCGCGAGATCGCTATGGGCGCGATCGTCCCAGTGCTGGAACATCGCCGTGTCGTCATTCTTGAAACTGCACTTCTCCTCTCAAGCATGAGCGAGCGCGCGGGATTTGAGCGGACGCTCCTTTCTATACTGGGCGAAGCCGAGCGCGCCGGTAACATCATCCTCGTGGTAGACAACATTGCGGCACTCATTGATGAGGGCGCGCGCATTGGAGCAGATGTAATGAACGTGCTGGAGCGAGCGCTCGCTTCACAACATCTTCATCTCATAGCATGCACTACCGGGGAGCTCTTCCGCACAGAACTTGCGTCAAATACCGCGCTTCTCGCGCGCATGCAGACCGTTGAGGTGCGCGAGCTTACGGAGAGCGAGCTTATTGCACTCTACGAGGAACGCGGCAGCGCCATCGCCCGTAGTGAGCGCATCCTCTTTACCTATCCTGCGCTCATGGCGCTCATTAAAAGCGCCTTGGCCTTCCCCGGCGACGAGCCGGCAGAAGAGCTCATCTATGACCGGCTTACCGAGCTCGCGCCGTGGGCGCTCGCAAAAAATATTCGTGTGATAGGCCGTAGGGAGTGTGAAGAATTTTTGAAAGAAAAAATCGGCGTATCCATCGGAGGCGGAATAGACAGCGCAGCACAGGTTGTCAATTTGGAGGCGCTTCTGCGCGAGCAGGTCGTCGGGCAGGACGAAGCGCTTACTGCGGTTGCAAACGCAGTGAAGCGCAACCGCGCAGACATTAGGAACCTACAGCGGCCGGTTGGCTCCTTCCTCTTCCTAGGGCCTACCGGGGTGGGGAAGACGGAGACGGCCAAGGCGCTTGCGCGAGTGCTTGCCGGCGGGGAGGATGCGCTTACACGTTTTGACATGTCAGAGTACGCGGGAGCTGACGCTCTGGAGCGCCTCATTGGGGATGCAGGAACACAGCGCGCCGGGGAGCTTGCCGCGCGTCTGCACGAGCACCCAAACTCGGTCATACTCCTGGACGAGTTTGAGAAAGCGTCGCGCGAAGTGCACAACTTCTTCCTTGCACTCCTAGATGAAGGACGGACCGCTGATGCGCACGGCAAAATGATGAATGCGAGGAACGCTCTCTTTATCGCAACCTCAAACGCCGGCGCAGACCATATCTGGTGGCTTACGGGAGAGGGTAGGGATATCGCCGCGGAGCGTCAATTCATTATAGAGGGCATCATTCACGATGGGATTTTTGCACCAGAACTCCTTAACCGCTTTGATGCGGTAGTGCTTTTTAAACCGCTCTCGCACGAGAATCGCGTAGCCATTG
>MHTL01000019.1 GCA_001823095.1 Candidatus Vogelbacteria bacterium RIFOXYD1_FULL_51_18 | reverse complement strand
ACTGCTTAATATTGGCGACGGATCAACTAATGCGTTTTATCTCTACTCTCCAAGCGCTCTTTCAACTAGCGCTTGGCATCATCTCGCTATGACTTATGAAAACTCCACCCTTCGTCTTTATGTTAACGGATCAGAAGTCAACAATAAAACAATTGGGCGCGTTCGCACACAATCCAACCTTCCGTTAAGGATCGGGCAAAGAGGAGATGCGGGATATTTTTTCAACGGCTCCATCGACGATGTGCGCATCTACAACCGCGCGCTTTCGGCGGACGAAATCTTGGATCTCTATAACACCGGCAATGTTGTTGTAACTTCTCCCACCCCCACACCTACTCCAACACCGACTCACACACCCACGCCGACAACCACAACTTCTGGAAATGTTTATTATGTAGCCAAAACTGGTTCGGATTCTAATTCTTGCGCGCAGGCGAAAAATCTGGCGACTCCGAAACTTACGATTGGCGCAGGAATTTCATGTTTAGTTGCTGGAGACACTCTTTACGTAAGACAGGGATTTTATTCAGACATACGGACAATCAGCATTCCGGGAGGAACAAGCTGGTCAAACCCAGTTATGATTAAAGCTTACCCCGGAGAGATAGTTACGGTACCCGCATTAGTTTTTGACCGCGGCGCTCAATATATTATTATAGACAACTTTGTCATTGACGGAATCTCCGCTCAAGGCGAGGGTATTTGGATCGGGGATAGCGCTAATCATATCCGCATTCAAAATAGCGAGATTAAGAACACCTACGCCTCCGGAATAGGTTTGTCAACTAACGGAGTGCGCCCTTCGGACAATAATGAATTTATCAATTTGAAGATTCATGACATCGGACGAGCCGGCGGTTGTGATCCTAATATACCATGCCCTCCAGAGTCGCAGGTGGATCAGCCGCCAGGTTATGGACGTGCCCATGCTCTCTATATTTCAACAGCTAACAATGTATTCGATCATCTGGAAATTTATAATATCGGAGAATACGGCTTCCATGTTTATGCAGGAACGCCAAACAACAATGTAATCAAAAATAGCCGCGTCTCTAATGTTGGGTTAAACCCAACGCGCCGGGGCTGGCGATATGGGCAGGGAATGACTATTTACGGATCCGGAAATGAGGTTTACAACAACATCGTATTCAACAATTTAGGCAGCGGCGACGATGTCGTAGGCGGAATTGATATAAGTGCTTCAACAAATTCAAAAATTTACAATAATATTGTTTATAATAACGGTCCCTATCCCGGCGGCATTAATATGGGCGGGGCAGGTAATATGGTTAAAAATAATATTGTTTATCAAAATACAGGTGGCGATATTGTAGATGTGAATGGTCAAGGTGGTACGGAAGTTTTTTCGAATAATCTCTGCACCCAAGTTTCGGCAAAATGCGCTGTAGCGGGTGATCCCAAATTTGTAAATCCAGCTTCCGGCGACTTCCATCTCCAATCCACCTCTCCCGCCATCAATGCAGGAGTAAATCTCGGCTCTCCGTATGACAAAGACTTTGACGGCGTCTCACGCCCGCAGGGAAGCGCATACGATATCGGCGCGTATGAATATGGTGGAACAGTTTCTCCAACCCCTATATCCACTCCCACACCCACTCCAACACTTACTACCACAACAACTCTCCCTCCCGCTCCCACCGGCCTTTCTGCTGTTTGCAGCACATCAGGCAACCAGGTAACGGTAAGCTGGTCTCCGGTTTCAAGCGCCACCTCTTACTATTTAAGAATAGACGATACTACAAATAACACTGCTCAAAGCTGGTATAACGGAGACCCCGATATTTATTTGGATCAATATGCGCTGATTTCATATACCGGAGCCGTAACCTCCGGAAGAACGTATTCATGGTGGGTGCATGGAGCAAACACAGCCGGCATTGGCAGTTCAAGCTCCGGCAGCTTCACTTGCAATCCAAGCGTTACTACTTCTCCCGCCTCCACCAAATTCTCCATCAATGACAGAGTCCAAGTTTCTTCCGGACCTCTCAACGTCCGTCAAACTGCCAACGGAACACTTCTCGGAACTCAAACCACGGGAGCTTTGGGAACAGTCACCGGAGGTCCGACCAATACCGGAGGATTCAACTGGTGGAATATTAACTATGACTCCGGAGCTGACGGCTGGTCTGTTGAGGATTACTTGGTGAAGTATACTGTTGCGCCGAGTCCAACACCAACTCCAACTCCAACCCCAACGCCGACACCGACAACTACAACTCTTCCTTCGACTCCAACCAATCTCTCTTCATCCTGCAATGCCGCAGGCAACCAAGTTACAGTAAGCTGGTCTCCGGTATCAACCGCCACCTCTTACTATCTCCGAATAGACGACACTACAAATAATCTCGCCGATGGGTCATGGTACTTCAATACAACCAACGAACACTATCTTGATCAATACGCCCAAACCTTATTTACAGGAAGTGTCGCTTCAGGAAAAGCATATTCATGGTGGGTGCACGGCTACAATTCAGCAGGAATAGGCAATTCAACTTCCGGAACATTCACTTGCAATCCAAGTGTTACTACGATTCCCGTCTCCACCAAATTCTCCATAAACGACAGAATCCAAGTTTCTTCCGGACCTCTCAACGTCAGATCAACTGCCAACGGAACTCTGCTTGGAACTCTGCTTGGAACTCAAGCGACAGGGGTTCTGGGAACCGTCATCGGAGGCCCGACTAACGCCGGAGGATACAACTGGTGGCAGATCAACTATGACTCCGGAGTAGACGGCTGGTCTGTGGAGGATTTCTTGGTGAAATATACTGTTTCTCCCACTCCTTCTCCAACGCCGACCCCCACTCCAACTCCTACCCAAGTAATCTCAGGAACTTTTCTTTCAGGTCTCGCGGCGTCAATGCAACCCGGAACTTTCGCTGAACTTACCGGAATGAGCAATTGGAATAATGGAAACCTTTTAGTCCCAACGTATTCCGGCTGTATTACCGGTGATCACGGCACGCAGTATGCCAATAAGGCCGTATGGAATCCTCTCAGGAAGCAGTTCCAATTTGCAGGATCTCCGCACGGGAATTGCAGTCAGTATGTCTTTGTTATCTATGACGACGCGTCAAATACTTGGTCGATCGGACCTCAACCATATTTCGGCGACAATCTGAAACATTCTTACGATCACAATGCCATTAACCCTTCTACGGGCGACCATTACTTGCGGGATTTTAATAGTAAAACGGTATTTAAATTCTCCAACGGCGGAAGTTCGTGGAGCTCCATCGCCGCGATTCCAATGTCATCTAATCAATGCTGTGGAGCGCTTGAATGGTTTCCCGACCAAGGACGCCTAATCTTTATTGATGGCGATTGGGGCGGATGGTCATATAATCCGTCCACAAATTCATGGACGCATTTGTTTCGCACAAACGGGAACGACGGTAGCGGACTCCAACAGTATCCGATGTCCGCCTACACAAATTTCGCAGAGTACAGCAAACTCGGATTCCTTGTGTTTGGCGGTGGCCAGAATATCTACAAAATGAATTCTTCGGGCGCAATCTCCATTCTTCCACCCGCGCCCTTTGGCAATGTTAACGTCGGAACAGGCGCCGCTTGCTGTTCGGTTGCGGCTGATCCGGTTTCCGGGAATATTCTCGTCATCAACGGCTCAAATCAGATGTGGGAATTAAATCCAAGCGGTTCCGGTTCATGGACGCAGAAAACAAATGTAACGCCCCCATCATTTTTTACAACCACCAGCGGCCCCGGCGAATCGCTTATCTCGGCTCCCATTTCTAATTACGGAATCGTTATGTATGTGAAATGCAACGATAGTTCGGCTTGTCATACTTATCTTTATAAAAATGTTTCTGGCGGGGGAACTCCAGCGCCTTCTCCAACTCCGACACCCACCCCAACCCCAACTTCCACTCCTACGCAAACTCCTTCGATAAACCCAATCGCTTGGTACAAATTTGACGAAGGAGCTGGAACAACTGCCTCTGATTCATCAGGAAACGGGAACAACGGGACTCTCATCAACGGCCCCGTATTCACAACAGGCAGAATAGGCCAAGCGCTCAGTTTCGACGGGGCGAATGATTATATAAATATGGGCGACCCCGCAAGCGGAGTTCTTGATTTTGGCACAGCTACTTCTTTCACTCTTTCCGCATGGATAAAAACTTCCACAGCCGCAAATAATAATCGAATTTTTTCTAAAGGATTAAGTGGCGGAACTGTTGGCTATGATGTTCAGCTCTGGTCTGGAACTGGTGCTGTAATAGGAGGAATTGGCGCTACGAATGGCAACGCCGGCTATTTACAATACTATGGCTTGATGGCAGTCAATAACAATCAATGGCATCATGTAGTTAACGTATTTGACCAGTCCGCAAAACTTGCCCGCCAATACATTGATGGTAATCTGCAAAATCTCACAAAATTGGGCGGGCTTGGTTCAGTGGTTGGCGGAACAGCTTACGATTACTCAGTTGGTTCTACTTTGGACGCATCATCAGCGCAGCCGCTGAATATTGGCAGGAACGACACTCATCCTGGTGAGTATTTTTCTGGCCTCATCGACGATGTCCGCATATACAACAGGGCGCTTTCTTCCACTGAAATACTTTCTATTTACAGTGAAGGGGGTAGCGTTACTCCCACTCCAACACCGACTCCAATTTTAGGTTCTTCCGATTTTCAGACCAGATGCGCGGCAATCGGAGTTATCCGATGTTTCGGTTTTGATTCAAACGCCGACCTTGGAGTTGTCGGATCCAATGCCTATGGAGCAAACTTCGGCGCGTTCAATAATACTGCGGGCGGGCTTACTCCGACGATTGACCTGACAACTTCTGCCGATGGAGGAGGCTCCATGAAATTTATTATTCCATCGCAATCCGGTTCAGGCGGATCTGGACAGTGGTTTACTAATTTTTCATCCGACCTTTCCGCGCAGTTTGGAGCAAATTCAGATTTTTATATCCAATGGCGCCAGCGTTTTGACAATAACTATGTTACCAATTTTTACACCGGCGGTTCCGGAGAAGGGCCAAAGCAAACCATCATTTCCGCAGGAGATTTGCCTGGATGCTCAACCAGCAATAGTACAAATTGCCGAGGATCAAACCAGGATATTGAGCTTGTGGTTCAAAATTTGCTACAGCGCGGTTACGCCCAAATGTATAACAGCGGCGTTACTTACAATCAGTTGGATGAAACATACAACGGCGCTGATTTCAAATTCCAAAACGCGCGCCCGTCGCCGTATTGCCTCTACTCAATGGGTAGAAATTGGGCGAGCTTGGGCGGAACTTGTATTGGATATTTTGCGAATGAGTGGATGACTTGGAACATCCATGTGAAATTGGGTACGCCAAGCGGACAATATTGGGCTAACAGTAAGGTTGAATTGTGGATCGGGCGCGAGGGGCAGGCTTCACAGCCCGCAATAAGCTGGACAGGCAATTTATACGCGAGCAGTGTAAATAAATATGGAAAAATCTGGTTGCTTCCGTATATTTCAAATAAAGGCGGTTCCCAAGTCCATCCGACAGCTTATACTTGGTACGACGATTTGATTATTTCAAGAAATCCGATCGCGGATCCGAGCGGGACGGTACCGCTTTCTACTCCAGCCCCTTCTCCAACACCGACCCCAACTCCTACGCCGACAGCCGCTCTAACCAGCTCAGTCCTACTTGTAGATTTTGGAGCAATTTCTGCGCAAAACACATTCGGACTTTCCGGCTGGAATACGGCAATAAAAGATATTTATACGGATAACCGAAACATCGGTCCCGGAGGGACGGCGATTGTTGTTGGCAGTCATTATGCATATAACTATCAAGGTGTATCCGGAATTCCAAGAAGTTTTGTGTCTGGAGAGAAAATCCTGGTCACTTGGTACAACAATTCCGCATCCTCAATTTCTTTTGTACCAAATATCAGTTTTACCGATCCCGACAGAATTATTATGGGTACGGCTGGTACGTGGTATCCGATGACTGCTGTTACGGCGCCTGCATTTGCTAGCGCCAGAAGCGAATTTACATTTACTACACAGAACGCCGGAACCTATTCGCTAGTGAACATAAATTCAAATTATACAAACAGCCTGACTCTTATTGCAGACAAAATTGAATTAATTCCGGTTAGTTCAGTTCCCACGCCTACCCCAACGCCCACTCCCACACCAACGCCAACTCCCGTTGCTTCAATCAAATTCTCAATCAATGACCGTGTCCAAGTCACAGCAACCACTCTCAACGTCCGTGCAACAGCCAACGGAACTCTCCTTGGCACACAGACAACAAACGTTCTCGGGACAGTAATCGGAGGACCGACCAACACTGGAGGATACAACTGGTGGAATATTAATTATGACTCCGGAGTAGACGGCTGGTCTGCGGAGGATTATTTAGTGAAATATGTTGCACCCACACCAACACCCACTCCAACTCCTACGCCCACCCCAACCCCGACACTGACGCCGGTTTCATCAGCGACTGCGCCGATCATTTCCAATCCCATCCTCTCAATTAGCAAGGGTACGGCCACTATCACATGGTCCACTAATGTTTCTGCCACCGCCTGGGTAGATTACGGGTCCACTATTTCTTACGGCCGATCATCACTTACGAACTCTACCCCGGCCACTACCCACACCATCATTCTTTCAAACCTAGCTCCCGGTCCCTACAATCTCAAAGCGGTGTCAGGGGCGGCCAACGTCACTGGCACTTCAGCCAACCTGATCTTTGAGGTTAGACCCAAACCTCCAGCCATTCAATCCGTCACTGTTACCCCCGGTTCCATTATCTTGAACTGGTCTCAAGTGAGTTTCTCCGGTTATATCGGTGTGGCTATTCTCCGATCTACCACCAGTCCCATCACTAGTTATGACCCTCTCTTCCAAATCGCCACCGTTGCCGGTAGCACTTACACTGACGAAAACGTTACCCCGGGCACCGTTTACTACTATTCTTTATTTGTTTTTGATGACCAGGACAATTACTCCGACCCGACGACTGTTAGCTTTACCGCCCCCGCCATTTCCATGTCCGCTCCTCCTCCCATTCCTCCAGTTTCCCAACCTTCTCAAAGTTC
>MHTL01000018.1 GCA_001823095.1 Candidatus Vogelbacteria bacterium RIFOXYD1_FULL_51_18 | reverse complement strand
CAGTATCTGGAGAATAAGAAGGCCTCACAAACTAAGGCAAAAGCTCACCGGACGGAGACCAAAATCATCCAGATTAAGATCGGCACTGGAGAGCATGACCTTGAGCTCAAGGCCAAGAAGGTCTCCGAGTTCCTCACCGAGGGGCATCGGGTCAAGGTTGACCTCTTCCTCCCCGGACGGGCCAAGTACCTCAACCCAGAGTTTTTAAAGAGCCGCGTGGAGCGCATCTTGCAATTGCTCACCGTTGAGTACAAAATAGCCGACGAGCCAAAAAAGAGTCCCAAGGGCATGTCGCTCATCATTGAACGCAAGTAACCAAGTCATGCGTAAACGCACATAAACAACTATGAAAGTAAACAAATCGTACAGTAAAAGATTAAGAGTAACCCGAAAGGGTAAGATTTTAGCGCGCAAGCCGGGTCAGAACCATTTTAATGCCAAGGCACCGCGCAGCGAACAGCTTGACCACAAGCGCAGCGCCG
Source organism: Candidatus Vogelbacteria bacterium RIFOXYD1_FULL_51_18 (assembly GCA_001823095.1). Taxonomy (GTDB): domain Bacteria; phylum Patescibacteriota; class Minisyncoccia; order Phycocordibacterales; family UBA9988; genus UBA9988. Next base: position 29,422 of record MHTL01000018.1, on the reverse strand, counting down.
AGTTTAAAATGAAGCCGAAAGATATCGCTCGGTTTTTACAGAAATAATATGCCGCGTGTTAAACGAGCAAAAATTGCAATCAAGCGCCGCAGGAACGTCCTTAAGGCGACAAGGGGCTACCGTTTTGGACGTAGCACCAAAGAGCGCCAGGCGCGCGAGGCGCTCTTGCACGCAGGACGCTACTCTTTTGACCACCGTAAAAACAAGAAGGGCGACTTCCGCCGCCTCTGGCAGATTCAAATTGGCGCCGCGCTCAAGCCTCTCGGCTACTCGTACTCACGCTTTATAGGTGCGCTGAAAAAGAAAGGGAGCGTCCTAGACCGCAAAGTGCTCTCCCAGCTCGCGCAAACCGAGCCCGACACCTTCTCCTCTCTCGTCAAGGAGGTAATGGCTTAAATTTTTATCTGGTAAGCAACTTAAATATCCCCAAGAAGGCGTCAAAGACGCTCCCTCCCTGATTCGGGAATGCGACATTCACCTCCTGCTGGCTCAATTCCCGTATCTGTTCGCCTCTCCCGAATACTGCTCCTGCGGGCAGGTAGCTCTCGTAGTAGTGCGTCTCAATGCTCGGGTTATCCTTAGGCCCGCGGGCAAATTGCAGTTTTGCCACACAGCGCTGGGGAAGGTTCCTTTTTTGGAAGTAGAGGTAGCAGGTCTCCCCTTTTTGGTACTCCTTCACTGTACACTGCGGTCTAGTCTCCGTTGAGACTTTAAAGAGAATAGGGTAACACACGGATGAGTTAAGTAATTGCATAGACTGAATTTTCCCGCTATCATTGAATGTTGGGTATATCCGATGGCTTGCTCTGCCTGCAAAATAGTTGATAGTAGGAATTGCATACCCTGCCTCACCCGGCTTATCTATATCCCCCACAATTGGACCAATAGTATTTGTCACGGCAGGCGCTGTCGGCCCAACGAGTGTATCTCCCATATAGAGTCCGTTCAGTTTGATTGTGTAGAGACCGGGCAGTAGATTTTTTGATAAGTACTTCACCTGCACGGTAAACGTCTTGCTCGTATTCTTTGCTATCTTATACGTGCCATCTTCCAATTGCTCTCCTGCGGGCAACTGCAACATAGTGGCATCGGTGCGGCTCGTAGACCAATTCTTTGTACTGTTTACCGCAACCGTAAATGGAGTCTCCTCTATATAGAGATCTTCTGAATCTGCAGATACATGTACGATGAAGTTTCCCACGATTGCAGATTCTTTATTGGCAGAATCATATTCGATTGTCGTACTCGCAGACACTACCTTCATGGTTGGCTCAAGGTCTAAAATTTCCCCTACTTGGAACGTTGCAGGATTGCTTTCTACTCCGTTTGAGTAAACAGTCACTGTGTATCTTCTTAAAGGCACCGGAGAACATGTATCAGAGCAAAAAAAGGTTTCTGGGATATTGAACCTAATGTTATTAGACTCAGCATTATAATATTTGATAGAAAATGCTACAGTGTTAGATACAAATAGAACATCCCCTTCCGAGTTAAAGTTTCTTCCTTGAATAGTCACTTGTGTCCCCGGCAAGCCAAACATAGGTGTAACGTTTGTGATCACTGGATCAGGCACAATATATAACGGGTATGTCAAAGTTGCGCTTAATCCGCTTTGTTTGTCTGTTATAAGGTAGGAAACAGTGTATTGCCCAGGAACAGTCATTGTAGGGACCTGAAGAGGAAACGAAAAATAGCCGTCTTCTTGATTGTTGATCATTCGTGTTTGTCTGATTGAGTTTGGATCAGCAAACCAAAGATTCGCAGGAAATCCTGCCGCCACTTCAAAATCAGATGGCGGGCAGGTAAAGCTGTTATTATTTATTATTTTAATACCGAAGGTAGTAAATCCTCCAGGAGCTAGGACGATATTCCCATATGCATTACTCACTGTTGGTTTATTATAAATACATATAGGCTCTTTTATATCAACATTGAAGTCAATGCCGCTATTTGCAACCTTAGTGACCGGACCAATGATAATTCCTAATCCTCGGTCCACAAAAGGAGCAGCTCCGAGGTTTAGTGTCACCGCATTTATATCATCCCAATCGGAACTAGGAAAGTTTGGTTGCATGTCAAGCAACCGTGAGGTTGGAAATACATCATCAATGGTTCTGGCGATAAATAGACCATCTTTGTTTGACGTCAACGCGGGCAGATTAAGAATAGAATCAAATCCTATACCTTGACGGAATTCTAACACATAAGGAGTTTGTGTAGATCCTTGCATCTTTATCTTTGCCAATCTAAAACCTCCATACCCCTCAAGAGTTTTAAGGGTATAAGCCCCCGATTGATTAATCGTTAATACAGATGAAGGAGACAACCACCCGAGTAGTTCTTTGTAATAAGCATTGAAATGTAGACTTAATCCACCAGTGCCCATAGTATCAAAAAAGTTACCATATTCTCTATGTTCACAGTTTGAACCGGAAGTAGGAATAGGACTGGTGCCGCATTCCCAGCTATTTGCATGCATCAAACCCAGCGCATGACCAAGTTCGTGAGCTAGTAAAAAATCTAAGTCAGTCCAAGTAAACGGGAAGGGAGCTAATATATCAAATCCGGCTAAACTGATCCATGAACTAGAGAAAAAATATTCCCTTCCTCCTATGTACTGCATAGTCATACCTACCTGACTACTGCTAGTAAAGTCACTATTAATAGCTATGATTACACGTCCATAATTACCTATAGGTATATTATTTTCTAAAATTATCCTATTGAGTTGCGAATTGTCGTTGCCAAATACTGGTATTACATGTTGCCCATTAGACATACTCGGCCCCGACAATCGATACCATCCGTACACATCCCCCTTGAAGGAGACTTTGTTGTACGACTGCTCTTTCATAAACTTGTTGAACTGCGCGTTGAAGAAGATATTTTTCGCCTGCTCTTTTGTAAACGGCCGCGGACCGGAGTCATCAAAGTCAACAAGGATGACCGCTGTGTTCTGCACTCCCAGCGCCTCGTTTGAGCCGCCATCAATATCTTTGTTTGCTTTGATGGTAACATTCCCTTTGGTGTTATCAGCAACAACATACGTATCTCCCTCGTACCCAGTTATAAGCGCTTGAGTATTGGAGCGCACCAGCAAGTCTCCCACAAGATACAGAGACTTCACATTTGCTCCTCTCTTAAAATAGTATTCGTAGTGGGACTTCTCCGGGTGCTCAAAGTCATCAATTATGTAGGTATCAATGACTCCTTCGGTAGAAATTCTTTTTTCAACTGTAGCCGTTACCGATTTTGGAAGTGAAGAGATTTGGCTGGCGTTGAGTACATAGCGTAAAAAATGTGCTGGGTTCTCCTTAGCAAGAATTTCCATCAAAGCCTTTCTGTGAACCGCCTTCTCAAGCAATTCTCCTTCCTTCAGCACCCCTTTGTCTTTGTTCGCGCTGATGAGCGACTGATTGAGCTGGGTGAGTGTATCCGTACTGCTCACCGCGGCTACTGCCGCTTGTTGACCTACATCAGAGATGTGTGCTGACGAGTTTGAAAACGCTACCAATGCAATTACTACCAATCCTGCACCAAGTGCCCGTCGTGCGTCAGGTTGAAGATTCATAGGTTCATATATTCTACCATACTACCATACTCACATCACCCGCTTTCTCCCCTCTCCGCCGTGGTCGGGATTTTTATACACGCGGTAGCCTTCTAATTTATCTTTCTTGACTAACTCAAGGACTTTTTCAACTAGCTTTTTAGGGTTGCTGTCGTAGACCACCTTGGGATTGCCGCGGTGGCCTTTCTCAATAATAGTTTTAATGACCTCATCCGTTTCCCACTCCCCCTCCAGGATGCCCACCGGCTTGCCGTCTTCAAAGGCAATCGTAAACTCGTTAATGGTCCCGATGCGCCCGCAACCAATCAGGACAGCATCCGACGAGCGTGTGAGCAAGAGGTTCCTGCCCGAGTAGCCAAAGCCCGTGTAAATAATAAGGTCCAGGTACTCCAGCGGGAGCCCGTAGTCATTGACGTGCTCGTACTCGGTGGCGGCAGGCGAGATCCCCAAGCTCACTCCGCCTTCTTCTTTTGCCGCCATCGCAGCCCAGAGCGGGAGCCCCGTGGTAGCGCCAGTTACTAATATGGCCCCCTGGCGAACAATTTCCCTCCCCAGTTCCTTGGTTTTTTCCAACACCGAATCTCCGCAGTGCTCCGTCTCGGCGGCGCCGGAAACGCAGATTTTCGGTTTAAGATGCGCGTGCCGTTCAGAGTTCATAGGATTAAGTCTATCATATTTTGGTTATCTGAAACTGCATTACACCGACGCTTGAGATAGCTACTCTCTCCCTCTTCAATGTAAACAAGATTGTAGCATAAAAGAACCACCCCTGCCCGTGGAGACAGAGGTGATGCTGTTAGTTCTTATAGTATACACGATCCGGTTAAAAAAGCAACTAAAATTCCAACTCCACCTTCTCCCCCGCCTTGGGCGCCACCGCATCAACACCCAGATAGTCGCGGATGCGCTGGACGAGTGTGAGCGATGCCCGCGGCTCTCCCATCACCACAAATACTTTCTTCACCGTATCCGCCGTCTGCGCCACAAAATCCAAGAGGCCGTTGGCATCTTTGTGCGCCGAGTAGCCGGAAATGCTCGCCACGCGCGCCCGAACGGAGATGTGCTCCCCCATAATAGTGACGCTCTTTCCGCCGTCCTGCAGGACTCTCCCCAAACTCCCGGGCGCCTGGTAGCCCATGAGGAGGAGTGTGCTCTTTTCGTCAGGCAGGTAGCGCTTCTCATGGTGGAGAATGCGGCCGCCGTTGCTCATACCGGAACCGGCGATGATAATCTTGCGCTCTGCGACTTCGTAGATGCGTTTGGACTCGGCTGTCGTATCGGTCATAATCAGCTGGGGGAATTTAAAGATGCCGTCCCCGCCCCTGATGATTTCCCGCGCTCCTGCGTTAAAGTAATTGCTGTACTTTTTGTAGACCCCGGTCACCTTGATAGCCAAGGGAGAATCTAAAAAAACGGGCACGAGCGGGATGCGTGAGTGCTCTACCATGTTTTCAATTTCAAACAAGAGCTCCTGCGTCCGCTCCAGAGAGAAGGCGGGAATCATCAGTGTCCCTCCGGCGCGCATAGTCTCCTCAATCACATCCTCCAGCTTGTCGCGCCGTTCCTCCTTCCCCTCGTGCACGCGGTCGCCGTACACGCTCTCCATAACGAGGTACGTCGCATCCGTTACCCGCTCAGTGTCTGGCAGGAGCGGCGCGGGCGAATTGCCGAGGTCTCCGGTAAAAATAATTTTTTTGCCACCGAGAGTAAGCTCTGCCATTGCCGAGCCCAGGATGTGCCCCGAATCCCTAAAAACAATGGACACCGACCCGATTGTAAATGGCTCGTGGTAGGGACGAGTCTCCCAGAGCCGCATTGCCTCCCGCACGTCCCCCTCATCGTAGATGAGGGGGACCCCATCGCGCCGCGCCTCCTTTGCGAGTACGCCAATGGAGTCGGTGAGCATGAACTCGGCAAGGTCTTTAGTCGGCGGGCTTGAGTAGATTTTCCCGCTGAATCCTTCTTTCACAAGCTTGGGGACACGCCCAATGTGGTCAATGTGCGCATGAGTAACCACAAGCGTGGAGATTGCCTTAGGGTCAAATGAGAAGGGTTTGCGGTTCTCATCCTCTGCAACCTTGCTCCCCTGGAAGAGCCCGCAATCAATCAAAATGGGGCTCTCTCCCTCGGGGGTAAACAAAAAATTTGAGCCCGTTACGGACTCTGCTCCACCTAAAAAGTCTACGCTCGCCTTCATTGCCTCCAGTATAGCAAACAAAAACCCCGCCGGCATGACGGGGGTTCTTATTAAGGCTACCCGGAAATAAGTACCCAAGCTATTTCCAGGTGGGTTCTCTCACTTATTCGCCACAGCGGATAAGTATACGAGATCCCGCACATAACTATTTGATCTGGATACTATTTTCAAGTAGCCCTAAAGGCAGTATACCCGCTCTCACTCTCTGCACAACTTAGTTATCCACTCCATAACGCCCGTATCCGAGGAGTGTGTCGTCTCCAAACCAAAATGCAATCTCATGTTCCGCTTCCTGCGGCGTTTCTGACGCATGCACGAGGTTCTGCACCGCGCGGCGCTCCTTATTGGCAAGCGCGGGCGAGTCGGCGGAGAAATCTCCCCGGATCGTACCCATCTCGGCCACGGAGGGGATGGTATGGCCAACGATTTTGCGCACCATGTCAATAGCATGTACACCCTGCACCACCATTTTCACCAGAGGCGCAGAGACCATGTAGTCTAGTATCCAACCCCGCACTGCCCTCCCGATCTCCAGGGGGTCCTCCGTGCCAACCTCGGCAATCGGGTCAAGACCGTACTTGTGATAGGTCGCAAGAGTCTTTTCCCCCACGCGCTTCATCCATTCATTATCTTTCGGGTAGTGCTCATCAATAGCCTCTCTCGTTGGCTGGAACATCCGGAGCGCTACGATTTTGAGGTCGCGCTGTTCAAGCCGCCTAATAACCTCCCCCGTGAGACCCTTGCGCACGCCATCGGGCTTTACCATAAGGAAGGTCCTCTCTTCTTTTGGATTATTCATACATTACGATTTCGCGAACGCTGTTAAAATTTCCGCTCCCGCCTCGGTAACCACCACTGTATGCTCAAAGTGAGCGCTCACGCTCCCCTTTTTAGTCACAAAGGTGAAGCCATCCTCCGCTATACGCACTCCTTGGTCGCCTGTGGTGAACATAGGCTCAATGGCAAGCACAGTCCCTGCGTAAAGCGGCTCTCCCTCGCCCTCCTTCCCCCAGTTTGGCACGACCGGGTCCTCATGTACTGCGTAGCCCACGCCGTGCCCGGAGAGGTCTCGCACAACCGTGAAGCCCTCTCTTGATGCAACAGCCGCGATAGCGGCCCCGATGTCACCAGTCCTGACACCTGCGCGCACTGCGCGTATGCCCGCCTCAAGCGCCTCGCGGGTAGCTTTAATGAGTCGCGTATGGAGCTTGGAGAGCGGCGCAACGCCTACCGTAAGCGCGCTGTCTAAGAACACTTTTCTGTGGATGAGCCCGAGGTCAAGACCAACGACATCCCCCGATTGTATCACTCGCTCGCCGGGCAGACCATGGACAACCTCGTCATTTATGGAAACGCAGAGCGCCGCCGGGTACGAGCGCTTTGCCCCCTCTGGCTGGTAGTTGAGAAAAGATGGCGTATCCCCGCCCTCTGCAATGAGGCGGCGCGCTTCTGCTTCCAACTTGCTTGTACGCAACCCCGGCGCAATTTTTTTTGAAAGCAGTGAGAGTATTTTCCCGAGCCGCGCACCGCCCTCGCGCAGGAGGATGATATCTTCAGCAGTCTTAATGGTTACCATACACGCTCGCGAGAAGTGCACGCTGCACATCGGGGATGCCTTGCTCGCCGCTAATCTCATGGAAGTGGTGCTCCGGGTGACTGCGATAGTATTCCACTGCCGGCAGTACGTCTCGGTCAAACCAATCAAGACGCTTTTTAACATTCTCTCCCGCATCATCGGCGCGGCCGCGCTCGCCAAGGCGCGTCTCGGACCACTGCCGCGAGACGTTGATGTAAATGACATGCGCATCCGCACGGCCGTAGAAAGCGAGCGCGGTATCCAGCGTCTGCGCTTCCAGGAGGGAGCGCGGCGTCCCGTCCAAAACAAGGTGCTCGTCGCCCTGCACGTTCTCCACAAAGAGGTGCGACCACATATATACGGCGAGGAAGTCCGGCTGACGCTCGCCTGCTTCCGCGCGCTTTTTGGCGAGCTCGCTACTGGGATAGCCGGCGCCCAAAAAGTCCCTGAACTTAGCGCCCGTTTCAAGGTAGTAGATAGGGTGCTCCGGCGCCACCTGCTTGAGGTGCTCCATGAGGAGCTTGGCCTGCGTCCCCTTCCCGCACCCCGAGCGCCCAATAAATACAAAGGTTTGGTGTGTAGCCATACCTCATCAATTTAGCACAATCCGGCTCTATTTAGAATTATAAGTCTCCTCCCATACATAATGAGCCTCAAATGATTCCAAAATCCCATGGGTATGAGCCCAAAAGGGGCGATACGTTAGAGGGTGTGAATCTGTGCATGATTGATGGATATGAACATCAACATGAACGATTCAAACATTGTGAGTTTGAGGCAAGTTGAGGAAACTATTCTCTCAAGAGTCGCTCCGGCATTTTCATTCGAGTCGCATGAAAAAGCTTACGCGTGGATCAGCGAAGTGTTAAATCGTTTTGGTTACCACGAAAAAGGTCGAACGAAAAAAGAAAAGATTTCAATTCGCCGGTACATCAAACGATTCACAACTTACTCAAAATCGCAGATCACTCGGCTTGTGAAGGAAAAGAAAAAGACCGGAACCCTGAAGTATGGCAAAGGAAAGAAAAGACACCAATTCAAAAAGATTTACACGCCGGAGGATGCCCGACTTCTCTCCGAAGCCGACAATGCCTACCGGAGGATGTCGGGCATGGCGATGAGAAAAGTTTTCGAGGATGAGTTCAAGATTTATGGAAAAAATGAGTACGAACATTTGGCAAAAATATCCCACGGACATTTCTACCGTTTGCGAAATTCCGACACCTACAAAGAGAATGCTCTCTCGGTCGGAAGAACGATCTCCGTCGCACGTCCAATCGGCATTCGGAAGAAACCGCAGCCGGGTGGATTGCCAGGCTACGTAAGGGCAGATACGGTTCATCAAGGGGATTTGGAAGGAGTGAAAGGTGTGTATCACGTCAATCTGGTTGACGAAGTTACGCAGTGGGAAATACTTTTCTGTGTCGATTCAATCACGGAAATTTCTATGGCGTACGTTCTTGCCGAAGCTCTAAGATTTTTTCCTTTCGTCATCTTCGGTTTTCATTCCGACAATGGAGGGGAAAATATCAACGGCAGTGTCAGTGAAGTGCTCCAAAAACTTTTCATTGAACAAACCAAGTCGCGTTCGGGAAAGTGCAACGACAATGCATTGATTGAGAGCAAAAATGGGTCGGTTGTTCGAAAGCATATGGGACACTGGCACATTCCAAAATACGAAGCCAGAAAGATTAACGGCTTCTACCGAGACTGTTTTAACGAGTTTCTAAACTTCCATCGGATGTGCGCGTGCCCGACGACTGTCGTTGGTGAAAATGGAAAGAAGAAAAAGATTTATGAAAAAACAATGACTCCGTGCCAGAAACTTTTGTCCATTCCGGAAGTTGAAAAGTATTTACGGGAAGACGTGACTATCGCAAGTTTGCAAGAAAAAATGCTTCGGGCGAGTCACATCGAGTATGCTAAAATCATGCACGAAGCCAAGCAAAAATTATTCGCCGCCATCAAGAAATGCTAAGATAATTTGAGGCTCATCTTAGGATGGGAGAATACTTTATACGGCTAGTCTAAATTTTCTGTAACCATTTCTATCTTCGAGCCGAGTGTTGCCTTATATGTCACCTTTTTACTGTCTGCACTGAAGGTCAGAATTTCTATAGGATTGTCATACTTCTTTCCTTCCTTTCCATCAATCACTACAAACCACTTTTTTCCTTCTCCTGCGGAGTAAATTACATGTTTACTATCTGGACTAAACAATCTTGCTCCATGATTAGTATCTGTTTTAATTCCCCCTTCATATGACTTGCCTTCTACACCATCAACAACAACAAGCGCTTTCCAAGAAGGATATTGACCAATAAGAGCAATGTATGCAAAATGTATGCCATTTAGACTAAATTCGGGATGGTTAACAAATTCGTAAGATTTTAATTGCTTGCCGTTTAGAACTATAAACCATTTATCGTTAGTATAGACTTCATAGGCATATTGCTTGCAGTCAGAACTAAAAACAATATCACCAATATATCCATTTGAGTACGATCTGTCGTACTTTCCATCTACCCACACGGAATCAAGATAGGCAGGTTCATCAGACATTCTTTTATCCTCAACCGTTTCAACCATAATAGTTCTTTCTCCGCAAGTTACTCCTCCTTCGTCTCCCCTTCCTGCTGTTCCAAGAGGAGAAGGTTTGGCCTCTCCATACCCTACATTTCCAATATTAACGCTCTTGATTTTTTTGCCTGTCAGGTTGGTTGCTTCCGCCCAGAAGCTCGTAGTGAGAAGATTAGCTGGCAATTCAAGTTCCCATGTATCCACACCTACTTTACTCATAGTACCGCCAAATGTTGATTTAATTTCTGTTCCTGTTGGGGTATACCAGAGCTCTGCGGATGTGATATTTTTTGCTTTCAGTATCGCCTTTGCACCTTTTTTATACATAGTCCACGATTGTCCCTCTTTCGTGGATGGAACAATAGCAAATGAGCTAATACTACCTTCTTGGGTCTGAGAAATAGTATTCGTCGAAACTGGTGTAATTTCTTGAACCGGGTTTATTCCCACATTTTCTTGGTACACCAACACTCCTACGGCAGCAGCAAGCGCGACAATGATAATAATAACTGCTAATGGAGCAAAACCCCTCTTACGAGATTTTTTCATATCAAATAATTATAACACTCCTATTTATTTTGCACCAACTTCAATTAAATAATCAATTAATGGTCCTGTACAAGAATCGAGCATTGTCTGGCCTCTTAAGTAACTTTTAAAGTTAGAAAGTTCACTATCTGGAATTTTGCAAGTCATCCACTTTCCATCAATAGAAGGGAATGAATCGTCTGTATACTCTAAGGAAATGTCACAAGTACTACTTTTATTATCATATCCATCGACCCTTTCTATATAAAAAGGTCTCGCATCTTTTATCGTAGCGTAAGCCGGTTGGCATATTTTTACACTATCAGAAAAACAATCATCTGATAAACCGCAATCTTTTTTTGTTGTAATGATTGATTGAGGTGTCGTAGTGGGTGCAGGGGCTGAGGAAGATGTAGGAATTTGATTATCTTGCTGATCACTTACTTGAGTTGGGACATCCTCCCGCAAGATAGTTTCTGGAGATTTTTTCACAAAAGAAAAATAACTTAACACTCCCCCAGCCGCAAGCGCGACAATAATAATGATGACTACTAATGGAGCAAAACCTTTCGTATAAGATTTTTTCATATCAACAAATTATACTCTCTTCACTAAAAAACTAATAGATGATTAATTGTCTCTATTTATCATATTTTCATCCCTTCTAGTACTTGCCGTAAGCATTAACTCGCTGGAGGATACTTTTGGAGATAGTATTGCAGAACGGGGTTATTGCCGTCTGCTGGCAGTAAGTAGCGGTAATTTTCTCCCCCACTACCATCAAGTTCCCAAGTACCTTCTTGAATATTAATAAGGTTAAAACTTGACGAAGGAAACCATCCGATCTCATGCGGTTCCCAGTGGAAAACAGAAAATGTTCCAAGCTTTTCCTTTTTCACAAATTTTTCCGTCAACTCTTTAGAGACTTCTGATCCTTTTGTGTAATGTGCGAGATGTACAAATATTATTGTATTACCACCACTTTGGCGATACTCACCAAGAATTTCCTGAATACAGACTTCTCTTCTGTCTTGAGTACCCGAAGAAGAGTCAATATCGTATCTCATCTCACTGCACTCTTCATCTTCCACTCGAATCTTATCCAAATCACGGCTTGACAAAATGTACCCACTGATTGATTCGGGAAAGAATTTCTTTTGCAACCTCGCTATCTCCCTATGTTTGCGAACTTCGGGAGAATAAAATACATCAAACACCTGCGAATCCTTCGTGGATGCATAGATAACCCCTCCTCCGACAATAATAAGAATTATTATCGCCAAGATAACGCTTAATTTTTTCATGCTCCTATTGTAACACTAGTACTCGCGCATGGAGATCTGCGCGTCAATTTGTTTGACAAACTCAAGCGCGACGGAGACGACGATCAAAAGCGCCGTGCCGCCGATGGCGAGCGTGCCGATACCTGTCACGCTCTGCATGATCAAGGGGAGGATAGCCACAGCGCCGAGAAAGATCGCCCCCACGAGCGTGAGCCGCGTGATGATGTGCCCAAGGTAGAGTGAAGTCGGCTCGCCGGGACGGACTCCGGGGATGAAAGCGCCCGATTTCTGCAGGTTTTTTGAAATCATGTCGGGATCAAAGGTGACCGCCGTGTAAAAGTAGGTAAAGAGGAACACAAGCACAAAGTAGAAGACGCCGTATATCCACTGATTGGTATTCAAAAGATTCAATACTTCTCCTACCTTTTGCGCAATCGCGTTATTAAGCCCACTCAAAAAGGTTCCTATCATTTGCGGGAAGAGGAGTATGGAGAGCGCAAAAATAATCGGCATCACCCCCGCCTGGTTGAGCCGCAGCGGCAAATAGGTGGAACCGCCGCCGTACATGCGCATGCCGCGCACGCGCTTGGCGTAGGTGACCGGTATGGGGCGTTCCGCCTCCGTCACCACCACCACGGCGGCAATGACGATAAGCGCAACAGCCGCAAAACCCGCGTACACGGGGATGTTTCCGGGGTCAAAGGTCACCATAAGTTGGTAGATGCTTGCCGGCACCCGCGCGACGATGCCCGCAAAGATAATGAGCGAGACGCCGTTGCCGATGCCATACTCCGAGATGAGCTCGCCGAGCCACATGAGGAGCATGGAGCCCGCGGTTACGATGATGACGTTGATTATCTGGTCCGTCATCGTAAGACCCCCTAAGAGGCCCTGATTTTTGAGCAGGGTGAGGAGGCTGAATCCCTGTATCATAGCGAGCGGAACCGTGAGAATGCGCGCGTACTGGGCAAATTTGCGCCGTCCCGTCGCACCCTCCTCCTGATACATCTCCTTAAGCGCGGGGAAGACCATCGTCATGAGTTGCATGATGATGGTTGCGGTGATGTAGGGGCCGACGCCGAGCATCATGATGGAAAGATTGGAGAGGCCGCCGCCAGAGAAGATGTTAAGGAGGCCAAAGAATTGGCTGTTTGCAAAAAATTGCGCGAGTGCGGTCGTATCTATGCCAGGGACGGTAATGGCGTTGCCGAGCCGGAAAATGACCAGAATGACAAACACAAACAATAAGCGCCGCACGAGCGTCTGGTCGGAACCGATGAGCTTGAGCTTATAGAAGAATTGATCCATGCACTCGTTTAACTAATACTACCACCTGCGGCCTCAATCTTCTTCCGCGCTTGAACAGAAACAGGGAGGCCTGTAAAGGAGAGCTTTTTGCTTACCGTGCCGGTGGCAAGGACCTTTACTGCGGGAACTTTCTTCCCAATGAGGCGCAGGAGACCTCTTTCGGCAAGCGTCGCAGGCGTTACAGACTCTCCTGCGTTAAAGCGGCGGTCAATAGCGGCAAGGTTCACCGCGCGCGGTTTGTCACTTACCACGCTGAATTTGTAGCCGCGGCGCTTGGGGAGCTTCTTGATGCGGTCGCGGATCTCGGGGCGGATTTTGTGCCCCGCGCGCGCCTTTTGCCCCTTGGTCCCCCGCCCGGCAGTCTTGCCGCGCTTGCCGCCGCGGCCGATTTGGCGGCTCTTTTTGTTTGGATGCTCCCGTTTGAGTTGATGAATACGCATAGTGTTATGCCGCAAAGACGCGGAGCGCTTCCATCGCCGCGCGCGCATTGTTGAGCTTATTTTTAGTCTTTGAGAGGAGTTTTGCATTCACATCGGTAATGCCTCCCAGTGCGAGCACGTTGCGCACCGAGCTGCCGGCCACGAGCCCCCGTCCGTGCGCGGGTTTGATGAGCACGCGCGCCGAGCAGTACTTGGCCGCCGTCTCATGCGGGATGCTCATCGTCTTGGTAAGTGTGAGCGTAAGCATAGTGCGCTTCGCATCGCGCATGGCCTTGTCTATGGCAAGGGTTGTATCGGAGGCCTTGCCGAGCCCCACGCCAACCTTCCCCTTCCGGTTCCCGGCAACCAGCGCAACAGAGAATGAGAAGCGTCGTCCGCCCGAGACCACGCGCGCCACACGGCGCACGTCAATGATCTTTTGATCATACTCGGGTTTTTCGCGCTCGGTGGCGCGGCGTGGCCCCCGCGAACCGCCACGGGAAAACCCGCTGTTACCACGGTTTCCGCCTCTGCCCATCGGCGGGCGGGTGTGCCGCGACGCTTGAGTATTTTTTTTTGTTTTTATTTCGTCTGCCATGGTGTATTTATAGCGAGAGACCCCCCTTGCGCGCGCCGTCCGCGAGAGCTTGTATCGTTCCCGCGTAGCGGTAGCCGCTCCGGTCAAACACAACACTGTTAATCTTCTTCTTGCGAGCCTTCTCGGCAATGAGCATTCCGAGTGTCTCGGGCACTGCCTTGCCTGCCTTCGGCACTTCGCTGTCATGCGCCTCCGCTATGGTGCGTCCTGCACTGTCGTCAATAAGCTGCGCATAAAGGTGCTTATTGGAGCGGAACACTGCCAAGCGCGGCCGGAGCGCGGTGCCGAAAATGCGCGCGCGAATGCGCCGCTTCCGTACCTCTCTTTTTTGCGCTCGTTCATTCATATTATTTTGCAGACTTCTTACCCTGCTTGCGGCGCACGCGCTCACCTTCATAGCGGATGCCCTTGCCCTTATAGGGCTCCACGGGTTTGAGCGCCTTGATGCGTGCCGCAAAGGTTCCCACCGCCTCCTTGTCATAGCCCGAGACGGTCATCGTGCCCTTTTCCACCAGGACAGTGATTCCTTCAGGCACAAGGACCACCACAGGGTGGGAAAAGCCAAGCGCAAGAACCACATCCTTACCCTTTAGGTCCCACTTATAGCCGACTCCTTCTATGGTGAGCTTTTTTACGTAACCCTGTGTCACTCCCTCCACCATATTTTTGAGATGTGAGGCGTAGGTCCCCCACAGCGCCCGCGTGGCGACCGTCTCACGCTCTGGGGTAAGCACGACGGTATCCCCCTCAAGTGAAAATGAAATATCGCGCTTAAAAGAGCGGGAGAGTGTTCCTTTGGGACCCTTTACCGCAACGGTTCCGTCAGTCACGGTCACGGTAACACCGGTAGGGACAGCAATCGGTTTTTTGCCTAAGCGTGACATATTACCAGATAGTAAAGAGCGCTTCGCCGCCGACCCCATCCCTCCTCGCTTCCTCGCCCGTCAGTATTCCGCGGGGAGTGGAGAGAATGACGGAACCCCTCCCCTGCCGCACTGGAATAATATCTTGCGCCTTGATGTACACCCGGCGGGAGGGTTTGGAAATGCGCTTCACCTCATGGATTTTTGGCCCTCCTTCCGTATACACGAGGTTGAGGGAGAAGTGCTTTTTCACTTTTTTCCCCTTCTTCACAATGGAGTTCACATAGCCGCCGCGTTCAAGCGCCTCGGCAACTGCGAGCTTTACCCGCGAGAGCGGGATATTTACTGATACATGCCGCACACGGCTGGCGTTTGCAATACGGACGAGCATATCTGCAATGGGGTCAGTAAGCATAGGCTACCAGGAAGCTTTCTTAACGCCCGGGATTTTCCCCTCGTTCGCGAACTCTCTAAAGCAGATTCTGCACATGCCAAAATCGCGCATAAAGCCGTGCTTGCGCCCGCAACGGAAACAGCGCCGGACGATCCGCGTGCTGAACTTTGGGGTCTTATTCCCCCGTGCAATGACTGACTTTTTTGCCATGTAGTAAAACTTCTCCCCGAGAGGAGAACAGGGCCTATAGTAGCATCCACGACAGCAAACTGTCAAACCGTCGCATAATAAATTAACCCCCGGTCTGCCGAAGCAAACCAAGGGTCAAAGTGTCCAATGGACAAAGGGTCATCCGTCAGCTGACGGATTGCGCCGGAGCCAAAGGTTCCGAGGGTTCGAGAACTCCGCCAACTGGCGGATTGCGAGAGAACACCTGGCCGCCATCGCTCCACCTAAGCGGGGACTCAACGGAGTGCGCGTCCACATCCCAGCCGCCGTCGTACCAGACCACGAAGACCGTACGGAGCACACCAGCGATGTCCCGGATGTAAAAGATGTTCGCGTAGCCGTTGTTCAAGAGAACACCGTTTTCGCCTTTTCCCTGTTTTTCCATGAGGGAGAACATCTCGGGGAGCGTCGTTTCCGACTTCTCTGCACCGCCGAGTTCGATGATGATAGGACCGTCCACAGAGAACTGCCGTAACTTGTGGCAGCGGAGTGTTTGTTCGCTGATCGGGTCTTCGATTTTGTCGTCGCCCGAGAGAAACCACGAGGTGAAGTTGTCACCGATGTAGCTGATTTTGACCGCTGTATTGCGGCAAGTGTCACGAACAAACTTAGAGGTGGTTGTCGAGATGGGGACCGTCCCGACGGCTTCGAGCAAAAGCTCGAGCTTGGCAGGTTCGACAGGAGTAGCCACCGGTTGAGGAAGGAGGCAATCTGCAAGATTTTTCTTGAGACTTTCCTGGTTGTCTTTCCACCCCAAGGCGGTTGTTTGATCAATCTCGCCGGGTCGGGGTGCTTGGCGCAAGAGTGCTACCTGGAATTCAATGTACCACTTGGGGAAGTCAGGTGAAGCTGTACTCATAATGAGCTGTTCCTCACTTTCTCGTTTTTTCACTTACCCGTCCGCTTTGCAGATTAGGGCTTTTTCAAGGTATCTTCTACCATTATAGCAAATTGGTGTAAAAAGTCAATACCCCGTAAATATAATAAACCCCTTTCTCTTTTTGGGGAAAATTACTCTATCTCGTAGGTGATGGAGACCGTGGAGCGGTAGATATTCTCCCCCACCGGGAGCTCTGGCGCTGCCGAGACCGCGACGCCTGCATCGCCGCCGCGTCCGAACTTCTCCATCATATAGGGCATCGGCGGGGCACCGCCCTCACCCTCTGTAAAGCTCACAATGCGGGAGAGTGCCACCCCGAGGTCGCTCGCAAGCTCCTCCGCCTTCCTCTGCGCGTTCACAATGGCGAGCGCCCGAGCGTCGCGCTTGGCCTTGTCGGGGTCATCAAGCGTGAGGTTGATGCCGCTCACATCAGTCACGCCCAGTGTACTGAGACCTCCCACAATCTCGCCCGCGCTGTCAATACTGCGCACCTTCACCAGTATGGACTCCCGCACTTCGTAGCCCACAAGCGTGCGATTGTCCCCCGGCGGGCAGTAGGTCGGAGAGCAGACTGTGTTGCGGTATTCATAGCGCGGAGAGAGGGAATAATTTTGCGTCTTCACATCTTTGTCGGCAATGTTTTTTTCCTTGAGGAAAGCGAGTGCCTTTTTCTCAATATCCCCCGCCTTAGTCTGTACATCGGCAACCTTTGTACCCTCGGCAACAATGGAGAATGAGACCTCCGCCACATCGGGCCGCGCGGTGGATTCGCCGACGCCAGTGACGGTCACCACATTGACGCTCCCGGGGATGCGTCCGATAAACTTAAACTGACGCAATTCGGTAAGCACCTTTGTGGCAACAAATACCGTAGCGACACCAAGAAAAATTACTGCAAATTTGGTAATTAATTTTTTATCTTCGGTCTCCATAGAGTTTTGTTTTAAATCCGCTGATAACCGTGTTGAGCGCCTCGGTAATAATCGGGTCAAGCTCGCCGACGCTCTCTTTGATGTAGGCAAGCACCGCATCGTCGTTGCCTGCATCGCACTTTTCCAAAAGCGTAGCCCGCCCATCTTCACTCATCCGCTCCAAAATTGCAAGATTGACAGCAGAGAGCACATTCTCCAAAAGCTCTCCCACTACGGTTTCTCTGTCTTCCTCTGAAAGCTGCGTGTGAATAATCTGTTCCCTGATTGTATTGCGCAACTGGGTATCGTCCACAATGGCCATACCGCTACGCTTCTCGTGAGGTGAGCGCGCGACGCAGCGCCGCTTCATGCGCAGGACTAAGCCCGAACGTGTCCATCCTTTCCTTGAGCTCCTGGCGCTGTTGATGTATCAGAGTCCGACATGACTCAACGCTCATCTCTTGTTGCTCGTGTTCTCTATCCCCTTCCATCTCCTTATGATACTCCAAGAGAATATGCGCGCAACTATTCACTATCTTTTTTCTGTGCTGTGCTGCGCCGCCGCGGCGGGAGAGCCCCCGACGTGAGCGGAGCAAACTGTTTGCCGAGCATAAAAGGAGTTTTAGAGACCACCATGAGCCAATTTTTATGCATGCGGTTGCCGGAATGCCAACGATTGAGGAACTCAAGCTCTGGCAGGCGGAAATCCTTCCCGTTCCATGGGTCGTTCATGATAAGGGCGCCAGTTATACGGCCAAAACCGAGTACCACAGAGTAGTGGCCGGCATCTTCCGACGGCTCAATGTAATTAACAATCACCGGGAACCCTCTCGTGAGGTAATACTTGAGCTCGTCGAGCGTCGCACCCTCATTCACGTAGACATGGAAGCCTTCTTTGCGGGCTGAATTAATCATAGCCCAATTTTGTGTGCCCTTTGTTTTGCGCGTCTTCATCGCCCGTGCGAGTCTTGCCTGCGACTTGATATGCCCCAAAAAAGAAAGCACCATGCCGAGTGTTGCCGGCCCGCAAGTATAGTCTTTCTTCTGCTTGATGTAGGGTAGTGCTAGGCGCATAAGAGTGTCTGTATCTGTTCTATCACCATCCGCTTAGCCTCTGCGAACTCTGTATTGATCATGGCGCCTGCGGCGGCGGCATGGCCGCCGCCGCCAAGCGCAGTTGCCACCCGCGATACATCTATACGTTCAGGGTCGCGTGAGCGCAAACTTACGCGGACGGTAGCGGGAGCGTTCTCCACCAAACTTGCGCAGATATCCCATCCCTCCACGGTAACAAGGATGCCGGCAATGCTGAATTTTTGCGTGTCGGTCACTGCGATTCCCTCCCGCATAAGCGCCTCATGAGAAACAAGGGAGAGCGCGGCGCGGCCATTGCAAAAAGTCTCAACGGATGAGAGGGCAAGGCCGCGGAAGCGGATGCTCCCGGGCGTCTCATGGTTATAGATACTCTTGAGAGCATCCAGGCAGTCAGGCGCCACATCAAGAAGTGCGGCGGCTACGCGAAAGGTGCCGGAAGAAGTAGGTGGGTAACGTAATCCTCCCGTATCAGTGTGTATTGCAACAAAAAGGTTGAGCGCCATGTCGTGCGTAAGCGTTACCCCCCAGAGCCCTGCAAGGTCATAGAGTATCTGTCCTGTAGCAGGGTATTCTGGAGCAATGAGATTGAGAGCGCCATAGCCGCTGTTGCTCTTGTGGTGATCAATGACAATAACGGTAATGTGCGAAGGAAAGGAGAAATCTTTTTTCTGCGTTACGTAGGCGGGATTGGAGCTGTCTAATGCCATAAAAATATCGTAAGCAGAAAGGTCGCACTCGTGGACAGTATTATCCAGTATGGAAGAGTGGCCAGGGAGTATAGAGAGGTGCGCGGGCAATTCAGAGTCTCCGCGCGCTATATCTGCCGCAACACCGAGGGACTCCAACATATACTTCATTGCGAGAGCGCTGCCTATACTATCTTCATCCGGATTGGGATGGCAGTGTAATAAAACTCGCTTTGAGGCAAGCAATTTCTCCTTAATCTGCGCCGCCATTGCGGCATTCTCCGCTGTCATACTTCAGAGTGTACTATAGAGCTACCCACCATGCGAGCGCGAGGGCAATGCGGTAGATGCCAAAGCGGGTAAAGTCGTGCGAGGAAATGAAGGAGACAAACCAACGCACCGCAATAAGCGCAGAGATAAATGCGGTGAGGCCCCCGAGCACGAGGAGTCCATGCTCACCCGCGCTAAATGCCGTGCCGCTTTTAATTAGATCAAGAGCAGTCGCGGCGAGCATGGTGGGCGCCGCAAGGAGAAAGGAGAACTCAACCACTGCGCGGCGCGAGAGTCCGACGAGGAGGCCGCCGATGATGGTCGCGGCGGCGCGAGAGACTCCGGGGACCATTGCGATGACCTGGAAACAGCCGATGGAAAATGCCTGCCGATAGCTCATCTTCTCAAGGTCAGCAAGAGTATCTCCTTTCTCTTTATATAGTTTTTCAAACAGGATGAGCGCAATGCCGCCAAGAAAGAGTGCGGCGAGAATGAGCGGGATGCTCTCAAAAAATACCGTCTTCACTATCTTGTAGAGGAAGAGCCCCCCAACTGCGGTAGGGAGAAATGCCACAAGCACATTTTTTTGTATCTGCGGATTTTTAAGAAACCGCGCTCCATAGAGTACAAGCACCGCAAGGATGGCGCCAAGCTGGATGGCAATCTCAAAACTCTTTACAAACTCTCCCGAGAGGCCAAGCAGCTGTGCGGTGAGGATGAGGTGCCCCGTTGAGGATATCGGCAAAAACTCCGTCACCCCCTCAACAATGCCGAGTATCAGCGCGTCGACAATGGTCATCCACCTATTCTAGCGGAGAGAAACACGATATGCGAGCACTGTTCCCTCGGGGCATTCGGTTCTGTTAAACAGTTCTCCGTCGTTTTTCTCAATCACGCGGCGTGAGGCTGTGTTTGATTTATCAACCGTGAGCACCAGCTCGCGCATACCGAGTGATTGCGCCCCTTTTACAGCAAGAGAAAGCAGGACGGTTGCATAGCCTTTCCCGCGCTCTTCAGGAATAATTTCGTAGTAGATGTGACTCGCAAAATGCTTGGGAAGATTCTCCGCCGCCGAGGGGACCTGCCGCAGCTGCAAAAATCCAACAATTTTATCGCCTACAGCAAAATCATATTCCCGCGTTGTTGGCATGTGCGGGAGTGTACGGAGAAAGACAAGGCTGCCTACATTATTACTCATCACTCATTATCCGGTTACGTCCGCGTTCCCCTAGGAGGAACCGCGTCCGACGCGGGGGTGCCTACTGGGATTTGAACCCAGACCGAGAGTTCCACAAACTCTAGTGCTAACCATTACACTATAGGCACCATGCAGAGTAGAGTGTAGCTAAAAGAGGGGTAAAAAGAAAGCAGCCTATACGAGGCTGCTGGGAATCACGGGGAGAGATTTGAACGTTGCAGGAATGTTCTGCGCCTGTGCGCGAAACGCAAGCTCGTCTTGCGAGCCCTTGATGCAGGCAATAAGCTCAAATCCGAGCTCGTCCGACTTTGAATACGGGTACCGCTTATGGCGAATCTGATTCGCTGCCTGCCGTGCGCTGTAGGCCATCGTCTCCCCCACATACCACGGCCGTGAGAGCGGCCGATGGTTATCTGCATAGACGACCCATTTTGGTCTCATTATTTCTCTCCTTTCGGTACTTCCTATAATAGAGTATAGCAAATGCGCAAAAAAATCCCAGTTCTAAATGAAAAAGTGGTGAGAGCAGGCGTGAGGAAAATTTATTTCCCGAATCAGTTTTTAATTTTATTCTCTAACAAAAAGAGCGGTTTTGCCGCTCTTTTTTTGTTCTTCCTTACTTATCGTATCCGTTAGGTGGCGTTGCGCCGTCCCAAGTTAAGCCAGTTGCCGTTACACCGGTTATTTTGGTTTCGTAGTGTCCGGATAGAGCATTTTTGTAACTGAATGTTACCATTCCATTGCTTCCAGTTGTGCCAGTGCCGCTTCCTACAACATTGTCGTTAAGTGTAAGGTTGATGGAAACCGAAGCATTGGCAACAGGATTGCCAAAGTCGTCAATCACCGCTATACGGATACTCAAGTGTTTGTTGCTATTTTTACCGCCTTCGGTTATATAGGTGATTGAATTTACTATTGCAGTAGTGGGTTCGGACGGGGCATGGCCAATTGAGAAATTCGCCGTGCCGCTACCAGAAATGCTTCTTGTATCCGTGGCCGTTACCTCAACTGTGTAATCGCCATCTGCCAAGCTGGAAATATCCAGATCGCTGGTATAAGTTCCCGGAGTGGCTGTTCCAGCAAAGCTGACAACCGTTGCTGCGCCATTTACCATTGTAGCGAAGTCAGACGAGCCCAAACCGCTTATCGCGCCTCCGCTTTCATCAGTTACTACGACCGTAAGCACAGCAGTAGTATCAACTTCACTCTCATAACTCGTTTTATCTGTGTTTACATTGACGTTTACCGCAGGAGAAGGCGGTACAAGAGAAGCAATTGCGGCCGCGACATTCACTAATCCGTAGCCGTAATGCGTGTCCTTCCCAACTGCCCCAATATCATCAGCCGTAGAGTTAAGTATAGCCCTTACTTCGTCGTTGATTCTCCCGTCAAAGTTGCCGTCCGTAACTCCGGCCGCAATCACAAGCGCGGCGGCGCCAGCAACATGCGGAGACGCCATTGATGTTCCACTGCCTTCCTTATACCAGTCGCCGTCCAAGATGGACGGCTGGGGGTTATGCGGGCTGTCGCCGTCGTTCCAGGAAGAGAGAACAGATACACCCGGAGCGGCAAGTTCTATTTCTTCTCCCGTGCTTGACCAACTTGGTCTTGTGTCATTTTTATCGGTTGCCGCAACCGCGATTACGGAAGCGTATTTTGCCGGATAAATAACATTATTACCTTTGCCACTCGGCGTTCCGGAATTTCCACCGGCGGCCACTATTACCAAGCCTTTTGCTTCCGCGTTGTCAAACGCGGCTTTTACCGTGCTTCCCGGGTCTTGCGAACTGCCAAGACTCAAATTAACAACCTGTAGTCCGTTTAATACTGCCCAGTCCATAGCGGCAATAGTTGTGCCCCAAGAACCGGAGCCGGAGTCGTTTAATACTCGCAGAGAATAAAGCGCGCAACCCGGAGCTACGCCGACTACGCCCAAACCATTATCTTCCGCGCAAGCGGTTCCGGCAACATGCGTGCCGTGCCCGTAGACGTCATCGGGGTCAGCATCGTCTTGGACGAAGTCATACCCTCCGGCATACACGCCATCTAAATCTTGGTGTCCGTGATCTACACCAGAATCAATAATGCCGATTTTTACGCCAATGCCTTTATTGCCACCGTCATGTACTGTACCGGAGCCGATTCTTTTTACACCCCAAGCGTTCTCAAGCTCGGCACCAACCGCGTACACCGTTCCGTCTAATTCAACGGCGGTTACGTTCGGATTACTCAATAATCCTTTGATTGCCGCTTCTGGAACACTCGCGGCTACGGCAGGAACAATCGTATAACTGAATCTCACTGTTCCTCCGGCGCGCTCCACCATTGCGTGCTCGGCAACGCCGGGTGTCTTGTCAAAACTGACAAAAACATCAACTTTATTGTTGCTTGCCGCCTGAACTTGCAAGCTTGTCGGTCCAATTACTCCGACAGTCGCCATGCTAAATACAACCCCTAAAATAAACGAAGACGATAGAATTTTTTTCATAATTACAAGTTATCTGTTATGTCTTTATGGTAGCAAGAGTATAGAACAAGTCAACTACCACGACCTGAAGGTCGTGGTAGTTGACAATCTTCTGGCTTTGAAAAAGCCGTTAAGTTCTGTTCTGGTGCTGTAATTATACACTTCGCGCGAACTTTCTTTGAGCGAAACTAAGGAAGCCGCCCCGCCGCCGCTCGTTACCACTCGCCGCACCACAGAAAAATACTCTTTGCTATTTTCATTTTGCGCGCGCCGGATTTTTTCTTCTCTTAATGAAAAGAGTATTTTTCTGTGGTGCTTTGCTTTGACAAGCAAGGCGGCGGGGCTGGCCTCTATTTTTTGCAAGAACACGGCGGAATTCCCCCCACACCCCCTCCCGCCGTGTTCTTGCGGGGACGGACGGGATTTTTGGCGGCGTTATTTTATTAGATATCAATGTTTAATTCTGAAACCTTGTCGAGTTCACTATTGATTGCGGACTTAATTTCCTCGATCTTTTTATACCTTTGTGCTATTTGTTTTTGAGATACCAAATCAAAATCACCATTTTGATCTATTGGAATTGATATTTTTATGTTTTTTATATCACTTATTCGTAAATTATTATTTGCACTATATCCCATCTTACTGATCTCTCTTTCAATAATATTAAGCATAGTTTGCAAAAAATCATCATCTAATTTTTTTTGAAATTCATCTTTCAGGGAAAATTTAGCTATCCTTTGATTTAGATAAAATTTTCCCTCTTGTCGCCATTTGGTTAATTTGAAGAATGAGCCAGATAATGGAAGCAAATAATC
The DNA here is from genome assembly GCA_001823095.1 of Candidatus Vogelbacteria bacterium RIFOXYD1_FULL_51_18. Taxonomy (GTDB): domain Bacteria; phylum Patescibacteriota; class Minisyncoccia; order Phycocordibacterales; family UBA9988; genus UBA9988. The sequence continues at coordinate 5,552 of MHTL01000018.1, read as the reverse complement.
TCCTTTTTTGATTAGAAATTTATCATCTATTTCAATAGATTTTGGATAAAATACAAATTTCGGATTTTTTTCGGAAATATTTTGAATTCTTATTATAGGAGTATCTGACCTGTTCGCAGTAAATAAACTTTTCTTGAATGTAAAACCAGAGACGATATCAAATATCTCGTTAATATTCATTTCTTTGTAAGAAAAGGTTGCCTTTTGATTTATCAGTTCTGAGACTTCTTCTTTGTGTTCTAAAATATTATCAGCAACATCCTCTAGTAACTCTGGTAGACTATCAAAAGGCACTGTTTTTCTTTCCTCAAGAATTCCCAATTCAACCTTCTCTTCGTCGCTCCACCATTTGTCTATCAACCAATCTTTTTCAAGATTGCTTTCAATCTTTTCGATAGATTGAATTTTACATCGTTTGTCGGAATTTATTTTTGCGAAGCCTACTTTATTTACTTTGAAAAAGGAAAATAAGGTTACGGCTTCTTGTAAATCATTTTGCTCAATATTAAATCTATAGATATCTCGCGATTCGCCGATCTCGCTTACTAAGTAAGTAAAAACTGGGTCTTTTTGAATATCATGCTTATCGGTCTTTTTCGTAAGGCACAGAATATAAGTCTTTTTAGGTGTAGTAAAAAATGTACTTATTGGAAGCGAAATAATTCCTTCGATAAAACACTCATCTAAAATAAACCGTCTTAAATTTTTGTCATTTTTGCGATTTAGAATACCGTCAGGAATAACCACAAAAGCTTTTCCTCCTGGTTTCAATGCTCTAATAATCCATTCCATAAACAAACCCTCAACTCCCATTGCATTGATCTTGTAGTAATTCACGAGCTCACCGTCTTTCTTGATTTCGTCCTTCAAATTACTACTCCCTCTCGTAACATAGGGCGGGTTAGTTAATATCAAATCATATTCATTCTCTACTGGGTCAGATAGAGTTCCTAAAATGGAATTAGTTTTGAGGGTAAAACTATCGTTGAAAAGTTTTGCAAACTCTTTAGTATGCCCCGAGTTTTCTTTTATTAAATCGGAAAAATAGATGAGCATATTGGCTTTTGCCAATATGATTGTTTTTTGCTCATCCTTATCAAATCCCTTGTCAAATCCATGTATTGTGATTCGAGGATGTATGCCATCTTTGTCAATATCATAATAATCATCAAGTTTTGTAACCAAGGGCTCTAAAAGGAATTTACCAACACCGCAGGCTGGGTCGCAGATCTTTACTCCTTTTCTGATTTCACTCTTTGCCATTTCGACAATAGAACGAACAACTTTCAATGGGGTAAAAAATTGCCCCCAGTTTTTCTTACTGATACTCTCTTTTAGGAAACTCTCGAATATTTTACTTTTGAAATCGTAGTCAATATATTCGAGTTTTTCGTATTTTAGAAATTTTTCCAAAACGGTTCTAAACGTCGTACTATATCCCTTAACCGCTTTTTGGTCTTTACTTACAAAGATTGTTCCATTGATGATAGTCGTCTTATCAATAGGATTTTCGGGAAAAAGTTCTTTGATTTTTTTTCTAACAATGTCTGCATAGTGTTCCAATACTTCATTTTCTGTATTCGCCTCATACATCCCCATAAGTGTATAGAAATTGTAAGTTCCTTTTAAAACCTCCAAATCACTTAGATATTTGAAAATAAAAAGCTCTACAAAGGTATACAAGCAATTTTCTGGAGTCGCGCCACTTACTGACCAAATATCTTGCCAAATACTTTTAGCAAGATCAGTTGGATTTATAAGTTGTTTCGGTTTTATCTTGTCGCTTTGCTCATTTATTGAGTCATATATTTTTTCTATAAGCTCGACGGTTTTTTCTGATTTTGGATCAAATAGTGTCTGAACTTCATTTCCATTCCAATCCTTGATTCTGTTTTCTGTTAGTGCATTGACCCAAATAGTGTCTTTTGTATCTGTTGCAATAAAAATTTTAGAACCAAGTTTTTGAGCAACTTCGATTTCTTGCTTTATTGCTTTTGTTTTTTGTTCCTTTGTCCTGAACTCGGAAGGCTTTTTGTATTCGATAACTGCAATTACATTTTTGTTCTGCACAATCAGAGCATCAATTTTTTTCTTTTCAACATCACCATAATCAACATTGCGAATTATCCCGTACTCTTTAAGAGCTTTTACGGTTGTAGCTCCAATACTATAAAAATCCCACTTGCCGATCTTTTCGGGATTTTTTACGAGATTTCTTTGTAGCAATTCTTCGCTCATATTTATTTTCCGTTTAGCAAACTATCCACAGTAACACCAAGACCCTTGGCAATAAGTCGCAAGGTATCCACTCGTGGATTTAGGGTTGCGCCGGATTCGATTTTGATAATCGTATTGTAGGTAACTCCGGCTAGTTTAGAAAGCTTATCCTGCGATATGCCCTTTTTCTTACGATATTTTTTGATATTTTGGGCAATCATATTAAAATCTTTGGTGTGGGTAGTAAGTATTTACTACTAAATTGTGATATACTACAATAGAAATATGTTATCCACACCTATATACATAATATCACGTTTGCTAAATCTTTCACAAATAGCGGGTGTTGTTAATTATACATCCGCCAAAAATCCCGTCCGTCCCCGCAAGAACACGGCGGGAGGGGGTGTGGGGGGAATTCCGCCGTGTTCTTGCAAAAAATAGAGGCCAGCCCCGCCGCCTTGCTTGTCAAAGCAAAGCACCACAGAAAAATACTCTTTTCATTAAGAGAAGAAAAAATCCGGCGCGCGCAAAATGAAAATAGCAAAGAGTATTTTTCTGTGGTGCGGCGAGTGGTAACGAGCGGCGGCGGGGCGGCTTCCTTAGTTTCGCTCAAAGAAAGTTCGCGCGAAGTGTATAATTACAGCACCAGAACAGAACTTAACGGCTTTTTCAAAGCCAGAAGATTGTCAACTACCACGACCTGAAGGTCGTGTGTTGGTTGACAAAATGATGCAAAATAAAGATATGCATGGAGAATCTTCAAAAACCACGCCGCCTTTAAGAAGCACAGCCCTTCAAGATTTAATTCGTTCATACGAAACGCGATATCGTTTTTCTATTAGTTTTAGAACTTCTCTTATTTCAGATAGTCAAGAAATTTTCTCCTGGCAAAGCGACATGAGGCGACCAGCGGCCAGCTTGATGAAACTATTTGTGCTCGGCGCGTTAGCCGAGGAAATCGCTTCAGGAAACTACGACGCGCGACAAAAACTCACTGTGCATACTTTCGTCGGTGGTTCTGGTTTACTAAAGTATGTAGGTACACCTATCGTCCTGGCGCTCGAAGAATTAGCCCACTTTATGCTGGCTTACTCCGACAACAGCGCGACAAATCAGCTGATTGAGATTCTCACGGTTGATCGAGTGAATGAATTTATTAACAAAATCGGTGCCCACAACACAAAGATGATAGTTCAAATGATGCCGACGAAAGCCCATGGTCTAAAGGATTACAACCATACAACTGCCGATGATATTTTGCTTTTCTATAAAGGCCTAAGCAATGGTTTTCCGAAGTCGGTTCATCTCGGTTGCGTTCCGCTCTGCCGGAAATTTTTTGTTGCCAGCCAGCCGTCGTTCTTAAACACTATGACTTTTTTCACTTCCGATGTTCAGATGCGATGTTTGAAAGGAGTAGCGAAACACAATTTCCTTAGCTTGGGTAAATATGTCTACGCGCTTCTCTCAACATTTCGGGGTAAGCGGCTCACGAAGAACGTGGCGCATAATCGTATTATGGCGCAAAAGAGCGCGACGGATAAAACAATCTTCCATGATTCTTGTGCGGTTCGGCTCGGTAACGATTTCTTGTGCGTGGTTTGCCTGATTCAATGTGATGAAGGAAATTTTTACAAACCACTCACAAAGAGATACAGAGCAGCGCGTCGCCTACTTCGTAGAATTGGGAAAATAGCGTTGAATGAATTCACCAATGAGTCTGGTGGTGTTACGGAGAACGAAAAATAAAATCGGGACGACACACGAGTATCGTCCCGATGACCGCTCCGACACTGTCCGCTTACGATATCGCCAGAATCTCCGCAATCAAAGCACTTGTCTTTGAAGGCGAGTACCCGGGAAACATCTGCGCGTGCGACGGATGTTGTGAGCTCATGTCCACGTAGGATCGGATTTCGTTCAGCGAAGTGTCGCTACCCGTGAACACCCTTTGCAGTTCTGAACCCTGGATGAGCTCCGACAACAAATTCAGCATCACGAAATAGAAGACTGGGCGTGGATAGTGCCGTTGCAAGGCATACTCTCCGCTCCTCAGTCCGATGCGAATTTCTCGGCTTACTTTGGCAAGCGGGACGTCCAGAAATCGCCAGATTTTTCTGGTTATTTTCTCGATCGCATCCTCACCGCTTTCGGCGAAAAATCCAGAAAGCATTGCTCTCACAAAGTCGCGTGAGCCGTCCCGGAGGAGTTGTGCCGAGTAGCCACTCTCTTCATACGTGAGACACGGCATGAAAAAGTAGACCCACTGGTGAATCGCGCTGATCAAGTTCCTCAAGACCTCCCATCCCCATTGAGTGGACGCGATGGTAGGCAGGGTTCTTGAAGTGTCCACATCCGAGAAGAAGAGTGGCGCATTGAGATCAAACCGCACATTCCAGTTGTCGGGACTGCCCGAGAACCGATAGAGACCAGCTCGTGTAGAGAACTGGAGTAGTAGCTTGCCCGCGACAAACGCCAGCTTGGCCAGCACTTCCAGACGATGCACAGGGTTCTCTAGGGAAAACTGATCTTTGCCGCTGTACGCTCTCAAGAACTCAAGCGATTCTCTACTCACTACCGGTTGATGCCATGCCAAGTAGAGATGGTACGGCGTTATTGACAGCGCATTGGCTGGGAGCTGAGAAACACTGACTCCCATCGGTTTTTCGTCCAGGAACAACTCGTGGTACTTATAACTCACGAGGGGACGATTTGACGGAAGTCCGGTAGCTGTCAGTTGAGAGAACATGAGTTGATCATTCATCGCCGCGTCCAGCGTCATGCCGCCAATGGGCGCAAAAGTGCTATGCACCGATTCCATAAGATGCGGCGGAGTATTGGACGGGTCAGCATGAATGAGATCTCTCTTGAACACCTGCTGAAGTGGGGGCATAGGCACCATTCCTTCGGGAACTGGGACGGTTGTTCTGCGAGCGCCCGAGAATGAGATGTTGCTCGGATTGTAAAATCCAGCCCCCTTGACTTTGAGCTTATAGTTCGGATCATCGCCGACCAGAACTAAAGTTCTGCCGGGTTGCGGGTACCACGCAGGATTATGAGAGATTTTCCATGCAATGATTTCCTCTACGCGCACTTGCAGACCGGATGGCATATCAAGGGGCCATCTTCCAATCAATTCGATTCGGTGCATTCGACGCCCTCCTTTTCAAAGAACTTGGTTTTGAGAAACCCACCATGGATTTTTTCTGGCATTGACCCTACCACAATTCGGTAATCTATGCTAATCAACCACCCCACGGCAAGCCGTGGGGTATGGCCGGTGGCATGACCCTATGTGAGTAATCGGAGCTGCTGCGGTTCTCCCATCGTCTTTC
>MHTL01000017.1 GCA_001823095.1 Candidatus Vogelbacteria bacterium RIFOXYD1_FULL_51_18 | reverse complement strand
AATCTTCGGTGAGCGAGAAGCGCTTGTCCGGGGCGTTTTTTTCGCAGAACCAATATTCCCCCTTGTTGTTATAGAGGTACTTCACCTCGCGCGAGAGCATATCCGCCTCCTCCGCTTTCTCGCTCGCGTGGAAGGAGTACTCCATCACCTTGCCGGTGATAAGATTGCGCAGTTTGGTGGCGTTCACGGGCTTGCGCATCTGCTTCCTAAAGACGTGCGAGGAGAGCACCTCGTACGGCTCCCCTTCCATAACCACGTATGTGCGGGGCTTGATTTCGTTATAGCTCAACATACGGAGCCAATGATACCCGTGCTACCTTTTCCGGTCAAGCCGCGTTATAATGTATGAAAGGGTCGAATAGCATTTAAGTAGAGAGCCACTATGCTTTCCGACGAAAAGTACCAGGAATTGACGGCCGAACCGGATGAGGTGGTGCTCACTGCATCACTCTCCTCTCCGCAGGCGTTTGAAATAATCGTTTCTCGCTATCAGGTGGCTTTTTGTCGGAAGGCCCGGCGTATTCTCGGAAACCGACCCGAGGTTGATGACGTTGTCGTAGACACGTTCGCGAAGATTTACTTCCGTGCCCAGAGCTTTGAGGGCGAGCGAAGCGGAGCATTCCGTTCGTGGGGGTACCGTATCCTCACTAATACCGCGCTCTCCTGTTACCGCACGCTCAAGCGCTCCGGCAGGCTCTCGGCGCAGTCGGTATTTGACGAACGTCTCTATGAGACGCCGGACCCGAAGGACGAGTATGAGGTCCATGGTCTCACTGATTACGTCGCTTCAGTACTGCGGCGCTTACCCGAGCATTTTTCACGAGCGCTGTCGTACTACTTCATTGACGGCCGTCCCCAGCGCGAGATTGCGCGACTGGAGGGAATCTCGGTTTCAGCAGTCAAGACGCGGCTCCTGCGAGCGCGCAGAGAATTCCGTCGAGTTGCGGAGACGATTGGGTAAATAATGATAATTATGAATGCACGGAACACAATTATGTTGCGCACTATGCGCCGCGTATACGTCGTGTGGGCATACCGCGCCTTCACCCACCCGCTCGCGGTTAAGCTTGCGGTGTTCGCGTACGCACTGATTCATTTGAGCGTCTACGTCTCATACCGCTCGGTGTTGCAGAATGTCCCCGGCTACTCGCTTCAAAAGAGCAGTCTCTATTTGCGTGACGCATTTCTCCATACCGAATTTTTCACCCAGGCGCTTATTGTCCTGGCGCTCCTGACAGCGCCTCTCCTCGCGTACGACACGGTGCGCAATCTGGGAGGTCAGGTTCGCCGCCTACGAGGCCTTCTCTAAAAGGCCCTCTTTTATTTTTTTTACAAGCTCCGCTTTGATTTTTGGATTTTCCTTCAGGAAGGTCCGCGATGCATCATAGCCCTTGCCGAGTTTTGTGTCTCCGTATGCGTACAGCGCGCCGCTTTTGGTGATTGCGCCAATTTTTTCCGCAAGCGCGAGAATTTCTCCCTCGGGAGAAATTCCTTCGTTGTAGAGCACGTCAAATTCCGCCTGCCTGAAGGGCGCGGCAACCTTATTCTTCACCACCTTCACGCGGGTCCTATTGCCCACCACCTCCTCGCCCTTCTTTATCTGCGCAATGCGCCGCACGTCAAGACGCACAGATGAGTAGAACTTCAGCGCCTTGCCGCCAGGGGTCGTTTCAGGATTGCCAAACATCACGCCAATCTGCATGCGGATCTGGTTGATGAAAATTACCACGGTCCTTGAACGCGCCACGATGGCCGTCATCTTGCGCAGGGCCTGCGACATGAGCCGCGCCTGTTTGCCTACATGCTGGGCGCCCACATCGCCCTCAATCTCGTCCTTGGGCGTGAGCGCGGCAACCGAGTCAACCACCACCACGTCAACCGAACCCGAGCGTATGAGCGTCTCGGCAATTTCAAGCGCCTGCTCTCCGTAATCTGGCTGGGAGATAAGGAGTTCATCTGTCTTCACTCCGATTTTTTTCGCATAATCCGGGTCAAGCGCGTGTTCGGCGTCAATATAGGCGCACACGCCGCCTTTTTTCTGCGATTCAGCGACAATATGCAATGCTAACGTCGTCTTCCCCGACGACTCGGGGCCGAATATCTCAATCACGCGTCCGCGCGGCACGCCGCCGATGCCTAGCGCCGCATCTAAGGAGAGCGACCCCGTGGGTATGGCATCAACGCCGACCTTTGGCCTCTGTCCGAGCATGAGGATGGCGCCCTCGCCGTACTTGTTTTGTATGGCGCGCACAGTGCTCTCTATCGTCCCGATTCCCGACTTCTCCACCTTAACTTTTTCTTTTTTTCCAAAAGCCATATTATTTGAAAATTACGTGTAATATCTCCGTCACTTCGCGGTTAAAGCGGTCTTTGGCCGCAACAGTGATGACGTTGTAACCCGGCAGGAGGAGCAGCGAATCTTGGAAGGTCCCCGCCTCGTCGGTAAAAATCTGCCTGCCGTTGACGGTGAGCCCCGCAATGCGCTCGGCGCTTCCGCGCAGGAGCACCAGGGGTTTTTTAAGCGTCTCGCCGTCGCGCGGCGAGACGACGATAAGCCTCGGTCCCGCAAAGAATGCGGCGCTCCTGTTTACCGCATAGCCGACGACAATGAGCACAATGAGAGCGCCGAGTATCCAGGAGAGCCGTGTTCGGAGGTTCCCTCTCATCATAGCGCTTCATGCACCCCTTCTATGTTTTCGCGGTTGAACACTTCCCGTGGCTTGGCGCCATCGGCAGGGCCGATGACTCCGCGCTCTTCCAGCATATCCAAGAGGCGCGCCGCGCGGGCGTAGCCAACCTTAAGCCGCCGCTGGAGGTATGAGGCGGAGGCCTTCCCCGCTTCCATAATGATTAACCGCGCTTCCTCATAGAGCTCGTCATCATCTCCGCCTACCCCGTCGTTCCATCTGCCACTCCCGCCGCCGCTTACAGATTCATTTCCGACCGAAATATCCTGTGGTATCTCATCCCGATAGTGGTGCTTGAGCCACCCAACTACGCGCTTGGCCTCTCGCTCGGAAATAAATGCGGACTGGAGGCGCACTGGCTTGCTCATGTCGCCCGAGAGATAGAGCATGTCGCCCGAGCCGAGGAGCTTCTCGGCTCCCGCCATGTCCAAAATGGTGCGCGAATCAATCTGCGAAGCGACTTGCAGGGCAATGCGCGAGGGGATGTTTGCCTTGATAAGGCCGGTAATAATTTCAACGCTCGGGCGTTGGGTGGAGAGCAGGAGGTGGATGCCCACGGCGCGCGACATCTGCGCGAGACGCACGATTGCTCCTTCCATCTCGCGCGGGTAACTGCTCATCATGTCGGCAAGCTCATCTATTATAATGACGATGTATGGCATACGGTCGGGCAGGTCGTCCTCCGCGGGCTTGCCCGCCGAAGCTGTTTCAGCGTAGGCGGGCTCTACGATGTTCTTGTGGTAGGACTCAATATCACGAACAGCCTCTTTTTCCAAGATATCATAACGGCGTTCCATTTCCTTAGATGCCCACTTGAGCGACATGATTGCCTTTTTTACATCAGTAATCACAGGCGTGAGGAGATGGGGGATGTGATTGTAAAGTGTCAGCTCAACGCGCTTGGGGTCAACCATAATGAAGCGCAGCCGCTCCGGCGGATTGCGGTACAGGAGTGAGGTAATGATGGAGTGGATGGTCACCGACTTGCCTGAGCCGGTTGCGCCGGCGACGAGGAGGTGCGGCGCCTTTCCGAAGTTTGCAAAATGGGCGGTGCCCGCAATGGCGCGGCCCAGCGAGATGAGAAGCGGATGATGCGATTCTGAAAATTCCTTTGACCCGATGAGCGAGGCCATGCCGACTTTAATTTTGGAGGTATTAGGAATTTCAATCCCTACGAGCGACTTGCCCGGTATGGGCGCCTCGATGCGGATGGGGTGCGCGGCGAGCGCGAGCGAGAGGTCGTTCTGGAGCGCAACAATGCGGGCAAGCTTCACTCCCTCGGCAGGTTTGAGCGCATAGCGGGTGATGGAGGGGCCGATGGAAATCTCGTCCATTTCAACAATGATGCCAAAGTTTGCAAGCGTCCGCTTGATGATGTTTGCGTTTGCCTTGATGTCGCCAACCCCGGGCTTGCCGGAGTCTCCCTCCAAGAGCTCAAGCGGCGGCGGGGTGAATCCTTCCGCATGCGCCTTACCCTTGAATCCTACCAGATGGCTGAATGCGCCAAGCTCATGCGCGTTCCCATCACTTACCAAGAGCGGCCGCTCCTCCTGTTCTTTGCCGGTATAAGGAAGGGCTGGCGCAGAAACGCTCTCCGGGGCATATACATCCACCTCGTTCGCCACGGCGATATCTCCATTATCTTCTCTCTTGCGCTTGAGCGGCCAGCCGAAGAGTGTGAAATCAAGGGTAAGATGAGTTTCAAACATAAGGAACACCGAAATGAGGAGCACCGCAGAGAGAAAAGCAAAAGCCATGTAGCGTTCAAAGAGTCCTATGAGCGGGCGCGTAATAAATTCTCCCGCGATCCCTCCCGCACGCTCGCCCGCGGCAAGGTAGAGGAGCCCCAAACTTGATGCGAGGATGCAGATACTGCTCATCACGCGCCACGACGAGACGGCTGGATTTGACAAGCGGAAAAATGAGGCCGCGAGCATGAGGCATAATACGGGGATTAGCAAGAATCCCCCGCCCAGAATATGTGAGAGCAAGGAATAGACGGCAACGCCTGCGGGCCCCGCTTTTTCAAAAAATGCGAGAGTAAAAAAGATTGCCGCGGCGAATGCCAAAACGCCGAGGATACCGTGGCGCGTCTCCTCTTTCATTTTGCGTGGGGGCACGCGCAGGTCTTTCAGTTCGCGTCTGCGTGTTTTGCGGGCCATAGACGCAATTATTGTAGCATATCCGCTGATTGACTTGTGAACTGTCCGATATATAATCTCTGTTAAAGACAGTGAAATATTTCTTGTCCGATTAATTATGTTCAAGGACAGTATAAAAGACGATCCGCCGCGGCGGAGACTTGATGAAGTACTTGCCTTTGCGCGCTTGAAAGTTGAAAAACTTGCCGTTGCAACGTATCGGGTAACCGACATCGTCTCCCAATCAGAACCACTCCGTGGCTCATTGCGCTCCTGCACAGTGAAAGCCCTTATTTCAATAGAAAATGAGTCTTCAGGAGGGGATACTCTCTATCTTCTGCGCAGACTATCCTTGCTCTGCAATCTTGCGGTAGATGCGAGAATTGGCTCACAAATGAACTTCGGCATTCTTAGTGAGGAGTATAGCTCTCTTGCCAACCTTTTAGACAAGGAAGTGCTTGGAACTATAATCAATGAGACACAGGGAGGCGTTCTACCCACCCATTCTGTATCCGTAGCAATTCCGCAGACGAAGAGTTATAAAGGACACATAAAAGACATAAAGGACAATACTCTGCACATACACGCAAGCGGCCGTGTTGAGCGGATTATTGCCTATATTCGCGAGCATCAATCCTCCGCAATTAAAGAGGTTGCCGCGCTCTTTCCCGGGATCAGCGAGAAGACTATCCAGCGCGAACTCCTTGCCCTTGTGGGGAAAGGAATATTGGCCAAACATGGCGAGCGCCGCTGGAGCACATACAGTCTCCGCCACGGCGAATCATCTTGACACTAGGGGGTCTTTACGGTAGTCTGGAACGAGGCTCTCCAGCCTAATGCGGGTTATCCACACGCATCCTTTGCGGGATGCGTGCTACGGCCTATAATTGACTAGTCTGAACGTTGACAATCGGTAAACTCAAAAAACTGTCTTATCTTATCCTTTCTTATCCTTTCGTTATTAACTCGCGCGGGACGGCTCGCGCGTGTTGGTAAACAGGCTGACTGTGCAGCAAGTGAGTCGATGCGCGCAGGAGGCCGGTGTAAAAGAGTTATTAGATTATTAGGATTATCAGCATTAAAAGACACATGAAAAAAATTGCATTATTTACCGTTGCAGTGCTTGCTCTTGGCGCCGTTGTGGTGCCGGTTTCCGCCAGCGCGTTGACCGCGCAGGAAATCATAGATGCACTTACAGCGGACCCAACATTGTTTGCTGCTTTGCAGGCGGCGCTTGGCGGCGGAGTCACCACGGGTGGCGCAGCGTCAGGCACGAGTCTTGCGGCAGTGCAGGCAATCAACACAGACCTTACCATCGGTTCAAAGGGTGCGGATGTAACGACCCTTCAGACCTGGCTGGTTGAGGAAGGCTATCTGGTCATGCCCGTAGGCGTCCCCATGGGATACTTTGGCACATTGACCCAGAAGGCCCTCGCCCAGTTCCAGGCAGAGAATGCCATCACCCCAGCGGCGGGCTACTTTGGCCCCAAGACGCGCGGCGTGATCGCCACGCTCGTCTCTGTGCCAATAGTACCGAGCACGGGGCTACCTGAAGGGTGCGCCTCAACTTCAGGATTCAGCGCCACCACAGGCCAGCCCTGCACCAGCACAACGCTCCCTGCAGGCTGTACGTCAACAGCAGGATTCAGTCCGACGACCGGCCAATCCTGCGGCGGCGCAGCCACAGTCCCGACAGGCATCACAACCCCTGGTGTTGAAGGCACCTTGGCCGCAACACAGTCAAGTTCTGGCATTAATTCAACGGTGTACGAGGGTGATACCATGAAGCCTATCCTCGGCGTTCAGCTTGAGGCAAAAAATTCCGACATCATGGTTCAGCGCGTGAAGATTGACCTTGGTACTACTACCAAGATCTACAACAAGATCTACTCTAAGCTCTACGTAACTGAAGGTAGCGACACTTTAGCTGAAGTAGATCTTAACTCCTCTACTGTTATAAAAGATAGTGGTCGCTACTACATCACGATTGCGGGCTTTAATCTCCTTGTTCCTAAGGGCTCTAAGAAGGTTCTGGTCATCAAAGCAGATGTTCGTGGAAGCATTGATACGAACGACCGCGGCGCAGGTGATTCTACCCTCTCATGGGGTATCCGCCTTGCCACTGACGCTGTCCGCGGTATAGACGGCGCTGGTGTAAACCAGTACGCAGGCACAACCGCAATCGGTAAGTCCATTACCGTATCGGCAGAATTAGCCGAGACGGCAACGCTTGATCTCTCAATCAACTCCGCGTCTCCTCTTGCAACAGATATTGTTGCGGCAGATGGCGCCGCGAGCGATGAGCTTGATAGAGCAACGCTCCTCGTCTTTGATCTCCGCGCGAAGAAAGATAATGTAACGGTTACCGATGTGGTTACCCAAGTTACTAAGGGTCTTACGGGAACCGCGACAGCATCAACAACAGCGTACCTCTACGAGGGAAGTGGCGACACTGCAACAGAGATTGACAACGCAACTGTTGGAAGTAACGGTGTCGCAACATTCGCTGATATTGACAAGGTCATTGCAAAGGATACGACCAAAACGTATTCAATTAGGGTTGATATCAGGAATGCCGGCGCCGCATCCTCGTCACTCTCCGCTACCACCAGCTCATCTGGTGTTACGGCAGAAAACAGCCAAGGTAGCTCTGTCACGGTAAGTGGTTCTGCGTCTGGCAACACCCAGTATGTACGTAAAATTGGACCAATCTTCACTCTGGTCAGTAAGACTATTACCACGGATGGAGTACCACAGGTTTCTGCGTCTGCAAATCAGTCCACGTCTACTCTGCAAGCCAAATTCGTTGTTCGTATGACTGCAGTAGGTGGTGACATTATGTTCGGCACCGCCGCTTCTGGCACGGCTCTCTTTGCCAACAACGCAGCTGCGGCCGCAAACGGGACGCACTCATTCGTGCTCTACTTCAACAGCACGGCGAGCTCGTCTCTGACCAATGGTCTCTCTGCTACTACAACTGATTATGCTGTCTCAAGCGGGGGTGGCCTCGTTGATAACGGAACCAATACCTTCACCCTAAACGACGGTTCCAGTGTTGATATTGAAGTAACCCACTCATTCCAAGGGCGATTAGGTAATCCACCGCCAACACCGCTGGCTTCTGGTCAGTACTCGGTTGGTCTGGAGTACATCAACTGGGTTAACGCAGGTATCAAGGCCTCTAACTCCATGGCCGGTAAGACGGAATGGAGGACAAGTAGCAAATCGTTCCCATAAGCTAGCTCTTGTGATCCTCGCTTAGTCTTTCACTAAGCAGGATGCTAGTTCAAAACCCCGCCCTCATACATGAGGGCGGGGTTTTGTGTTATCCACAGTTCTCTCCCACAATTTTTTGTCGGGCTACGTGTAGAGTGTATACTACAATGAGTGAGCGCTCAAAAATTACCTGGGTATGATAGCCATCATTATTAATTATTAATTAAAGAAAAGGAGAATATGAAATTGAATGTCAAAGTAGCTCTCAAAAGTCTTTTGGTGACGGTCTTGTCTCTTTTTGCTGTGGTTGGAGTGCTCAATGCCGCTACTACTATTGGGGAGAATATTACTACTGCTGGGACGCTTGCGGTCACTGGCGCATCCACTTTTACTGGAAGTATTGGTGCCATAAATCTAACCACAGGCTCCTCAACTGGATTGGTAAAAGTGAATTCACTCCGTGTTGGTCCTAACAGCACAGAATCACCAACCGTAAGTGGTATGGTCTTTGGCACCTGTAACTTCAAGACAGATGAAACCCTTGATATAAGCCTTACTACTGCCTCAACGACATATCTTGTTTGTGGCGACGCCACGGGAGTTTTGTCTGGCGACAAAGTCTTTGTCCAAGCAACCAGTTCCTTACCGGTTAATGTGTTTGTTATTGCCGCTTCATCTACGGCTGCCGATACCATTAGTCTCCGACTCGGAATCGCTTCCGGCACGGTGTCAACCGGTTTAATCTCCGTCAACTTTTGGGCGGTTCGTTAGAATAAGATATTTTTCAAACCAATGAAAAAATATCTTATTATTCCAGCGGGGGTTCTTGCTCTCTTTGCTGGCACAGCGATGGCCGCGACCAATGACTTTGTTGCTGATGGGGATTTTACTATAGAGAGTGTCAGTGGAACTGGAGTAACTGCGAACCTCACTATTCTCGACGGTTCTACTGCGAACAGTGTCACGTCTAATGCTGGAGTGCTCACCGTTACTAATCCGGGCAGCGCATTTAAGATGACTGGAAGTGATGCCAATATTGTTTCTCTCCAAGCAGACAATGGATCGGAAACATCTTGTGTGAATAACATTAACCCGGGCACCACGTACCTTCAGGTACCGGAGTCAGCGGGTACATATACCATAACTCCTTCTAAAAATGGTTGCAGTGCTAGCAGTGGAGGTAGTAGCAGTTCTTCTGGAGGCGGAGGGGGTACTCCACCGCCACCGGCACCTCCAGTAGTACCTGCGACCCCAGCGGTGCCCGTTGTTAGACCAGTCACACCCGCTTCGCCGGCTCTCGCGAGGGCTTCTTCCCGCGCCTTCTTCAACCGCCTGCTTGTTGCAGGCAGTGTGGGCGATGATGTCAAAGGCCTCCAGCAATTCTTAAATGGCCGAGGGTTTACGGTTTCTCAAGCGGGGCCAGGCGCGCCGGGCAATGAGACCAAATTTTTTGGTCCCGCCACGCGCGCGGCGGTAATTAAATTCCAGCTGGCGAATGGCATTGTCCAGTCGGCTACAGAAGCTGGCGCCGGCCATGTAGGGCCCAAGACTCGGGCGAAGATAAATGAGCTCAATGGCGCGGCCTTCATGGCGCCAGCCGTTGGCCAGTTGGCGCCGGTTGGCTCTCTGCAGCAAAATCAGCTTAATCAACTGTTACAGCTGTTACAGCTCCTGCGCCAATTACAGGCTCCACGCTAACCTACCTTGTGCACTTCTCTCTGGTTCGTGCTTAGTTTAGAATACAGGCATGGCCGATGTCCCCGCTCCCACTCCACAGAACACTGATGGCATATGGATACTCCTCATCGTGTCGTTTATCTTTTTTGCATGGGTCTCAAACGGCGGACCATCAAAGTTTGAGGAAAGGCAGGGTGCAACTCGTCTTGCGGATGGCGGGACGAGCGTTATACGGAGCACTTCAGAGAGAGAGACTACTGCTCGCACCTCTCCATCTTCTCCCGTAACACAGACAAGCAGTTCTGATCTCGCGCGTTCTCCCTATGCGGGCAAAGTCGTAATCTCAAGCAAGGGGAGCGCCGCGTCTGCAATCCAAGTAAATCAGGAAAATATAACAATTCGCAATAACACTCGCAGTGAATCCATCTCTATTACCGGCTGGACTGTAAAAAATGGCCGTGAAAACAAACTCTTCCCTACCTCAAGTTCAACCCTGCAGGTCAGGTACCAGTCGGATAGGGTTGCCATCCCTACCGGGGCAAGGATTCTCACGGGAACGCAGGCGAACTTTCTTACCCCTGTTGTTCTAGGTCCCCGTGAACAGGCATATCTTGTTACCGGCAAAATGCCTAATCAATCTCCCTATGCAGTTCCGGTGAGCTTCAAACTTAATAAGTGTATTGGCTACCTTGAAGCGCTCCCGCCCTATAACTTTAGTCCCAGAGCAAGTGCAAACTGTCCTGCTCCGTCTAAGGAGCCGGAACTCGCCTCGTTGGAGCAATCCTGTTACAACTATGTACGGAGGCTCTCTGCCTGTCATACGCCGGTATTTGAGGTGCGTGATGGCATTGATTATGTGGATAAGACAACAGGGCTCTCGGGATACTGCAAGAGTTATGTAAAAAAGCGTTTTTCATACAGTGGTTGTCTGGCACAGCATGTAGCCGACAACGACTTCACGGGCACATCCTGGTATATCTACCTCAACTATCCCCAACAGCTTTGGGATATGAATCGCGAGCATATCTCGCTCTACGACGCGCAGGGCAGGTTGGTTGATGAGCTAAGCTATTAAAGTATGAGACGAAGTTTTCCACTCATTATCCCCTTCTTATTCACAATGTGGGGGCTTATTGCTCTCGCGGCGGTGGGCGCCATTACCGGGATTGCCGTTACTACTTCTGAACAAACGGTTGCGCCGAACACAGTATCGGAAAAGATTACTGTTGAGCTACAAAACGCGAGCGGTGAGGCAGAGAAAATAGACGAATCTTCCAACAAGCTCTCATTGACATCCAGTTCTGCATCGGGGGAATTTTCATCCAATACAGAGAATTGGAAGGCGGTCAATGAACTCACCGTGAATAAAAACACTGCAAGCCGGAGCTTTTACTACAAAAACGGCGCCGAAGGGACTCATACCCTCTCATTTACCCTCACGAGCGGAGAGACGGACAAAGTCTGGGCGACGACGCACCAGATTATCATTAGTGCGGGCGGAGGAGGGAACGGAGATGCAAGCACAACACCAGACCAAAATGCAACCAGTACGGCAACGACGACAACTACCACAACTACCACAACAAACACCATCATCTACTCCTCGCACGAGAGTTACGCGGGACTCTCGGCTGTCCCTCCTCCGCCATTTACTGTTTCTGCGGGCCGTGAACGCTTGGGGAATACCGAAGCGCCCCTCATATTCCATGCGCTCGGGAGCGGAAAAAATGCGTCAGGAGCCCAATACCGTTGGGCTTTTGGAGACGGAACAGGAGGGAGCGGTGAGCGCATAGAGCATCGTTATCCCCTGCCTGGCCGCTACATTGTTGTGCTTACGGGAGCAACCGGAGGAGGAGAAGCCGTCTCGCGTACCACGGTGCAGATTGCCGCGCCGCAGATTGCCATTGAAAGAGGGAATCGCATGCCGGACGGCGCTCTGGTCTTGTATATCAGGAACGATTCGGACTACGAAACTAACATCGGCAGATGGAAGGCGGCGCTTGGTTCAAGCACGGAATCCCTCGCTCCGGATACCATTATCCCCGCGCACGCATCGGTTCCCATTTCTATTTCTCTTCCCTTCGGCGCCGGTCCCTTTACTCTCATCGCGCCGAGCAGTATCGCTTTCAGCGCAGATGCAAGCCCGGTCGTTGAGGGCGCTGACATGCGTGCGCTCACAATAGGACTACGAAAGCTACAGAACAAGACACTCGTCCAAAAGAAAACACTGGTGCCGAGGGAAGTCGGACTCGCCACGGCGAGTCCGACTTCCAAGACCCCCGAGCCTGCGGCGAAATCAGAGAAATCAAGCGCCACACCCCCGCTCATTACCGTAAGCGGCGTGAGTCAACAGGCCCGCCTTGACCAGTCGGGGCAACAGGCAGGTATTTTAATAGTGCCGAAAGAAGAAGGTTTTTTAGAGAGACTCTGGAAGCGCCTGCGGGGCAGGTGATATACTAATATATATGCGTTATATGAATGGGACATTTTGGAAGATGGTGGCCGGCTTCTTGTGCATTGTGCTCTTAGGAGTCATTGGCGTGCTTCTTATCGGGTCCTATAGTTCCGAGCGTGCTCCCACTGACAACTTTACAACAAGTGTGGGATAGGGTAGGATAGCGGCATAACCGGAGACAGTAGGCTCCGCTCCGCCATGGCGGACGGAATAAGTCCTACCGAGGGTCGAACGGTTTTTATGAGCCGTTTTTTCTTTACACGCATGGCAATCAGCAGAGAAAAGAAAGGTGAGATACTAGAGCGTCTGAAGGGCATCGTAGAACGTGCCGTGACGGTAGTCTTCGTGAACTTCCACGGATTGCGTTCGCAGGACACATCCCTCCTGCGCAGGAATCTGCGCGAGAATGGGGTCTCGTACACAGTGGCAAAAAAAACGCTTATTGCGCTTTCCCTCGCGACTACTCCACTGGAAGGCGTTCCACCGGCGCTTGACGGAGAGGTGGGCATTGCCTACGGCGATGACGCGCTTGCTCCGGCACGGGAGGTGGGCAAGTTTGCTAAATCGCGCAAAGATACGCTCCGTATCCTCGGCGGCATTTTTGAGGGTTCTTACCGCGATGCGCTGTCGATGCTTGAGATTGCAAACATTCCCGGGAGAGAGGTTTTGCACGGCAGACTCGCCTATCTTGTGCAATCGCCGCTCTCTCGCTTGGTGATGGCCCTTGATCAGATTGCACAGAAGAGAAGCTAAGTAAACTATATAAGCCTATGTCAGACACAAAATTCAGCAGCATTATAGAGAGTATTGAGTCACTCTCGGTCATTGAACTCAACGAATTGGTAAAGGCTCTGGAAGAAAAATTTGGCGTATCAGCATCCGCAGTCGTCGCGGCCCCGGGGGCAGCGGCTCCCGGCGCTGAAGCAGAAGTGAAGGATTCTTTCACCGTTGAACTCTCCGCCACAGGGGATAATAAGATTGCGGTCATTAAGGCCGTTAAAGAAGCGCTCGGCCTCGGTCTCAAGGAGGCGAAAGACCTCGTAGAGAGCGCCCCAGCGCCTCTCAAGGAGGGTGTCAAAAAGGAGGAAGCAGAAGCGCTCAAAAAGGCGCTTGAAGATGCGGGAGCCAAGGTAACTCTTAAGTAATCAGGATAAAACGCTTTCTTTCTTGAAGTTGGACTCGCTACGGCGAGTCCAACTTCGTGCACGCTGGAAGTCGGCCTTCGTTTCTGCTAGGATGACTTCCAATGGAAATCCTCGCAAAGCTGTTCGGGCCCGTACGGCTTAAAGTGCTCCGATTTTTCCTCCAACACCAGGAAGGGGCATACGAGGATAAGGATATGGCAAAACGCCTTAAAGTTTCGCTTCCGCAATTGCGCAAAGAGCTCAAAATTCTTGAAAGCGTCGGCTTCCTAAAGCATCGTATTGCCCACGCGGTGCTGGCTTCAACCAGAAATGGGAAGCGCAGCTTCAAGGGCTGGTATCTCCAGCGTCTGCTCATCAATGGGCCGCTGAAAAAATTTTTATTCAATTCTGTTCCGTTTAAGAATGATGAGGTAATTAAGCGTCTTAAAGGCATCGGGAAAATCAAGCTCCTTATTGTTGCGGGGGTCTTTATTCAGGATGATTCATCGCCGATAGACATTATGATCGTGGGCGATCAATTACGCAGAGTTGTCGCGGAATCGGCTCTGCGCACGATGGAGGCGGACATCGGCCGCGAACTCAACTATGCGCTCTTTGAAACCCACGATTTTCTCTACCGATTGGAGGCCTACGACAAATTTGTCCGCGAGGTGTTTGAATCGCCGCATCAGAGAATTATTGACCGTATCGGACTGAAGGCGCAGGAGTAGCGGTTATCCACAAGTAGAAGCGCAGGATGCGCGGAAGGGTGTTACCATAGAAGTAAAGTTGCGGAAGCTTTATTAACAGCATAATTTTGTGCAAACAGTATGTACGAACCTATCGCGGCAGTTGCCGCAACCACGGCACCACAGATGGTGGACGGCACCGGCGCATTAAGAATCCTCTCTGATTCTGGTGAAGCGCTCACCACGTCGTTTGAGACCATTGCAGCCGGCGTCTACCTCTACGCGCCGCGCATTATCATCGCGGTACTTATTCTCGTTCTTGGCTGGGTCATTGGAGCCTTTCTCGAGCGGGCAGTCAGGGAGGTCATCCGGTCGCTTAAGATGGATCGCGCCCTTTCAAACGTTGGAGTTGACGAGCTGGTCTCGCATGCGGGTATGCAGCTCAACAGCGGTTCGTTCATAGGAGGACTTATTAAGTGGTTTATCATTGCCGTCTTCCTTGTGGCCGCGGTAAATGTGCTCGGCCTCACGGAGCTTAATGCGTTCCTCAATGTCATTGTGCTCTCCTTCCTCCCCAACATCATCATCTCGGCGCTCGTGCTGATGATAGCGGCGGTGCTCTCCGATGTGACACAGCGGCTGGTGTACTTCTCGGCAAAAGGGACCGGCGTCAAATCAGCGCATCTCCTGGGCCTCATTGCCAAGTGGGCAATTTGGATTTTTGCTCTTCTCGTGGTCATGAACCAATTGCGCATCGGGGCCGAGTTTGCCCAAATACTTTTTACTGGTATTGTCTTTATGGTTGCGCTCGCGGGAGGCCTTGCATTTGGCCTCGGCGGACGTGATTGGGCCGCGGGGGTTCTCGGCCGCGTCAGTGACGAATTAGACGGCAGAAAATAGTCCGCCTCTGCGGATAGATAAGGCATATTTTGAAAAACGGTGTCTCCGCTTCGGGTGGATTGACACCGTTTTTCATTAGTATATAATGGCCTTAATGTCTACCGGATATCAACCAATATTCAAACGGCGATGAGCTAGGAATGTTTCGCGCTCATACTGCCGCTTGGAGAAGCGGTTTTTTAAATCCCAAAGACACGCACTTTGAAAACTGAATAGCAGGTAAATATCTGTAAAAAGAGATAAAATGATGTAAAGATTTCCTAATAGGAAATGGCGGTTTAAGAGCATATGGCGGATGCCTAGACTCAAAACGGCGATGAAGGACGCAGTATGGCGGCGATACGCTCCGGGGAGGTGCCAAGCAACCTTTGATCCGGAGATCTCCGAATGGGGAAACCCTGCCGTGCAAACCACGGCATGCCGTGCTTTGCATCGGCCGCAGAATATCGCAGACTTGACGCAGACAGTCGCTGAAGGAATTCGTATGAATTTTTTCCGCGTCGTTCCGCGTTCGTTCCGCGTTTTCCACGGCCAGTGCAGAGCATGGCAGCATACCCGGGGAAGTGAAACATCTCAGTACCCGGAGGAAAAGAAATCAATAGACATTCCCCAAGTAGCGGCGAGCGAAAAGGGAGGAGCCCAAACCTTGGTCGCACCTCATTACATTCGGTGCAACCCGCAGAACAACGCTGAATAAACGCAGAAGGTCGCAGAATGGATGCATTTGCATTTTTTTTGCGTAAGTCCGCGTCAAGTCTGCGTAAGTCCGCGAGGCACAACGAGTGTAGTGAGGTGTGACTAGGGGGTTGTAAGGTAGTGCATCATCCGCCGCAAGGCGGATGAAGGGTAGCTGTGCAGGCTAATTGAATCCGCTGGAACGCGGAGCCAGAGAAGGTAATAGCCCTGTAGGTGAAAGTGCGCACACACTCTGCATTATTCTTGAGTACCCCGGGACATGATTAGCCTGGGGGAATCCGGCAGTACTAACTGCCAAGGCTAAATACGTTTTGAGATCGATAGTGAACAAGTACCGTGAGGGAAAGGTGAAAAGCAGCCCGGTAAGGGCGTTGAAATAGTTCCTGAAACCATATGCTTACAAGGAGTCAGAGTCCCGCCCTCTATCCCCGTGAATATATCACTGTGGTCATTACGAGCGTTGTAACTTGTATTGATTACGGTTGTCTATTCGTTGGGAAAGAGGGCGGGATGATGGCGTGCCTATTGAAGAATGAGCCAACGAGTTTATGAGTGCTGCAAGCTAAGGCCTTACGGGCCGGAGCTACAGGGAAACCGAGTGTGAACAGCGCGCTATCTTGTTGGGGACAAGATCGCAGAAACTCGCAGACTTGACGCAGAAAATCGCGGAATTGAGAAATCTTTTCCGCGTCGTTCTGCGTTCCGTCGGCGTAGTTCGGCGGTCTCGCCCTCGGCGAGACACGTAGTACCCATAAGACCCGAAGCCAGGTGAGCTTACCATGAGCAGGGTGAACCCCGTCGAAAGGCGGGGGGAGGCCCGAACCGTTTAGCGGTGCAACACTATCGGATGACTTGTGGTAAGGAGTGAAAAGCTAATCGAACCTGGTAATAGCTGGTTCTCTCCGAAATAGCTTTCGGGCTAGCGTTTGGTGTACCTCTTGGGGGTAGAGCACTGGAAGGATTGAATAGGGAGCAATCTCGTCAATCCTATCAAACTCCGAATACCAAGAGCCACTGCCAAGCAGTTAGACTACGGGCGCTAAGGTCCGTTGGTCGAAAGGGGAACAGCCCAGACCTCCATCTAAGGTCCCTAAATTTACGCTCAGTGCACTCAAGGAGGTGAGATTTCTCTGATAATGAGGAGGTTGGCTTAGAAGCAGCCACCCTTTAAAGAAAGCGTAACAGCTCACTCATTAAGAGATTTTGCGCCGAAGATAATCGGGGCTAAGCGTAGTACCGAAGGTGAGGATGTCAGTGCAAAGCACTGACCGCAGAATATCGCAGACGTGACGCAGACAGTCGCTGAAGGAATTCGTATGAATTTTTTCCGCGTCGTTCCGCGTTCGTTCCGCGTTCGTCCGCGGCCAGTGCTTTGCAGTGGCATGGTAGGAGAGTATTCTTACTTGCAATGAAGCTGCCGCGGTGACGCGCTGTGGAGCAGTGAGAAGGAAGAATGTTGGCACAAGTAACCGCAATCCACGTGAGATCCGTGGACGCCGAAAGACTAAGGTTTCCTTGGCGATGGTGATCAGCTAAGGGTTAGTCGGTCCTAAGGGGATGGCGAGAGCCGCACCCGATGGGCACACGGTTAATATTCCGTGACCTCGCAGCAGTTCGATGGAGTGACGGAGGACATAACGGGTAGCGCATTATTGGATTTGCGTCCCTGCCGGTAGGCGCGTGCTCTAGGAAAATCCGGAGCGCTGATTCAATTCAAGCACCGATGGAGGGGAAATGCTCCGCTTCGGCGGAGGAAATTGCCCAGACGAGCCTTCCGAGAAAAGCTTCTAAGGTTCACTGCTGTGAGACCGTACCGCAAACCGACACAGGTAGTCAGGTCGAGAAGACCAAGGCGAACGAGTGAGTGCTCCTCAAGGAACTCGGCAAAAAAGCGGCCGTACGTTAGCAATAAGGCCCGCCCTGTCAGTGCAAAGCACTGACCGCAGAATATCGCAGACTTGACGCAGACAGTCGCTGAAAGAATTCGTATGAATTTTTTCCGCGTCGTTCCGCGTTCGTTCGGCGTTTTCCGCGGCCAATGCTTTGCAGTGGCAGGGTCGCAGCGAAAGAATCCCTGGCGACTGTTTATCAAAAACACAGCTCCCTGCGAACTCGTAAGAGGATGTATAGGGGGTGACGCCTGACCAATGCCAGAAGGTCAAACACGGTTGGTTCTCCGTCTTCGGACGGTTGGCTGTACTGTGTAAGCCCTGGTGAATGTCGGCGATAACTATGAATGATTGTAGTTATAAAATTTGGCTATATGCTGGAAACTCTGCGCATGTTGAAGTACCGAAAGGTAACAATCTTCAAACGATGCAGATAATCAGCAGGGAAGACTCATGGAAATGAGAACCCTCAGAGACTACACGCCAAACTCGCCTCTCTTAATTGGGACAAGCGAGATGATATAGTCCGGCCTCTATGGCGACATAGAGAATTACGTGTAGCTACTGTTTTTGCACGTAGATTAACATAGGCAAATCGTCCTAAGGTTTCGCACTTCTCAAGGGAGGAGTGCGAAAGGACTAGGACTATTTGCACTGTGAGCCACAAATATGCTGCCTATCCGCGAGAGCGGATGTCCATAAATATCTGACTATATGCTGGTAACCCCGAGTATCTTCAGATACGAGCCCGTGTTTAGATTTTAGGGCAAGTAACAATTCTGAAGTGCGGACAATCAGCAGGAAAGACTCACAAAATCTGTGCTATAATTGGACGCATGAACACACCGCCACATATCGGATGGTATCTGTCTGGATTTAGTGATGGTGAAGGGAGCTTCAATGTTTCTCTTCGTCAAAGACCGGATCACAGACTTAAGTGGCAGGTAGTGCTTACGTTCAACGTAGCTCAACGAGATGTAACCAATCTTCTGCTTCTGCAAAAACATTTGCAGTGTGGCAGGTTGCAAAAGCGAAGTGATGGGGTCCATTACTTTGTCGTGACAAATTACGTCGAAATCGTAGAAAAGGTATTTCCGTTTTTTGAACGGTTCCCTTTTCAATCCGAATCTAAAACCAAAACCTTCACATTATTCAAGCAAATTGCGGCTATCATGTATTCCGGAGAGCATCTGGCCCTCAAGGGATTTATGAGAATTGTCGAGTTGCGAGAAAAACTCAATGAGGGAAAAGGTAGGAAGCGGAAATACGAAAAACAGGATGTAGTAAAAGATTTTGGGAGAATCCTCAGAAACCAAACGTCAGATCCGTCTTGCGGAAAGACGGAAAGATAGAGTTCGGACTCGCATAGCGATATGCGTGGAATGTCCTAGCGAAATTCCTTGTCTGGTAACTGGATTGCCAGATCCGGTGGCGACATCGGATAAAAATCCGGCTTATAACGGTGAAGCCCTAATCCGCCAAATTGACGAATGGGTAATACCGTGGGAAGTCGTCCGCCGCAGGTGGATTGACCCCGTAACGACTCATGCGCCACTAGTTAGTGGCGCATGGATAGCCTGGGTAGTATAATGAAAATTATATGAAGGGCTATAACACGCCGGCTCTCAAGAGAGATTTAGCGAATTATCTTTCCGGTTATGTTGATGGTGAAGGATGCTTTTCGGTATCGTTTTCAAAACGGCCGAAGCTTCTTGTTGGGTGGGAAGTAAAACCAAGTTTTTGTGTTGGTCAGAATTATGATCGACGCGAAGTATTGGACTTGATGCACGAGTGCCTCGGTTGCGGCCATATACGCCGTGACTGGGGTGACCGAACCCTCAAGTATGAAGTGAGAAAATTGGATGATCTCATAAAAAAAGTCATCCCTCATTTTGCACGCTTTCCTCTCAAATCAGCAAAACAAAAAGATTTTCTGCAGTTTGCAGAGATCTGCGGGAAAATACAAAAGCTAGAACATAGAAAAAAGAGTACATTGCGTACCATTATGAAAAATGCGTACTCAATGAACGGTTCAGGCAAACGAAAACGTTCGCTGAACACGTTACTAGATTCTCTTGAGATGAAGATATAGTCTAATGCCCGCAGTAATGCGGGGAAGTAAAAAATGAAGTTCAGACGCGCACGAATGGCGTAACGACTGGGGAACTGTCTCGAGGAGTAGCTCGGTGAAAATACAGTGGGGGTGAAGATGCCCTCTACCTGCAGCTAGACGAAAAGACCCCAGGAGCTTTACTGCAACTTGGTATTGAGCGTACGGTCTTACTGCGTAGCATAGGTGGGAGACTTTGAAGTGCCGTTCTCGGATGGCATGGAGTCGTCAGTGAAATACCACTCTGCACGATTGTACGATCTAACCTGACCGGCAAAAACGGTCGGAAACAGTATCTGGTGGGCAGTTTGTTTGGGGCGAATTCCTCCTAAAGAGTAACGGAGGAGTCTATTAAGGTCAGCTAGGCGCGAATGGAAACCGTGCCGATAGTGTAATGGCACAAGCTGGCTTGACTGCAAGGCGTACATGCCGCGCAGGCGCGAAAGCGGAGCATAGTGAACCGAGGGTACGTGTTAGACGCGGCCCGAGATTAACGGATAAAAGCTACCCTGGGGATAACAGGCTGGTACCGCCCAAGAGTTCATATCGACGGCGGTGTTCGGCACCTCGATGTCGGCTCATCTTATCCTGGGGCTGGAGAAGGTCCCAAGGGTTTGGCTGTTCGCCAATTAAAAAGATACGCGAGCTGGGTTCAAACCGTTCAGAAGATGATCAAGATAATTGTCTTTTGGACAGTTTGAGCCCCTTTGAGGAGAAAGTTTTTATCTTTTCGTCTATGAAATAGATGATAGAACCAATCGCATCACGGCGGTCGCAATAAGTAATTATTGCGAACACTGCTGACTTTTCGGTAAAACCCCATGCTGGGCAATACCGAGGGATTGTCAATCCTGTAGAGGCCATACGTCAGCCCTCCTTAAAAGGAAGAAGAGATGGTCCAATGCGCACAGTAATGTGCGGGAACATGCGTGAGACAGGTTGGTCTCCTATCTGCTGCAGGCGTTGATACTTGAGAAGATTTGCTCCCAGTACGAGAGGACCGGAGTGAACCGACCGCTGGTCTATCTGCTGTCCCGCCCGGGGCACCGCAGAGTAGCTATGTCGGGAATGGATAACCTCTGAAAGCATCTAAGAGGGAAGCCAACTTCAAGATAAGGTATCGTTATAGATCCGTGGGAGATGACCACGTTGATAGGCTCTAGGTGTACGCACAGTAATGTGTTCAGCCGAGGAGTACTAATCCATCGACGCCGGATCCTGTTAGGAAATCTCTACATCATTTACTCATCGATATTTTGTTCTGGTGGTTTGGCGGAGGGGTCACACCCGGCTCCATTCCGAACCCGGCAGTTAAGCCCTCTGGCGCCGATGATACTCGCAAGGGGAAAGTAGGTAGCCGCCAGAACAAAGTACCGAGGGGGAAATCTGTTATACTACCTGCATATGGACCCGTGGGCAAGGAGACGTCAAACCATAATTCTTGGCATTGCCGCGTTTGCGGCTCTTGGCATTGCCGCTCTTGTGTATATAAACTACCAGCCGGCTCCTTCCTGCTCTGACGGACTGCAAAACCAGGGCGAGCTTGCCATCGACTGTGGCGGTCCTTGCGCGGCCGTATGCGCCCAGGAACCCCGTCCGCTTGTTGTAGAATGGGCGCGAGTATTCCCGATTGCCGGAGGACTCTATGACGTGGTCGCGCGGGTCAGTAATCCCAACGAGACTATTGGCGCCGCCCTACTCCCTTACACTTTTGAGCTTTTTGACTCCGAGAATCTCTCCATCACCAGGAGGACCCAGTCTACCTTCGTCAATCCAAACGAGTCCTTTTACATTTTTGAAAGTCTTATTTCCGCCGGCGCTCGTATCCCGGTCCGCGCCATTATTACACTGGGAGAGCCGCGCAAGTGGGTGCGCTTTGAGGGGAGGCTCCCTAAGCTCTCCATTATCGGCAAGAACTATCGCAACGAGCCGACCCCGCTCGCTACGGCGGAACTCGTCAACGGCACGCTTGAGACCCTGCGCGACGCGCGCGCCATTGTGGTGCTCTATGACGAGGAGGGGATTGCGTACGGCGCAAGCGCGACACTCGTGAAGTCAATCGGCAAGGACGGCCGCGCGCCGCTCTCTTTTACCTGGCCGGCGCCCTTTGCGGTTGAGCCTGCGCGGATAGATATGCAATCGCGGGTGAGCGTGTGGGAAGAGGCGCCGGCGCCGTGACCGTTACCCAGTTTTTAGGACGGGTGCGCATTGACTGGGTGCTCTTCGGGGCGCTCATCCCTGTTCTTGGCGCTGGACTCGTAACCATGGAGTCCTTTGGGAGCGGGGGAGACTACTTTTTTCTGCGCCAGCTTATCTGGGCGCTCGTTTCCGTAGCGGCCTTCTTTCTTGTCAGCGCTATGGACTGGAGCTTCCTCAAGCGTAGCGGCGTGCTCGTGGCGCTCTTTGTGGGCATGGTGGCAATCCTTGCGGCTCTCTTTGGTCTTGCCCGTTCGGTGCGCGGGGTGCAGAGCTGGCTCTCCATCGGCGGCGTCTCGCTCCAGCCGGCGGACTTTGCCAAACTCGTGCTGATTGTGGTTCTTGCCAAGTATTTCTCCCGCAGGCACATTGAAATTGCAAACATGCGGCACATCCTCGTCTCCGGACTCTACGCATTTATCATCTTTGTGCTCGTCTTTCTCCAGCCGGACTTTGGCTCGGCGGTGATCATCTTCCTCATCTGGCTTGGAATGGTAACGCTCTCCGGCATCAATAAGCGGCACCTCATTACTGTTATTGCCATCGGCGCACTCGCCTTTGTTATTGCCTGGACCACGGTGCTGGAGGACTACCAGAAGACGCGCATTGAAACCTTTCTCAACCCTCTCTCCGACATTCACGGCTCCGGCTATAACGTCTACCAGAGCATGGTTGCGGTTGGATCGGGCCAATTGGTAGGCAAGGGGGTAGGCCTCGGCACCCAGTCGCGGCTTAAGTTCCTCCCCGAGTATCAAACGGACTTTATCTTTGCCGCGTTTGCGGAGGAGTGGGGTTTTGTCGGCGTGCTCATTCTCTTTCTCCTCTATGGGATTGTGTTTTGGCGGATTCTAGTTACCGCGCGGCAGGGCGCCTCAAACTTTGAGTCACTCTACGGGCTCGGGGTGGCCATCATGCTCATGAGCCACTTTAGTATCCATGTGGGTATGAATATCGGTATGTTGCCCGTGACGGGCCTGCCGTTGCCGTTCATGAGCTACGGCGGCTCGCACCTCTTGATGGAGTTCATTGCGCTCGGCATCCTCATGAGCCACCGCCGCTCCATCCGCACCTTCCACCGCGACGATATGCAAAATGAATTTGTGGGAGTCTAAAATGGCTTAACGATGGAAGTGAGACTTCCATCAATCAAGGGATAATTCGTGATGCATCGATTCTTCCCTTTCTTGCATGAGCCAGTTTGCTGTTTCTTGGCAAAATTGTTCAGGAGTCTCAAACCATGCAGAAAGAAATGATGGATCAATGATGTTTATATGTTTTTGTTCTGGCATATTTTTGTGAGCGTATTCTTGGTAACTAGACCATGGATATGCGGTGATGGAAGTCTCACTTCCATCAAACGGGTTGCAATGAATATAGTGGGGGAGCCAGTTAAAATGAGCGTCTGTTTCAACAAATCTTGACTTGAATTTCCCTTGAAAGAGAGCGCCAACACGATTGTATTTGAGGTTAAAATAGTTGGTGTAACCGGTGCCGAGTTTCCTCATAAACTCCGTAAGCCCATGCTCGATTTGGGGTCGTAGCATAAGATGATAGTGATTTGGCATAAGGCAATATGCCATGAGTTCTACAAGCTGTTTATCCTTTTTAGGCCTTAACGATGGAAGTGAGACTTCCATCAAACGGTGAGCATTTGGATCGGTGGCATCTTTTGAGTTGAAGACGACGAGGGATGTAGTAAAACGCATCCAATCAGCGCCATCTAAAAAAACAGCTCTTTTCTCAACCCCTCTGTTATAGATATGGAATATTGTATCTGTCACGACACCATTATCGTCATGGAAAAGACTTTAGGCAATGGCTAATTGTGGATATATGGCTTAATGATGGAAGTGAGACTTCCATCAAATAAGGGGAAATAAAAAAGCGCGACTACGCGTGCCTCCCACCGCGACGATATGCAAAATGAATTTGTGGGGGTGTAAATAATGGCTTAACGATGGAAGTGAGACTCCTGTCTTCCGTTAAAATGGTTTGTGGGGTGTGAGATGATTATTTGCAGGACATTCCCCAAGAGACATAATTTGAATAAAAATCACTCATCTCCCATAAAGAACCATTACATCTCTTAACACCGTCGGTGAGCTCATATGGATTTGGTCCTTTTTCCAATTGAAATATTATGAAGTAGCATCTCCCGGATGGGCAAATCGAGCTGGCAGAATCACGGTTACTATAATAATTATAGGTGTAGCGTGTCGCCCAATCACCACTGTATATATTAAGGGGGTCTTTGGGAATTGTTGGCATATATTTTGAAAGATCCGTTTTAAATGCAGTAGGCCAATCACCAGCAGATTGACTTGAGTACATCCAGCTACCTTCTGTAATTGGATAAGGGTAGTGGTTATTATCAGAATAAAACAACTCCAACGCATTCATTATCTGCTTTACTTCCTGAAGCCTTTTCGCATCCCGCGCTTTTTTACGAGCATCGTTTACACTCACCAACACAATGGATGAGAGGATGCCGATAATACCGATGACGACGAGGAGTTCAATGAGGGTAAACCCCCCCCTGCGATGTATCATAAAACCCATTATACGCCACCATTTTTTTGTGTCACCCCTGTTATCCACTTTTATAGCCGCCACACGATGATGATGGAGAGGAGTATCATCGCCACACCAAAACAGGCCAAGATGATGTTTGCTGTCGTGGGGGTGAATCTGCCGCCGGAGAGGCGGATGAGCCAGCCAACCATACCCCTTGCTTCGCCCGTCTCTCCACCACCGCCATCGCTCGAGACATTGCCTTCTTCAAACTGAACGTCTGCCATGCCCTCATTATACTCCCTCGTAGGCATGTATCACACCCTCAAGCATTATTTCTGTGGAAAAGGCCTCTCCAACCCGCTCCTTCAATCTGGCCCCGAATTGCTTGCATTTTTGAGGGTCGGCGGCCATGATGCGCACGGCCCCCGTAACGGCCTCCGGGACCTCCGGGTCAATCAAGATACCGTCCTTCATGCTCCGTATCAGCTCCGGAATTCCTCCGACCGAGGTGGCAAGCACAGGAAGCTCCACCGCGCCCGCTTCTAAGAGCACGTAGGGGAGCCCCTCCTTGCGCGAGGGGAGGAGAAAGAGGTCAAAGGCCGGCAGGTACTGCGCCGCTCGCGGCACGCGGCCAGCCAAAATGACTCGCCCATGGAGCCCGCACTCTTGTATGCGCCTCTCAAGCTCTTGTCGCAGCTCTCCCTCGCCCATGATGACCCACACCCAGGGTACGGAGCCAAGCGCCGCTAATCCTTCAAGCGCCACATCTAGCCCCTTATTAGGATGGAGCTCGGCAATACTCACAATGCGATAGCTGGTATAGTGCGCGGCGAGCACAGAGATGCGCTTGATGAGGAGTTCCCAGCTTGCGGCGCGTGAGAGCTTTGCCCCAATGCTGATTCCGTTGTGTACCGTTATCATCTTGCGGGAAGCAAAGGGGAACCACTTGAGGTGCCGCCGTGTATGTTTAGAGACGGCAATGGTGCAGTGTGAAAGGAGCACCGTGAGCCAGTGGAGAGTAAGGAAGAGTGCGCGCTCCTTCAGAGGGCGCGATTCCTCTGATGCCCAGCCGTGGGCAGTGAACACAATCCGCGGGACCCGCAGGAGCCGCCCCGCGAGCGCGCCGAGGAGCCCTGCCTTTGAGCTGTTGAGGTGGAGGATGTCCGGCTTCTGTGCGCGGATTATTTTAAAAAGCTCGCGGAACGCTCTCCATTCTCCCCTGCGCGCAAAGTCGCGCTCCATATAAACGAGCTTGACGGTCCTCACCCCTTCTTTTGAGAGCGCAGAGAGAAGTTCACTTCCCCCGCCCGCGGCAACCGAGACCTCGTAGTTGCGGGCGGCGAGCCCTGTGGCAACGTCAAATACGTAGCGTTGGGCTCCACCCCAACTGCCCTTGGTAACAATGAAAAGCACCCGTTTTGCTATAGGCATAGTCACGCTCGTGAGTATAGCATAGTTGCAGAATCTGTGGTATTATACATAGATGCTTGTCAGATTCCGCAGAGAAGCCCTGCTACTGTTTTTTGGTGACATCATTGCCTTTGGCTGTGCGCTCTATCTTGCGCTCTTTCTGCGCAACCTTTCGGCGCCCGGCGTAGAGCAGATGTTGGAACACAGCGCTCCTTTCTCCATCATCATCGCCATCTGGCTCCTCGTCTTTTACATTTTTGACCTCTATGGCAAGCAGACGCTGGTTACCCGCTCGCGTCTCTCGGGAGAGATTGCGCGCGTACAGGTCGTCAACAGCATCATTGCAGTTCTCTTCTTTTATTTTATACCTTTTTTCATCATTGCGCCGAAGACGATACTTTTTATCAACCTCATTTTTTCTACTGCGCTCATCTATATCTGGCGCCGCTTCCTTTCAGAATTGATTCCGCGAGGGCGGCATGAATCGGTGGTTATTTTAAGCGAAACGGCAGAAGCAGAGGAGCTTAAAAGGGAACTTGCGCAGAACGCCAAGTATGCCGTCGATGTTGCGGACCCTTCAGCGCTTGCTTCGCCAAAAGCGCACAAAATCTCCTGGGTCATCCTTGACCTTTCCGATACCGAGCGCGAAGGACGGCTCGCCAACTTTTACGAGCTCTTGCTCGCGGGGGTGCGCTTTATAGACATTGCCGAGTTCTATGAGGAAATTTTTGACCGCGTGCCGCTCTCCTATGTTGACGAGCGCTGGTTCCTGAAGCACATCACGGGGAGTCCCAAGCAGATTTACGACGGCATCAAGCGTCTTATAGACATTATTGTTGCAAGTATCGCATGGCTGATTACGCTCCCGCTCCTGCCGCTCGTCTCCCTCTCCATCAAGCTTGACGACGGGGGCCCCGTCTTTATTGACCAGACTCGAGTAGGGAAGCGAGGGCGCGTTTTTACCATACGCAAGTTCCGCTCCATGCGTGACGGAGCTGTCGTTACCCGTGTGGGGAGGTGGTTGCGCAAGATGCGCATTGATGAGATTCCCCAGCTTGCGAGCGTTATTCGCGGGGACCTCGCGCTCATTGGTCCGCGCCCGGAGCTACCGCGCTATGTTGAGCTCTACCGGCGTGACATCCCCTACTATGACGCGCGGCACATGCTTGCCCCAGGCCTCTCGGGTTGGGCGCAGATTTACCATGAGAATCACCCGCACTTCTCTCCCGCACTTGAGGCAACACGCGACAAACTCTCCTATGACCTCTACTATCTCAAAAACCGCTCGCTCTGGCTTGACCTCAAGATCGTGCTTAAAACCTTTAAAATACTCTTGCTCCAAAAGGGGACTTAAGGCTACAACACTGGTATGAAAGATACAGAAGTAAGAAAACTGACACAAAAAGAGCGCGCGCGGCAGAAGCGCGTGGTCAATCTCATTGCGTCAGAGAATTATACTTCTCGTGATGTGCGCGAGGCGCTTGCCTCGGAGTTTACCAACAAGTATGCGGAAGGGTATCCCGGCGCGCGCTATTATGGCGGCAATGAGGTGGTGGATGAACTGGAGCGCCTCACACAAGCGCGCGCGCTTAAGCTCTTCAAGCTCTCTCCCGATGAGTGGCACGTCAATGTCCAGCCCCTCTCCGGCTCACCCGCAAATCTGGCAGTATACTACGCACTGATGGCTCCATTTGGAAAAATTATGGGTCTTGAGCTCTCCCATGGCGGGCATCTTACACACGGACACAAGGTCTCGGCAACGGGGCGGCTCTGGACACCGGTTCCATACACGTTGGACCCAAAGAGCGAACTCCTCAATTACAGCGCGATAAAAAAAATTGCGCGGAAGGAGAAGCCGGACATCCTCGTTGCCGGCTACACCGCCTATCCGCGCATTATTGATTGGAAGAAGATGCGCGGGGCCGCGAATGCGGGGGGCGCCTTGCTTATGGCAGATATCTCACACATTGCGGGACTTATTGCCGGTAGCGTCTACCCATCGCCTTTTCCTTACGTGAGCGTAGTAACAACCACTATGCATAAGACGCTCCGCGGTCCGCGCGCGGCGCTCATCTTTACTCGCAAAGATGGAACTGATTTTTACAAGCGAATTGATAAGGCCATCTTCCCCGGCTTGCAGGGCGGGCCTCACATGAATACGATTGCAGGGGTAGCAGTGGCGCTTAGGGAAGCAAACACACCTAATTTTAAAAAGTATTCGCGACAGGTGGTGAAAAATGCCCGGACGCTCGCCAATGAGCTCAAAAAGCATGACCTGCGCTTGGTTTCCGGCGGCACCGACACACACTTGATACTGGTGGACACATGGCGGGGCGGAGAGGGAATCGGCGGCAAGGAGGCAAGCGAGCGTCTGGAGCGGGAGGGGATTGTTGTGAACAAAAATACCATTCCCTTTGACGCACGGAGTCCCCAGGACCCTTCCGGCATCCGCATTGGCACCGCGGCGGAAACGACGCGGGGAAAAAAGGAAGAGGATATGGTCGCGCTCGCGCAGAGAATCGCGCACATCCTCTCATGATTGTAAGCGGCAGGAAACTCGCCAAGGAGATTGAGGAGTCCATTGCAGGCGAGGTGCGCGAGGCGCTTAAGCCGCCTCTGCTCGGGATTGTGCAAGTGGGTGAAAATCCTGTGTCAGAAAACTTTATCCGGATGAAGCGCGAGTTTGCCCAGCGGGTGGGAATTGGTGTGAGAGTAGCGCGCCTCCCTGCGGATGTGCCGCTTGCGGATGTGCAGAGCGCAATACGGGAGTGCGCGCGCGCAAGCGACGGGCTCATTGTCCAGCTCCCGCTCCCGGAGAATCTGGACACAGAGACGGTATTAGCGGCAATCCCGCAAGAAAAAGATGTGGATGCGCTTTGCTCTCCGCCAGCTGGCGGACATCTCATACTCTCGCCGGTGGTGGAGGCGATTAAACATGTGTTCACTGCCCACGGCGTAACGCTCAAGAATAAACGCGTCTTGGTTATCGGCAGGGGTCGCTTGGTGGGGGCGCCGATTGCCGAGTGGCTCTCGGGCAACGGCACGACGGTGGATGTAATCGGCGACGAGGTGGAGGACCTTGTTCCCTACGCTCGCGCCGCGGGCATCATCATCTCCGGCGCGGGCTCGCCGCATCTCATCAAATCTTCAATGCTCAAGGAGGGGGTGGTACTCATTGACTGCGGCGCGAGCGAAGCAGGCGGTAAGGTGCTCGGCGATGCCGACCCCGCCTGTGCGGAAAAATGTTCCGTCTTTACGCCCGTCCCGGGCGGCATAGGGCCTTTGACCGTCGCGATGCTCTTCAAAAACCTCCTCACTCTCCACTCACTTGTCAAAAAATAGGGGAGCAAGTATCTATCCAACCTCCGATGTTGGACAGATCGTAAAAACGGAAGGGGTGGGATTCGAACCCACGGTACGGTTGCCCGCACACCGCATTTCGAGTGCGGCGCCTTCGACCACTCAGCCACCCTTCCAGGTACCACCTTATCGTTTTTTTGTCGTTTTAGCAAAGAATGATATAGTGCAAATGTCCAGAGGCCCTATCGTCTAACGGTTAGGACACCACTCTTTCAAGGTGGGAACCCGGGTTCGATTCCCGGTAGGGTCATGGGCGATTAGCTCAGTTGGCTAGAGCGCATCGTTGACGTCGATGAGGTCACAGGTTCGAGCCCTGTATCGCCCACCAGTTTTTTACCCCCCCCTTCAGCCAGAGGTAGAGATCCTCAACTGCTTTAACGGCGTCGCCGCCGGCGATGTTGTTTTGGTGGTAGGGCGCGTCGGTGCAGTCGCCGGCGGCCCAAATACCCTCTATTTTTGCGCGCTGGGTGCGGGGGTCAGTAATGATACTGCCAAACTCATTGAGCTCCACCAGCCCTTTCACAAAATTAGTTGATGGGTAGTGGCCAATCTCTGCAAAAACGCCCTCGGCAGGAATTTCAATATCTTTCCCGCTCGCACCATCGGTATAGACCACTGACGTTACAAATTGTCCGCCCTTAATCTCTTTAATGTGCGCGTTCAGCGCTCCGTGCATCCTTGGGTCATTGAGCACACCCTCTACCGTAACGGGATCCGCCTTGTAATTCGTATGATTGTGCAGGAGGGTGACGCTCTTGCAATAGGCGAGGAGCTGGAGCGCCGTCTCAAAGCCGGCGTTACCTCCGCCCACCACTACCACATCCTTATCTGCAAAGAGCGGGCCGTCGCAGGAGGCGCAGTAGGTGAGCCCCTTGTTCTCGTAGGTATCGGCGCCGGCGACCTCAAGTTTTTTGCGGCTCATGCCAGTGGCAACCAGGACGCTGCGCGTTTCAAATTTCTCCGCGCCAGCGCTCACTATAAAATGGTCGCCGCTACGTTCCACGCGCTCTACCTGCATTCCCTCTTTCACTTCAAGCACTTCGCCCTTCGCGGCAAACACATGAGCTTTAAGGCTCTTTGCAAAATCCGCGCCGCTGATGGAGGGCGTGCCGATCCAGTTTTGAATATCAGAAGAGACCACCGACTGTCCGCCAAACTCTTTGATGATAAGGACGCTCTTGAGGCGCTTACGTGCGGCATAGACCGCCGCCGCGGCGCCGGCGGGTCCGCCGCCGATGATGATGAGATCGTACATGACTTCAGTATACCTTATTTGCTCTTTGTCCTGCGAAGGAAAGCGGGGATGGATGACCAGTCTTCGCCATCCTCAACACCTTCGAGTGTTTCTTTAACCTCTCCTTCCTTCTTTTTTTCTGGCACTGTTTTAACCATGGGCTCCTCCTTCTCGCCCGTCTTCATCTCCACCGTCTGGTACGAATTCTTCTTCTTTTGATTTTCCGGGAAGCCAGACGCAATGACGGTAATCTTAATTTCGTTCTTCTTGAGCTTGTCGTCACGGATGGCGCCGAAAATCACCTTGGCATTTTGGTCAATGCTTTCGGTAATTACCTTGGCGGCGTCCTGAATTTCAAACATGGTCATATCCTCGCCTCCCGCGATAGCGAAGAGTACCCCCTTGGCGCCCTGAATGGATACGTCCAAGAGCGGTGAGTTAATGGCGGCCTTGGCGGCTTGCTCCGCGCGCTTCTCCCCTACGCCGCGGCCGATGCCCATCAGGGCAGAGCCAGCGTTCTGCATGATTGATTTGATGTCGGCAAAGTCAACATTGATGATGCCCGGCGTCGTAATGAGGTCGGAGATGCCCTCCACTGCCTGCCGGAGCACCTCGTCGCTCATGGCAAAGGCCGAGGCAAACTTTGTTTCCTTATCAATCGCGGAGAGCAGACGGTCGTTGGGGATTATAATAAGTGCATCAACCTCCTTTTTAAGTTCGTCAAGCCCGCGTTCGGCAATGAGGAGGCGCTGACTGCCCTCAAAAAAGAATGGTCTGGTAACCACGGCAACAGTGAGGCAACCCTGCCCCTTGGCGGTCTTTGCGATAATCGGCGCGCCACCAGTTCCCGTGCCGCCGCCCTGCCCGCAGGCGATAAAGACCATGTCGGCCCCCTTCACGATATTCTGGATCTCTTCAATGTTCTCTTCTGCCGCTTTGCGGCCAATTTCCGGGTCCATGCCGGTGCCGAGGCCGCGAGTGAGATTCTTCCCGATATGAATTTTCTTCGGCGCGCCCGAGTGGTGCAGGTCCTGGGCGTCCGTATTCATAGCAATAAACTCCACGCCGCGGACGCGGGAGCTGATCATGTGGTTGACAGCGTTTGTCCCGGAGCCGCCAACGCCGATGACCTTAATGCGCGCAAATGTCTCAATTTCAGGGTCTATTTTTGGCATTGGGGTTTATAGTACCCCCCTACAATACCAAAACCCTCCATTATGGCAAGAGCTCTCTGAACCACTTGAGGATTTGGGCCTTGGTGCCTGCCATAATCTGTGAGCCCCTGGACTCCTCCCCTGTGCTCATGTTCACCGCAAGGACGAGTCCATACGCAACGGCCCAAGCAGGGTCCGCTCCCGGCATCTTTTGCATCGTGCCATTCTCCAAACTTCCCAGTCGCGCGGGGAGACGCAAGGCCTTCTTTGCCAAGCTCTCAATATCGGGCACTCCGGAACCTCCGCCGGTCATCACGATACCTGCAGGCAAAAGGCCGTTGCGGCCGAGCTTTTTGAGGTGTGCTTCAATTAACTCAAACATGTCGGAGAGCCGCGCATCAATAATCTCGTCAAGCTTCTTGTGCGTAACTCCTGGGTCTTCAATGCCGGTCTTAATTCGCTCCGCCTCGTCCAGCGAGATTTTGAGTCCGAGCGCAATATCGTTGGTGATGTCGCGCGAGCCGATGGGGAAGACCCGCACCGAGAGCGGTATCCCCTCTTCAAACACGGCAATAGACGTGGTCTCCGAGCCGATGTTGGCAAGCACGCAACCAGCCATCCGCTGTACCTTGGTAAGTGTCACCATGCTCGCGGCGATGGGGGAGGGGATGACGTCCTCCACCGCTATTCCGTTTGCAATTACTGCATTTTCCAGGTCATTGAGGTGCTGAGTGAGGCAGGTAATGAAGATGGAACGGGCTTCAAGCTTCCCGCCCTTAAACCCGGTCGGCCGGCCAAGCACCTTCTTTCCATCCAGCTTAAAAGCGAGCGGGTAAGATTGGATGACCGTGCGGTTTGCGTGGTCGGGAATGGAAGACTCGCAGAGCTCCAGCACGCGCTTGACATCAACCTCTGTTACCTCTTGATCGGCGCGGGAGACTGCCACGCTCGCGTCAGCTGTTCGCGATTCCAAGGTTACGCCGCCAATGGCAAGGTAAGCCCGCTTGAGCTTGAGTTTGGCCATATTCTCTGCCGCGGAGAGCGCTTCGCCTACGGAAGCGGATACCTCGTCAAGGTTGACCACATAGCCGTGGCGCAGTCCGCGCGAATCTTTTGCAACAACAGCGAGCACTTTGGGGTAGCGATGCCCGATGAGGTATTCACCAACAAGAACCCGCACCGTGTGCGTCCCCACGTCTATCCCCGTCACGATATTGCGAGTCATGCGAAAAAGTCTTGCACAGCTTAGTTTCTATGCGCTCCATTCTACTACCATGTGCGTATCCTTTC
The DNA here is from genome assembly GCA_001823095.1 of Candidatus Vogelbacteria bacterium RIFOXYD1_FULL_51_18. Classification (GTDB taxonomy): domain Bacteria; phylum Patescibacteriota; class Minisyncoccia; order Phycocordibacterales; family UBA9988; genus UBA9988. The sequence goes on along the minus strand of MHTL01000017.1, from coordinate 13,800 downwards.
AAATGCAAGAGTGCATGGATGAAGAGCCGGAGCACCAAGTAGCCCTCTAGCCCGCGGAGATTGATGAAAATTTCCCCGCTTGTTTTTGAGAGTGGGAAGGAGAGCACATTTGTTGTGGTGTTTTTGCCGCGGTACCTGCGGTTGAGGGTGCGCATGCGTTCATTCCCTACAAAAACAAGCGAGAGCTCGTACCCTCGCCCGAGGACCTGCTCTGCCGCCGACGCAAACTCTTCTTGCGGCGCGGGGAGCCTAGTGAGGTTTCCTGCCGACAGGCTCATTCCATTTGCCGAGCTTCTTCAGCCGTTCAATTTCTGCGATGCGGGTGATGCGCTTGAGAGCCCGCTTCTTGAGTGCGAGGCCTGACTGGTTGCGGCTGTGGTAGCGGAGCGACTTTGCGCGGCGCACCATCCCCGCGCTCTGCATACGCTTTGAAAAGCGACGCATCACACTTACGCTTGTTTCGCCGCTCGCTCGTTTTACTTCTACGCCAATCATGAGGCCACAGTATACCCTACCTCTTGAGATGTTTCAAGTACTCGGGGAGCTTCTCCAATTTGACCGTATCCTGCGAGCGATTGGCCATGGTGCGCACAATGACCGTCCCGTCAATGACCTCTTTTTGCCCCAGGATGATGCAGTAGGGGACGTCCATCTTTTCGGCAATGCCGAGTTGGGTGCCCAAGCTGTCCTTACCCAGAGAATGTGCGATGGGTATGCGCGCTTTGCGCAGGATCTCGGTAACTTGGAAGCTCCGGAGTTTTGCGTCAAAGCCAAGCTGTATGAAAAAGATCTCTGGCTTTTTGATAATACGTGGGTGAAGCGGCGTGTATGATGGGGAGAGGAGGATGCGGTCCACCCCGAGCGACGCGCCCATAGCGGGAACATCCTTCTTACTCCCCAGCGCTCGTGCGAGGTAGTCGTAGCGCCCGCCGCCGCCGAGCGCAAGCGCCGACCCCGACTCCGCGCCCTCCTCCGCGCTGTCGCCGCTGATGATTTCAAATACCGTCCGGGAGTAATAGTCCAAGCCGCGCACGAGGCTACCGTTGATGCGGTAGGTGACGTCCATCTCGTCCAGATACTCCATAAATTCCTTAAAGTGCTTTTTGCACTCCGTGCAGAGATAGGCAATTGATTCCGGCGCGCTCTCCTTGATTGGCGCACACTTGGGATTCTTGCAGTCAAGTACGCGCAGGGGATTGCTCTTCAGCCGTTCGCGGCATTCAGCGCAGACTTCTTTTGCATGTTTGCGATAGTAAGAGGAGAGCTCGCGCCGGTAGCCCTCACGGCATTCCTTACAGCCAAGACTGTTCACCTCTACACAAGGGTTTTTAATCCCCGCTTCCCCCAGTATAGTCACACAGAGGCGGACGATGAGCGCGTCGTAGATGCTCTTGGGACTTCCCATAACCTCGAGGCCGAACTGACGGAATTCGCGGTACCTGCCGCGCTGGGGATTGTCGTGACGGAAGTAGGGCCCGTAGTAGTAGGCCATCACCGGCTGGGGGAGCGCTTGCATCCCTTCGCTTAAGTATGCGCGCACGAGAGGAGCGGTGCCCTCGGGCCGCAGAGCCAGGCGGTCGCTGCCCTTGGTGCGAAGCGTGTACATCTCCTTGCCCACAATGTCTGTTGCGGAGCTTAATCCTGACGTGAAGACTTCCTCATGCTCAAGGATTGGCGTTTCAACGGGCTTGAAGCCGTAGTAAAGGGCGATTTCCGCGGCTTTTTCGGCAAAGCCCTGGTAGTTTAAATATTCGTTGCCCACAAGGTCGCGAGTTCCCTTGGGAGGCAGGAGCGGTTCCTTGCGGCTTGATCTTTTACCTTGAGAGTGAGAGGTCATAGGTTTAATTGCTGGTGAGCGCAGGGCTAAAGTTTCCCGGGAGCACGTCAGCTTGCGCGATGGGGAGCAGGCGCGCAAAAGCGCGGCCGATGAGCTCTTTGCGCGGAACCGGACCCCAATAGCGCGAGTCGGAGCTCTCATTGCGGTTGTCTCCCATCACAAAGTACTCATTACTCCCCAGTCTCACAGACATATCCATGAGTTCCTGACTGCGTATGTACGGCTCGCGCACCGTGCTGGTGCCTGCCGATGAGACGATTTTAAGCACGCCATTTTCCACCAGCACCGTCTCGCCGGACAAACCGATGATGCGCTTGATAAAGTACTTTGAACGGTCATTAGGATAGCGGAAGATGACAACCTCTCCGCGCAGAGGATCTCGCAGGGAATAGGAAAGCTCGTCAACGATGAGGTACTCGCCGTCGTGGAAGGTGGGAACCATACTGTCGCCCGAGACGATGAAGGGCTGGGCAATGAAGAAGCGGAAGGGCACTACCACGAGGAGGGTGATGAGAATAAAGCGCCCCGTCTCCTTAATAATCTCAAAATATCCTTGTTTTTTCTCGTCCATCCGTGAAATTGTACTACACAAATGAGCGGTATGCAAATCCTCTTATTTGTCCAACATCGGATGTTGGACATTTACGGGTATTTATGTACGCTAAGTGTATGCCATCGCGGAAAATAACGTTTGCTCCAGGAGAATATTACCATCTATGTAATCGAGGTTTGGATGGGCGGCTTATTGCTAGTACTGATCGAGAATATGCACGACTGTTATTTCTTATCGTATTTCTCCAATCTACACGAGCATACAGTCACCCATCTCGAGAAGTGAGTGACTTTATCAAAACTGGGAAATTTTTAGACGTTGCGGAAGAACAGCTCATCGCATCTGAACGCACTGTGAGTTTAGTTTGCTTTTGTATTATGAAAAATCATTTCCATCTATTAGTACGTGAAGAAATAGATGACGGTATCTCTTGGTATCTTCAACGGATTGAAAATGCATACACACGCTATTTTAACTTAAGCCATGAACGCAGAGGCCATTTATTTCAAGGGCCTTTTCGTGCTGTACACATTGAGACAAATGATCAGTTGCTCTACACATCTGCGTATATACATCGCAATCCAAGAGAAATCAAAAAGTGGAAAGATAGGGAGCACTTGTACCAATGGTCAAGTTTGTCTGATTATATTGCTACAAAAAGCCGATGGCCGTCTCTTTTATGCCAAGAACCTATTATGAGTCAATTTGATAATGGGCAAGATTATAAAAATTATGTCAGCTCAAGTATAGCCAAGCTCTCTCCTGAAGAGTTAAACGAGTTAAATTTGTCCAACATCGGAGGTTGGACATTTTAATTTATGCTATACTCTCGTTATGGCTTTTATCATCGCAGGACTGGGAAATCCGGGAGAAGAATACTCGGGTACGCGGCACAATACGGGGCGCATTATTACGGAACTCATCGCGAGGCGCTTTGAGTGTGCAGAGTGGAAAGAAAATAAGAAGCTAAAAGCACTCCGCGCGTTCGGAAAGGCGGAGAAGGATCGCGTGGAGTTCGTGCTCCCCAATACTTTTATGAACAAATCAGGCGCTGCGCTCCTGCCCTTGGTAAAAAATGTAAAGCAGGCGGAGCGGCTCATTGTCATTCATGACGATCTGGATTTGGCTCTGGGCTCCTGCAAGCTCTCCTTCAATCGCGGCTCCGGCGGGCACAAGGGCGTGGAGTCAATCATCCGCGCATTGAAGACGAAGGGCTTTGTCCGCGTGCGTGCCGGCATCTCAAAGGCGACGCCGAAGGGGAAGATAAAAAAACCTTCCGGAGAGGATGCGGTAGGGGAGTATATTTTGGGAAAGTTTAAAAAAGATGAATTAGATGCGCTCAAAAAAGTAGCCAAACGCGTCGGGGACGCGCTCCTCACACTCATCACCGAAGGCCGCGAAAAGGCAATGAGTTTGTATAACAAATAAAAAATGCCCCAGACGGATATCTGGGACTCCCTAAACCTTCATAATTCAACCACCACCTTTTATATACCAAACACACAGTTGTGTCAATTCGCCCTGCCTATCGTCAGACAGGCGCGGCGAACTCAATGAATGAGAGTGTGAGCTTCTGGTCCTTGGGCTCAAAGATATTGATGCGGAAGTTTGCGCTCTTCCCCAGCGAGAGTTTTTCGCGGAGCTTCTCCTCGCTGCCAAACTCGGAGATGTGCACGAGCCCGGCAACGCCCTCCTCAATTGAGACGAGCGCGCCGTACTTGTTAAAGCGGATAACCACGCCCTTAACCGTATCCCCTTTCTTATATTTTTCCGCCGCGTCAACCCAGGGGTTGGGTTTAAGCGCCTTGATGGAGAGCGATATTTTGCCTTCTTTCACGTCTATTACCTTTACCTTCACCTTCTCGCCGATAGTAAACATTTTACGCGGGTCTTCCACCAGCGCCCAGTCCATCTCCGAGATGTGCACGAGGCCTTCCAGCCCCTCTTCAACTTTTACAAATACGCCAAAGTCCACCGCGCCGGTAATTTCCCCGTCCACGACGTCGCCTACGCGGTAGTGCGAGACCATTTCTTCGCGACTCTTTGCGTCAGTGTCCTTTTCTGAAAAAATCAGCTTGTTTTCCTTGGGGTCGGCGCCAATCATCACCACCGATATCTTCTCGCCAATGAGCTTGCGCAATTCGTCCACAATCTTCTCCTTGTCGCCGTCCTCAATGCGCGGATAGTGCTCGGACTTGAGCTGGGAAGCGGGGATAAAGCCGTCCACCCCCTGCCACTCCAGGATGAGTCCGCCCTTGTTTGCGTCTTTGACATAGAGTTCAAAAAGGGTTTTATTCTTGATGGCCTCCTCTGCAATGGCCCAGAACTGTGCCTGCTTTGCCTCCTTGAGAGAGAGCTCAATATAGCCGTCCTCTCCTTCCGCTTCCACGATTTTTGCCGTGATTTTGTCGCCCGGGTTGGTCTTCTTGATTACATCGCGTGCGTTTAAGTACTCGCGCCCGAAGATGATGCCCGTGCCGAAGGGCGCCAAATCTACATAGAGCGCCATCTTTCCGCGTCCGATGACGGTTCCCTCAATAAGCGCCCCTGGCTCGGGCAGTGCAGGGCAGTTCTTAACTAGCGCTTCCATAAGCCGGTACGAATTTTCTGTATCCTGTTGGAACTCTGTAGCCATAGGTTTTTCAGTATATATAAATCGGTGGCTAATGCAAGCTTTTTGCGCTATAATAGACCCATGGTTATCACTTATCATGGTGCGGTGTTCTGCAAAGTGAGCCAAGGCGATACGACCGTCGCCTTCGGCTCCCCCGGCAAAAAAGGCCCATTCATCCGCAAAAGCGGCCAGGAGCCCTTCCTTATTGAGGGTCCCGGTGAGTATGAGGTCGGCGGCATCACCGTCCGCGGTTTTGCCAATGAGCTCTACTCACTCATCTGGGACGATATTTCCTTCTGCCATAGCGGCATGGTGATACGTGCGGAGCTCCCCCCAGAAGCGCTGGAGTCCATCGGCGACGTGGACGTTCTTTTTGTATATCTTGACGAGGTGGAAGGATTGAACGCCAAAGACGCCCACAAGCTCGCCAAACAGCTGGAGCCCAAAATAATCATCCCTCTTTCTGGTGCGAAGGGAAGTAATGAACTCCGTGCTTTTTTGAAAGAGTCCGGTGTCTCTCCCGACCCGCTTGAAAAGTTTACCTTCAAAAAGCGCGACATTGAGGGGAGGAATGGGGCCATTATCCTGCTTAAAACGGCATGAGCGCAAAAACCACATTTATAGAAAATTTGCGCTCCAAGCCCGAGCCGGTGCGTAAGCGCATTGCCGCGGCGCTTACCATCTGCCTTACGCTTATTATTGTGGCGCTCTGGGGGATTAGCTTCCGCGAGTCGCTCAACGCATTATCTCTCCAGTCGCAGGAGAAGAGCCGTGTTGTAGCCGCGCCTGCCTATGGTGGCCCAGGAGAGCATCTTAAGCGTATTGCCCTTGGGGCACGGACACTTTTCAATGATATAGCGGCTCTCGGCTCCGCCGCGGCGGAAATGGCGCAGTAATCCTATGGCAAAAGAAACAGAAAAAAACAACGAGCGAGTTTCCATCATCCCGGCAAACATCGTCACCGAGATGAAGGATTCCTATCTGGACTATGCTATGAGCGTGATTGTTGCGCGGGCGCTCCCCGATGTGCGCGATGGGCTTAAGCCAGTGCACCGGCGCATCCTTTTTTCCATGCATGGGCTGGGCCTTACTGCCGCCGCAAAGTTCAAAAAATCGGCAACTATTGTTGGGGACGTGCTCGGCAAGTACCACCCGCACGGCGACAGCTCCGTCTACGACGCAATGGTAAAGCTTACCCAGGAGTTCTCATCCCGCTACCCGCTGGTGACCGGGCAGGGAAACTTTGGCTCCATTGACGGGGACTCTGCCGCCGCGTACCGCTACACGGAAGCAAAGATGAGTCGTCTCTCTGCCGAAATGCTCCGCGATATTGAAAAAGAGACAGTGGATTTTGTTCCCAACTTTGACGGTGTGCACAAGGAGCCGACCGTCTTCCCTTCCGCAATTCCCAATCTGCTTCTCAACGGCTCCATGGGGATTGCAGTCGGCATGGCAACCAAAATCCCGCCGCATAACCTCACCGAGCTCATGGATGCGCTCATCCACCTCTCCGACAATCCGGACGCGAGCACGGAGGAACTCCTCCAGTTTGTCACAGGACCCGACTTCCCGCTCGGGGGACTCGTCTTCAACGAGCGCGACATCCATACTGCCTATGCAACGGGGAAGGGTGGCGTGCTGACGCGCGGCCACGCGGAGATTATGGAGGGCGAGGCGCGCCTGTCTGGCCGGCAGGCAGGTGGAGAGAACTTCAACATTGTTATCAGCTCACTGCCCTATCAAGTCAATAAGGCCGAGCTGATTATCAAAATGGCCGACCTCGTGCACGAGAAAAAGATTGAGGGGATTAGAGACATCCGCGACGAGTCCACCAAGGACATCCGCATCGTCGTCTTGCTCAAGGCGGGTGTCAACCCGCAGAAAGTGCTCAACGCGCTCTATAAGCACACTGACCTGGAGAACGTCTTCCACTACAACATGCTCGCGCTGGTGGATGGCGTGCCGGAGCTCCTCTCGCTTAGAGAGATGCTCCAGCACTTTTTAGAGCACCGCAAGACGATTGTGACCAGGCGCACACGCCATGACTTGAAGCGCGCCGAAGAGCGCGAACACATTCTCCTGGGGCTCAAAAAAGCGCTGGACCGCATTGACGAGATTATCCAGCTCATTAAAAAATCCAGGGATACCGCCGAAGCGCATGCAAATCTTTGCGCCCGCTTCACATTCTCTGCCCTGCAGGCTAACGCAATTTTGGAAATGAAGCTCTCGCGGCTCGCGGGGCTGGAGCGCAAAAAGATTGAGGACGAGCTCACCGAGGCGCAAAAGCTCATTGAGGAGCTCCGTGAACTTCTCGCGAGCCCTCGGAAGCTCCTTGTCGTCGTCAAGAAGGAATGTGCGGAAATTAAGGAAAGGTATGGAGATGCGCGCAGGAGCGCCATAGTGCGCCATGGAGCCTCGGAAATCAGCGATGAGGACCTGGTGCCCGAGAAGGAGAGCATGCTTACGCTCTCCTCGGGCGGCTACGTCAAGCGCACCGATCCCTCCGAGTACCGCTCCCAGCGCCGTGGCGGCGTGGGGGTTGTTGACCTCAACACCAAGGAGGAGGATTTTGTAACGATTTTTCTCACCACCAACACGCACTCTGACCTCCTCTTCTTCTCCGACCGTGGCAAGGCCTACCAGACTAAGATGTACGAGATTCCCGAAGGACGCCGCGCGACGCGGGGCAAGTCCATTATGAACTTCCTCCCCTTAAGCGGGGATGAGCGCATTACTTCGGTGCTCGCCTTCCCCAAGGAGCTTAAAACTTCAAAACTCTCTCTGGTGATGGTGACTACAAAGGGCGTGATTAAAAAAGTTTCCGCAGAGAGCTTCAAGGATGTGCGCAGGAGCGGGCTCATTGCGCTCAAGCTCTCCGCGGGAGACTTTCTGCACTCGGCGCTCCTTGTCGGTGCGGGTGATACGGTCATTCTTTCCACCACGCGAGGGCAGGCGATACGCTTTAAGGAAGCGGATACGCGGGAGATGGGACGCGCCGCAGGAGGCGTGCGTGCAGTGCTCCTCAAGAGCGGCGATGAGGTGGTCTCTGCCGATATTGTAAAAAAAGGCGATGAGGACGTTGCGTACCTCTCGCTTTCCGAGAAGGGCTACGGTAAGCGCACCCCGGTCCGTGACTACAAAATCCAGAAGCGCGGCGGCTCCGGCATCAAGACCATGAAGCTCACGGCAAAAACAGGAAACCTGATTATCTCACGAGTGGTGGCCAAAGCCGATGCCGAACTCGTTGCCATTTCAAAACACGGCCAGGTCATCCGCACCGCCGTAGGCGAAATCCCCGTTCATAGGCGCCAGACCTTGGGTGTACGGATTATGAAGCTCCGCGAGGGAGACTCATTGGCATCACTCACCTTCCTTTAGTATACTGGTAACAATGATTGCAGTAGCGGCAAACTTCGCGGACCCAAAAGAGAATCTTAAGGTACTTGATATTGCGCCGGGCGCGCGCGTTGCCGACTTTGGCGCGGGTAGCGGCGCCTACAGCTTTGCCGCCGCGGCGCTTGTTGGCCGTGAAGGAAAGGTCTATGCCGTGGAAGTGCAGAAGGAGCTTGTGGATACACTTGCCTCGGCCGCGATTGAGCAAGGGTTCTCTAATATTGAGGCGTTCTGGGGCGATCTTAATCGCGTTGGCGGCTCGCACATTGCCGAGGCGAGTATAGACGCCGTCATTATCTCCAATATCCTCTTCCAGTCAGAAGATAAGCTCTCGATTGCACAGGAAGCTCTCCGCATCCTCAAGCCGGGGGGCACGGCGCTCGTCATTGACTGGAGCGGCTCGTTTGGGGGTTTGGGGCCGTCTGCAGCGGCAGTGGTAAACGCCACACAAGGGAAGAGTCTTTTTATAGAAGCCGGATTTAAACTTGTGGAAGAATGTAACGCCGGCGCCCAGCACTGGGGCATTATCATGCGCAAACCTTGAGTATGAAGAATCTCTCATTCTTTCAAGTCGGAGTCATTGGAGTATTCATCTTTTTGATACTCATTGCGGCGCTTATCTTCTCGGGCATCTTGCCGGGCTTCCGCCCCGATTCCTCTTCTGGCGGGACGGTGAGCATGTGGGGGAGCATCCCGAGCGCGGTTTTTAAGGCAGCGCTCCAGAATGAAAAAGCGCTCTCAAACGCGAATCTTGTCGTCAATTACACTGAAATCGCCCCCGCATCGTTTGAAGCTAGGCTTGTTGACGCACTCGCGCGCGGAGAAGGGCCTGATCTCATCGTCATGCCGCACACGCTCATCTACCGCCATGCAGACAAGGTGCAGGTGCTCCCCAATGAGTCGCTCTCCGCGCGCGACTACGCAGATACGTTTGTCGAAGAGGGGGATCTCTTCCGCATTGCCGCCGGCTCAATCGCGCTCCCGCTCTACGTTGACCCTTTGGTGATGTACGTCAACCGCGACTCCTACTCTGCCGCAGGATACCCGCGCACGCCGGAGCTGTGGGAACAGTTTTTCAGCGCAGGTAGCGGTTCCTCGGTTCTTTCCACACTCACCGCAATAGATGCACGCGGGACGATTGAAAAGAGCGCCATTGCGCTCGGGGACTTCAGCACTGTCAGTCATGCAAAAGATATCATGTCCCTCCTCCTCCTGCAGTCAGGCAATGCCATTGTGGCGCAGAGAGCCACAGCTGACGGAGAATATGTGAGTATCTTGGGAGAGAGCGGCAAGCCAGCAGGCGCCACAGCTCTCTCCGTCAACTTCTTTACCCAGTTTGCAGACCGTGGCAAGACGACCTACACCTGGTCGGGCGCTCTGCCCAAGTCAAAAGACGCCTTCAGCTCCGGGGTGCTGGCGAGCTACCTCGGTTTTGCGAGCGAACTCCCCGAGCTCAAGCAGAAAAATCCGCACCTTAACTTTGACATGACGCTGGTGCCGCAGCGCGCAGTGGGACCGACGCTCACCTTCGGCAATCTCTACGGCGTTGCCGTCCTCGCGCGCTCGCGCAGTCAACACGCCGCCTTCAACGCAGCGGGAATTATAACGGGGAAGAATTTTTCCGGCGCGCTCGCCAAGACCTTGAGCGTAGCGAGCGCGCGACGCGACGCGCTTGATACACGCTCCACAGACCCGCTGCGCAGTGTGATTGACCGCTCGGCGCTCATTGCGCGCGGCTGGCTGGACCCGAATCCTGCGGCAACCGAGACCATCTTCGGCACCATGGTGCAGTCCACCATCGTGGGGCGCGCGGAAACAACGAGCGCGGTTAGTCGCGCGCATCAGGAGCTTACAATACTCCTCAATAGAAGATAATATGCGCCGCATCACTCCACTCCTCCTCGTTCTCTCTCTCGTCCTTCTTCCTTTGAGTGTATTTGCGCAGACCCAACTTATCCCCTGCGGAGGGAGCGAGCAGAATCCCTGCACTTTTAAAGACTTGGCGGTGCTTGCACAAAACGTTATTAAGTTCCTCGCCTTTTACATTGCCACGCCCCTGGCAACGCTCGCCATCATGTATGCAGGGTTTAAGTATCTTACGAGTTTGGACAAACCCGGCTCGCGGGAAGAAGCAAAAAAGATACTATGGAACGTGCTCATCGGCTTCTTTTGGGTCCTTGCCGCCTGGCTGGTCATTGACACCCTTCTTGATGTATTATTAAAGAGTAATCCGTTAAATTGAAACCATGAAGGCTTTACTTTTCACTCTACTCTTTGTCGCGTTTTTTACACCCCTTACTCTCTTTGCACAAGACGCAGGGCAACCACCTATGACTACACCTCCAGCACAAGCCCCAATCACTACCCCCCCAGATACAAGTTTTTCAATAGAGAACCCTCTTAAATTCGACACCGTAGACCAACTCATTACGGCAATTATGGGAATCGTGATACAGATTATGATTCCCGTCATTACCGTTATGATTATCTATACGGGCTTCCTCTTTGTTACCGCGCGCGGGGATGTGGCTAAGATAACAACAGCCAAGCAAGCCTTCCTCTACGTCATCATCGGCGCGGCCATCATGCTGGGCGCCTTTGTGATTAAAACGGCAATCACCGGCACCGTTGAGCAATTAAAAGGTCAGGGTCTATTACCAATTATCAATTATTTCTATGCGTAAATATGTTGTACTCGCGCTCTTCGTAGCGCTCGTCATGCCGTCTCTTGCGCTTGGGCAGGCAGGGGGGGACGAGAACCTTTATGGCAATAATAATTATCCTGTCCAGCAGGCGGCGCAAGGGGGTGAAGTGAGTGATTTTGCCTCACTCATCAGCCGCCTTACCTATTACCTCGGGCTCCTTGTCCCCGCCTTGTTCGGAATTGCGCTTGTGCTCTTTATCTGGTCTCTGGTATTATATTTAACGAAGGCTGGGGAGAATCAGGCGGAAATCAGGCAGACCATCCTCTGGGGGGTCATCACCCTTGCCGTTATGTCGGGAGTGTGGGGCCTGGTGAAGATTGTGCAGAATTCAGTCTTAGGCAGTACTAACGTTAATTCAGCTCCCCCGACTCCGCAGATACGCACTAATTAAAGGTCATACCATTATTATTAATAATTAAAAATGTATACGTGTATGAATCGTAACTTACAAAAAACTGCCGCGTGGCTCATCCCCAGTCTGGTACTGGCACTTCCCGTGGTAGTGAGCGCACAGAACGACGTGGAGAGCCTTCTTGGTGATGTGAGGCGATGGCTTGATCTCCTTGTCCCGATCCTGATGGGCATTGGCCTCATCTTCTTTATCTGGGGCCTTATCCAGTACTTCCGTGCCGAGGGCAGTGATGATGATAAGAAAGCTGCGCGAAGTAATATCGTCTATGGTATCATCATCTTTGCGGCCATCGTAGGCATCTGGGGTTTGGTGAATATCGTGCTTGAGACGCTCAACATCAATCCCGGACAGGTTGTCACTCCTCCGCCGGTGCCGTAAAAGAGATACGGATGACTATAGAAATACCACTGCTTGACCGGATTAACCAGTATATTGTCAATCCCGCCATTGGGGGACTCATCGCAGTGGCGCTTGTCGTCTTTCTCTGGGGGATGGTGGAGCTCTTTCTCGCCAAGGATAATGCCGAGCGGGTGCAGAGAGGGAAGGCGCATATGGTCTGGGGCGTTATCGGTCTTGCCATCATGGTCTCGGTCTTCGGCATCATGCGCGTTATCTGCAACACCGTCGGGTGCGCTTGATTGTGAATATAAAGAAAGGCCCTTCCACTACTGTGGATGGGCCTTTTAGTAAGACAAGAGGAGGAGAGTTAGGAACGATCTACCCATTGGAGAGTTAGCACCTGCTCACCGTCCAGAGAGGTCACAAAGATGTTATCATGAGCGCGAGCTGCTGGAGTAACAACTTGTTGCGATAAGTCTTCTCCACCGTCGCACTCCGCAATAATTTTACCTCTACGCTCAATCCGTATTCTGATTTTTTTCTCTGGCCAATAATCCAGTGACCAATGCCATCCTTCTGGCCGGGCAATCGGTCCAACCCACTTTCCTTCTGTGAGCTTGAGCACAGATTTGGGGCCAAATATCTCTTTAGATTTGTTCTCCTGCTGTGCTATCGCACCTGTCCTGAAGGATGATTTTGGCGCATAGTTGGCGATGGTCCAGATAACAGTCACTGCCGCTGTAATGCCCACGATCCACCACATCCACTTCTTGGATACCATTGAGGGTAAGGCCATTAGGGTGTACCTCCTTTAAGTATTGTTGCCACTGCGCTCGCAGCTTCTCTAAGGCCGGGAATCTCCAGTGTAGTAACTCCTTTGCCATCTCGTTGCGCTTTGCGCATCCGGATTTCATGGACGCACTCTGCCATAGTCTTTTTCTCTCCTGTCTTTTCGTATTTCTTGTAGAGCTTCTCGGCTTGTTCGAGTTCAGTCTCAACCTCAAAGACCTCGGCTCTCCTCTCTTGTTCTTCGACGGCAAGCTTATCAGCTGAATCTCTCACCTTTTTCTCAACTTCAACCTTAGAAACGTTGACGCGGAAAATTCTGACTCCAAGATCAATAATGTCGGTGCTCCCGTTCAGCGCGAGATTCTTCAGGTAGTCATCAATAGCTTTTTCATCCATTGATGCGTTGATAGGATCACCAGTGACCTTATGGATTATTGTGTAGTTGATTTTATCTGTAGCAAAAATAAGCCCCTGCCAATCATGCTCCCGTCCCATCTGTCGAACCTCGTCCCCAATTTTTTCAGTAAGGATTGACTCTATCCCAGCGTCCTTCCTTATCTTAATGAAGTTACCAAGCCTGTCTTCATCAGGCATCCATGTAAAGGATACAATGACCGTCGCGCTTACCATACCCTCTGTTTTAATTTTTCCGCTGGAAATGTGTTTACATGGGACATCAGATATGGTAATCGTAACATTGCGTTTGGTCATTTCGATTTCAATAGCTTCTATCCACCACGGGAAGCTCGGGAGAAAGAGTTTGATTCCCTCCTCGATTATGTATGAAGTCTTCTTTCCCCAGATAGTAAGTACACCTTTGTGAGGCGGGTCAGCGGGGATACGCGTCAGTCCGCTCAAAAAAAGGTAGAGGCTGTACACAAAGAACAAGAGAAATGCCGGATGTATAAACCATCCTGCAGTAGTTCCAATTCCTGCCAGCGAGAGCACCAATATCCATGGGAAAACTAGTAACATTTTTTTCTCCTCCTATTGTCAAGATTAGGCGCCAAGCGCCCAATGAACAGTTTATATACATTATAGCAGGTAGACGCTAAAAAGTCAAGCACAAGCAAGTGAATTCGCATCCTAATTGCACCAAAGTTTGCATCCTAATTGCACCACCCTTTCGGACGCCCATACTCGGTGCATATGGCACAT
>MHTL01000016.1 GCA_001823095.1 Candidatus Vogelbacteria bacterium RIFOXYD1_FULL_51_18 | reverse complement strand
GGCTGAACGATCGACCACGCAAGCGACTCGGATTCAAAAGTCCGCACCGCATATTTCTGAGAACGTGAGTGGTGCAATTAGAGTGCTAATTTACTTCCTATAACCAGAGCTCCCTGCGAAGAAGGGGTACACCAGAGATGTACGCTATCATCAGGTTGGTGACACTTTAGTCCTTTGATATTAAGAGTTCTTGTGTAGAAGATCACGATCAGAAAGGAGATTGGTATGCAACCACAAAAAGCTGTCGAAACCGAAGTTGAAGTTGTGAAGGAGGATGAGCTGAAGGAGATAAAACCAGCTCACGCTACTCCAAAGCGAGATGAATTAAAGAAAGTCAGATGGGATGCCCCGACGAACAGCTATGCGTTTGAAATGGGGTTCCACCCGGACAATTGTGCCGGATTCTGATTTCATCCTGGCGATCGCAATTTGGTGCCAATTATTCCCATAGTTGGCACCATTTTCTTTCAAGGAGGATTAGACGATGGATAAAAAAAGTAGGGTATCTTAGTCCGGATACAGATTGTGGACCTGACAAGACGACTTTCGGTTACATGGCTGCGGAACAGTATTTCTTCGGTCAGAAGGATGAAGTTGAGTTCATCAATTACCCATCACATAAAAGAAGCTCCGCCGAATCTTCTCTGTGTCTACCCGCTGCCCATTATCGACAGACCATGGGAATACAATTTCCTCCTGGAATTCAGCGGCCACATTGATGACCCAGAAATCCATGAAGACCTTGAAAACTTCATGTACAGCGGATTGTCACTGATGCCCGCTCGCTTTTTAGGCTCTTATCCTAGCGTAACTATCTAGCGAATCGCTATGGGCCTCGTCTTGAATTACACGAGGCCTTTTTTGTTGATTTACCGACAAGGCGAAAACGCCCTAGTTGACAGGGTTACGGCGTTTCTGTAGTATGGAACGTGGCTCGTAGGAGCTATCGTTTTTTTATGGCGCGATCACTCAAGAAGGGTCCATACATAGACCCCAAACTCTTAAAAAAGATAGAAGGCAAACGCCCCGCGGATTCTCCTGTGATCAGGACCTGGTCGCGGGCCAGTCAAATAGCTCCCGAGATGGTAGGCTTTACCATTGGCGTGCACAACGGCCGGGCACACATTGAGGTGTTGATCACTGAAGATATGGTAGGCCACCGTCTTGGCGAGTTCTCTCCCACGCGCACCTTCAGGCGCCACGGCGGCAAGATGCAGAAGGAGATGGAAGAGAAAAAGAAAGAGGCCGAAATTGCCGCCGCAAAGGCTGCCAAGGAACAGGCCCCGAAGTAGATAAGAATCACTACGGAGTAAAAAATAATAACATGAAGGCGAAACTCTCAAATTATCGGCAGTCTCCGCGCAAGGTGCGCCTGGTGGCCGATTTGGTGCGGGGCAAGCAAGTGGGAGAAGCAGTTATCGCACTCACACACCTGCCTAAACGCGCATCTGCGCCAGTAAAAAAGCTCATCGAGAGCGCCATTGCCAATGCAGTCTCGGCAGGCAAGGCAAAGAAGGAGGATTTATATATTAAGGAGATTGCCGTGGACAAGGGAGTGGTGCTCAAGCGCATGCGCCCGGGTGCGCACGGACGCAGCTACCCCCTCCACAAGCACACGAGCCACGTCCGCGTGGTTTTAGATTCACACCATGACGCATAGTGTCCACCCCTACGCCCACCGACTCGGTATTATTCGCGACTGGCAGTCACGCTGGTTTGGCGCACGCGGCAAGTACCAGGAGTACCTCAAGGCAGACGTGCTCCTGCGTGAGTACCTCACCAAGCGCCTGCGCGGCTATTATGTAGACGGCGTAGACATTGAGCGCGGCGCCGAGTCTCTGCGCATTACCGTCCGTACTTCCCGTCCGGGACTGGTTATCGGCAGGAGCGGCGAGGGCGCTACCAAACTCAAGAGTGACATCCAAGAGCGGTTGCGCGCAATTGGCGCCGCTATCCCGCGCGAGTTTAAATTAGACATTGACGAGGTCAAAAATCCCGAGGCGCACGCGGGCATTGTGGGCTACATGATTGCCGAGGGGCTGGAAAAGCGCCTCCCGTTCCGTCGTGTGGCCAAGCAGGCGATAGAAAAGTCCATGGCCGCCAAGGGCGTGCAGGGCGTGAAGGTGGTCCTCTCGGGGCGCCTAGGCGGCGCCGACATGGGCCGGCGCGAGTCCTTCAAGGCAGGTCAGGTGCCGCTTACCACACTGCGTGCCGATGTGGACTTTGCCCGCGAGAAGGCCTACCTCTCTTACGGCGTTATTGGCATCAAGGTCTGGATTTACCGCGGCGAGGTATTTGAATCATAAAAACACTCCTATGTTTCCCAAAAAAGTAAAATTCAGGAAGTGGCAAACCGATAGAGTTAATCCTAACAAGCAACGGGTTGAGACGCGTGGCACCACGCTCGCCTTCGGCTCGCACGGGCTCAAGTCCCTGGGCTCGGCCCGCATCAAGAGCAATCAGATTGAGAGCGCTCGCAAGACCATGACGCGTCTCACCAAGAAGACGGGCAAAATCTGGATTCGCATCTTCCCCGACCGGCCCTACACGGCCAAGGCGGCGGAGGTGGGCATGGGCAAGGGCAAGGGCGACCCGCAAGGATATGTGTTTGATGTTCGCCCGGGCAGAATGCTCTTTGAGATTGACGGGCTTACCGCCGCAGAGTCCAAAGAGGCCCTACGCAAAGCAGGAGCAAAATTACCCGTCAAGACTGCCATTGTGAGCCGCGAGGGATAAAGTAATACGTGTCAAGTAACAAGTACCAAGTATGAAGAAAGAGAATTACAAAGGGAAGGCGGCTAGTGAGCTTATTGAACTCGTCGGTAAGCGGCGCGAAGAACTCCGAGCCATGCGCTTTGACATTGCAGGCAGTCGTGGTAAAAATACCAAGGCAATCAGAGAGTTGCGCCGTGATACGGCGCGGGCGCTCACCGAGCTCTCCCGCCTTGCCCCGCAACAGCAAGGCAAACAGCAGGCTGCCCACTAAGATTATGATTACCACCACGGCAATACGCAAAACACTCACGGGGATAGTTGTCTCCGATAAAATGGCACAGACCGTTGTGGTTTTGGTGAAGCGCTACGTCAAGCACCCCAAGTATGGCAAGTTTATCTCACGCAGTAAGCGCTACAAGGCGCACGACCCCGAGGGGCGCTTCCACACGGGGGAGACGGTCTCCATCCGTTCCTGCCGCCCCCTGTCGCGGGACAAGCATTTTGAAGTGCTCTACCGATAAACTACTATGTTACAGCCACGCTCACTCGTTACGATTGCAGACAACACCGGCGCAAAAATCGGGCGCGTTTTCAAAATACTCGGTGGTTCTAAGCGCCGCTATGCTCGCGTGGGCGACATATTAGTGCTCTCGGTACAGACTGCCGAGCCGCGCAAGGCGGTGAAGAAGAAGGAGGTGCACCAGGCAGTCGTCGTGCGCACGCGGGACGCACTGCGCCGCAGGGACGGCACCTACATCCGTTTTGACGAGAATGCGGTCGTGCTTTTGGAAAAGGGCAAAAAGGAGCCCAAGGGCGGGCGCATCTTTGGCCCCATCCCGCGCGAGATTGCCGAGCTCGGCTATCAGAAGATCGCCTCGCTCGCGCCGGAAATTGTGTAATACCATGTCACTTTCCATTAAAAAAGGGGATACCGTTATCGTGCGCTCGGGTAAGGACCGCGGCGAGAAGGGCAAGGTGCTCGCCGTGTTTGCGACTGACGGCCGGCTGGTGGTTGAGGGAGTCAATATGAAAAAATGCCGCGAGAAGCCCCGCAAGCAAGGGGCCAAGGGCCAGGTGCTGGAGAAGCCAGCCCCCTTATACCGTGCGACGGTCTCGCTCTACTGCGAGAAGTGCGGCAAGGGAGTGCGCTACGGCGTGCGCGGAGAGGGGAAGAATAAGGTCCGCATCTGCCGCAACTGCGGGCGAGAAGTGTAAAATATAAAGCATCATGATTGGAATTAAAGAAAAAATTGAGAAGGCAATCCCCTTGATGGAGGAAAAGCTCCAGAAAAAGAACCGCTATGCGCTCCCGCGCCTCGTGAAGGTGGTCGTCTCCTCGGGCACCGGACGCGCCAAAGATAAAACACGCAACGAGCTGGTGGCTGACCGTCTTGCAAAAATAACTGGCCAAAAAACTTCCGCGCGCCGCGCAAAACAATCTATTGCAAGCTTCAAACTCCGCGAGGGCGACACTATCGGCTACGCGGTAACCCTGCGCGGCGCGCGCATGTACGGATTTTTGGACAAGCTCATCAACGCCGCGCTCCCGCGCACCAAGGACTTTAAGGGAGTTTCTCCCACAGGCATTGACGAGGCGGGCAACCTCACGATTGGCATCAAGGAGCACAGCATCTTTCCCGAGGCTGCCGAGGAGGAAATCCGCGACCTCTTTGGCCTTGCGGTGACGATCGTCACGACCGCAAAAAACCGCAATGAGGCGCGGGCGCTTTTTGACGCCATGGGTATTCCTTTTGGCAAAAACAAAGAGAAGCGATAGTAAGTTTCTCTTTAACGCGGAAAGTACTCAAGGAGTTCCTGCGAATAGTAAAACTCGTACGCGAGGCGGCCAAAGCTAATCATCTCTCCATTAATCTCAATCGGCGCCCCGCCTGCTTTTGGTTCGGCGTTTGGCCTTGAACTCCCAAACCCAATGTTGAAGAGCGTCGCGAGCACATCAGGCCGCACGGTAAGGTCATAGCCCGCGCGCTCCCACTGGGCAATAATCTGTCGCAGATAGAGCGCGGCGTAGAGGTAAGAGTAGTAGTGGTCATCTTCATTGGCGATGCGGGCAAAACGCTCGGCCCCGGTATCCGCGGCGCTGAAGTCAAGCAAGCGCTCGTACTGGGGACCCGGATAGAAAGGAGACTCCGGATTGCTAAGATGCACTTCCACGGCGCGTGCGGTGTCGGGCTTAAAGCCCATGACGCCCCAGCTGAATTGGGTCTGATTGCCGAGCACCTGCAAGGGACCAAAAAATGATTTAAATAATTCACGCTCACTGGTGTAGAGGCGTAGCTGCTCGGGCACGAGCGTTGCAACGATAGTCCGCGCAGGGACGTCAGTAATAGCAGAAGCGCGGTTAATAAGCTCGGAATCCTTGATAATGGCGCTCTCTAAGGCCGCCCACTCGGGGCCCTGCGCCCACGGGAATACTGCCCGTTCTGTCATGCGCGAGCCGGGAGCGGCAGTTGTGAGTTCAGCCATGCCGGCTACGTTAGTCCAACCGTACTTGACGCCCACAAAACCCGCGGTTAAGAGGAGACCAATGAGCGCAAAGACAAGCACTAGGCCGTTCAATAACCAGGCAAAATACTGCTTCATACGCGGCTATTCTATCAAAACCGGCTTTGTGCTACAATAGAGAGAGCATGTAATCGTGCTTTTATTAGTAGCACTAACTCTATAATTTATGAAAAAAAGAATATGGGTGCTCTCTGCATGTGTCGCGCTGGGGCTGGTGCCGGTGCTTGCTTTTGCGCAAGAGAGCAACAAGTCGGCATGTAAGACTATTATCCGCATTGTGCAAGCATATCCGCAGTTTAATCTCACAGTGCCTATACAGTGCAAACAGTGGGAGAATGATGCAGTAAAAAAACAGTGCACGGAACTCAAGGTAAACCTGCGCATTGGAGACCGCGGTGAGCGCGTGCGCATCCTGCACCAGATGCTCGTACAGGCGGGTTATGGACCTTTCGCAAATGACGAGTTTGACGAAACAACGGCCGCGGCTGTGGTGGGATTCCAGGAACAGTACCGTTCTGAAATCCTTGTTCCCAACGGCCTTGCCCGCGGGACGGGTTTTGT
>MHTL01000015.1 GCA_001823095.1 Candidatus Vogelbacteria bacterium RIFOXYD1_FULL_51_18 | reverse complement strand
GCACCGAGTATGGGCGTCCGAAAGGGTGGTGCAATTAGGATGCAAACTTTGGTGCAATTAGGATGCGAATTCACTGGAGGGTATTTGCTGAATATACCAATCTGTAGTATAAGTATCAATAGAGCGTTCTTTGGACACAATACTCTAAAAAGAAGGAGGAAGTTGTAATGGATAAGAAATCTCGCACGCCGATAACGGCAGAGACAGAGGAAATCCCCTTAGGAATACTCCTCTCGGAAGAAATACCGAAGCTTGAAACTACAATGTCAGTTCCTACCTCCGCATGGTGGACAGGAGGACCAGATTCAGCGTCAATGGATCCAGACTCTTGAATAAATCACCAAACACACAATAGAGGGCACTAGCTAACTAGTGCCCTCATTCTCTTCTTGTAAGCAAGAAATGGCTCAAGACCTATTTCTTTACGTAGTTTGTTTAGGCGCCTCGGGTCTTTAATTGGGAATGGCGCATAATTATTATCGGGACCGCTCTTAAATTGTGTACCATATATTTGCTCTTTCCCTTCATGTACAAGAATTCTATCAGTGAGATAGGCGATGTGTTTGCTCTCAACTTCGTCTGGGGCGGCTGATTTCATGAGAATTAAACACTTCTTTTGGAAAACAAGATCGTGGTCCGCGTGCTGAACCAAGAGCCATGCAGCTGCCGCACCTCTTTTCCCCACCAGACTCCTCCCCGGCCAGTCGCAGCGGGTGGTGATTTTTTTCATCTCCCGTGTATGTTTTGCATCTAATATCCGTAGCTTTTTTATCAAACCAGCGATCACCCTTTTATATTCATTATTTTTCCTATCAAGGTGCCTCTTATTCAGCAGTTGCACATCTCTCCATTGCTGCCGTCGAACAAGCTGGTCTTCTTTGGCCATCTGCTGTATTTTGTCGCGTATTTTCCTGTCTATTGACATAATACATTAAGTGATGCTATATTGTACACCAGACAAACTTAAAAAGAAAGGGGGTTGTATAGATGAATAGTCTCCTCATAATTACCTCTCAAGCCGATTCTCATGCTGACTATCTTATGCACAAGCTCATTGACAAAGGAATAACTGTTGTCAGGCTTAACACAGACGACTTCTCAAATCATCTTTCTGTCACCTACTCCATAGGTAATGGCCATCACATTACCATAACCTTACCCGATAGCCGATCTATCTCGTTTACTCCACACGACATCACTGCCGTTTGGTATAGGAAGCCGTTTCTCTCAAGATTTGATTGTACCGGGCAAAGCACAGTGACAGCATTTGCGGGCAGAGAAATAGAATCATATCTTGCAGATCTCATATCTTGTCTTGGGCACGTAAAATGGATAAACCATCCATACGCAAACAAAACTGCGGAAAATAAAATCGGGCAATTGCGTCTAGCTGAGCAAATAGGCCTCCGCATCCCAAAGACCTTAATTACGAACGACCCCACACGGGCAGGGGATTTCTTACGGTGCTTCCCTCAACAAGGAATAGTATATAAGACCTTAAGTAATCCTTTCATCTCTGAAACAACCTCGGCATTTCGGAGTGTTTTTACATCAAAAGTAAAAATGTCTCCGGAGATTGAACAGTCAATTAAGGTCGCTCCTTGTCTTTTTCAAGAATATATTGAAAAAGCTTATGAGCTACGTGTGACAGTAGTTGGGCAACAAGTATTTGCGGCACGTATCCTCTCCCAAGAACACACACAAACGAGTACTGATTGGCGACATCGACAAGATGAAGTAACGCTTAAACATGAGGTCGAAATCCTTAAGTCTGACGTCGAACAGGCTTGCGTACAGATAGTCAAACAACTCGGCTTAGTCTTTGGAGCAATTGATTTGATTGTTACTCTTGATGGTAAATATGTATTCTTAGAAATCAACCCTAATGGTCAATGGTTATGGGTTGAACATCTTTTAGGACTACATATTTCGGAAGCCTTGATAGAAGAACTGATCACTGTGACAGCCTAGAAATTTCTAGGCTGTTTTTTTATTTTCTACCCCTTCTTCGCAGGAAGCTCGACGATGAAGGTGGAACCTTTGCCAGCGCCCTCACTCTCGGCCCAAATTTTACCCTTGTGCGCCTCCACCATCTGCTTGGCCACGTAGAGGCCGAGGCCGGTGCCCGCGTAGTTGATCTTGCCGGCGTCATCGGCGCGGACAAATTTCTCAAAGAGTTTAGACATAACCTCGGCGGGGATACCCACGCCGGAGTCTTTGACGGCAAGGCGCACCACGCCCTTGCCGTCGTTTACCGTAACATCCACGGCGCCCGCGGGCGTATATTTAATCGCATTATCTATAAGATTGGAGATGACCTGGTTGATTTTGCCCGGGTCGGCGTTAATCGTATACTTACCTCCCTCGGCATGGTAGTTGAGCACAACCCCCTTCTGCTTTGCCGCTGACTGCTGGTCATTCACCACCTTCTCGGCAAGCTCTTTGAAGTTGAGCGTGACAAATTCGTACTTCATACGCCCCAGTTCAATGCGCGTAATGTTGAGGAAGTCTTCAATGATGGTCACCAGCCGCTGGCTGGAATCGTAGATGTTCTGGATGGGCTGCTTAATTTTTTCTCCGAGCTCTCCATAGGTGCCCTCCAGCATCATAGACGAGTAACCCTTAATGGCAGTGAGCGGGCTGCGCAGCTGGTGCGAGGCGATGGAGACGAATTCCGTCTTTTGCTTGTCCAATTCCTTAAGCTTGAGGTTGGCGGCTTGGATCTGCTGGTAGAGAATAGACTTATCCAGCGCAACCGCGATCACGTTGATGAAGCTCGTGATGGCCTCCTTCTCAAACTCGTCCAAACTATCGTACTCACGGTTGAGACAGAGCACGATCACACCGAGCACCCGCTCCTCAATGGAGAGTGGGAAGACGAGGGTTGTAACGATGTGTGATTGGTCCTGCAACTTTTGGAGTGTCTCCTTGTCAATCTCTTTATCCCAAATTTCGCAGAGGTGTGAGGTGTGACCCGTATGCTGATCACGGACAATAGGCTTAAAAAAGGATGAATTGATAGTATGTTCAATAGCGATGTTATCAAAATTGCAATGGAGTGAAATGCGTGCGTCGGAAAAATTTTGTGACGAGGCAAAACTAAGCGGTTCAAGCGCGTCGTGTGCGGCTTGGTACGTGTAGATACCCACTAGTTCAAAGCCAAGTGCAAGCTGGATAGTGCTGACTATTCTTTTAGAGAGTGCAGCTGGCTCAAGCGTGAGGATGCTTATCTGATAGAGTTCTCGCAGGAGCGAGAGCGTCTTATTTTTTACCGCGAGTTCACGATTGCGCTTATAGAGCTCCTTGTTGATATCGGTAAGGTGCTTTTCTTCATACGTCGCCATAGCTTACATGAGGCTCGAGGGCACCTCCGAGGGGGGCATGCTCACAATAATGTTAGACACCGCGCTCTTACACACCTCAAGTGAGGCACGTCCGAAGAGCCGATCATATTGATGGACAAGTTTATTGACTACCTCTTTTTTATCTCCATTTTCCACTATCACGTCCTCTTTGCGCTCATCACTTACATGGATGCCCGGTACACGCTTGGCTTCCTCCCATGCGACAGGGCCAATGATGAGCTCTTGTTCTTTAATTATCTGTGTCGCAATTTGATCAAGTATGGTCATAGCATGTATAGTTATGCGTTTAGATTCTTAGGATTAGACAAGGCATCTTTATATAATTTAGTAGGATCAAGAATAGAGACCCCCATAGATAGGACAAAAACTGCACTCGTGAACAGTAAATCTACCCAATTGGCAGGAAAAAATGTCTCAATTGTTGTTGTGTATGAGAAAGAAAAATCAGCAAGATACATTAGTATAAAACCAAAAAGGATACTGTAAATAGCCTTCTTGTACCCCCCTCCAAAGAAATTGTATGAGAGACCGTACACGAGAGTAACTAGCGTGAGAATGACAACATCTCCAATTGGATATGCAAAATCAAAGAAGAGCTTTTGTGCATCAGACCATGAGAAACTAAGAACTCCGTCTCGAGCAACAAAAACGAGTAGATAGTACGAAATTGCGATGACAAAACAAGGGATGATAAGTAAAAATACTTTCCCCTTAGAAGATTTCAATCCATATGTAGCACCCATAGCTCGGGATAGTTGGACCATGCCATATACCCATAAAGGAAGGCTAATAATGTATCCTACGTCTGCAAGCGATGGATACGGAACTTCTACCTGAAGTAAAAAATTATAAATGCCCGAAAAGATATACGTTCCTAAACCCCACGAAATTAGCCCGAGCGAAAGAAAGATAATGGCCCTTCCCACTGCACTCTTAAATGATCCCCACCGGCGGGCAATTATTAAGCCATTAATTCCTCCAATAACTGGAATAAACCCTAAAAATAATACTCCGTAAAGATTATTTGTAAGCGTATTTGTTTGATGTGTAAGAGTAAGCACAACAACCACGCCTACAGCGAGAATATAGTCGATAATCAGTATAGTCTGTGTAGTGTTAGGCCTCATAGGGACTAGTGTACCATTTAGTATACCTCGCAATTATTCTATATACAAACGATTCGGAATGTGGCAATCGTCCAAGTTTTATTGTACTATAGAACACTGAATGGAACAAAAGAAATCTACCTATATTCTTGGCCTTAATTTTGCCTATCACGAACTTGCCGCCTGTCTTATTAAAGACGGGCACCTTATTGCTGCTGTTGAGGAAGAACGCTTCTCTCGTGTCAAACGTGGCAAAAAGGCTCTTATCGATAATCCTCACATGCTTCCCAAATCAGCAATCCAGTATTGTCTTGAGGTTGGGAAAATAGGATGGAAAGAAATAGATTATATAGGTCTCTCATTCTATCCTCAAGGACGACTTATTAATATCGACTCCGATAAGTATTCCTCCGATGGAGATTGGGGGAGTGAAAAGGGGGAGCGCCTCTTTTACAAAAAAATAATGACTGTCCCCTCACAGCTCAACAAGCTTGCAGGATACGATGTGAGTAAAAAGGTACAGTGGATACCGCACCACATCTGTCACGCAAGTAGTGCATTTTTTATTTCCCCCTTTAAGGAAGCCGCCATTTTGAGTATTGATGGCATTGGTGAATTTTCATCAACATGGTTCGGGATAGGAAAAAGTAACGCAATTCATGTAATAAAGGAGATTAACTATCCGAACTCTCTTGGATTTTTGTGGGAGAAAATTAGCAAATATCTCGGGTTTACCGAGTATGATTCATCAAAGGTTATGGGACTCTCTGCGTATGGAAATCCAGATCGTTTCTACAAAAACTTCCAAAAAATAGTGCGGCTCCTGCCAGAAGGAGTGTTCGAAACAGATAATGATATACTCCGCTTCCGCATAGAAGATTACTCGCAATTAGAAGAGCTTTTTGGTGTCAAAAAAATTAACTCCCCAAGAGAAATTTCTAAAGATCAAAGAGATATTGCTGCTACTCTACAGAAAATTACCGATGAGGTGATTTTACATCTCGCGAGATATCTTAAAAAAGAGGCTGGGTCAAAAAACCTATGTCTTGCGGGAGGTGTTGCACTCAACTGTGTCTCAAATGGGTTTCTCTTACAGCATTCCACTTTTCAGCATCTCTACGTACAGCCAGCAGCAAACGACGCAGGAACAGCACTTGGCTCTGCATACTATATTTGGCACCAGATATTAAAACAACGACGCAATTTCGCGATGAATCATGCTTACTGGGGTCCAGAATACTCAGAAAAAGAAATTCTCTCTGCGCTCAAACGAGCAAAGGTAGAGTACCGCAAGGTGCATGATATCGGAGTTGAAGTCGCACAACGCCTAGCGGATGGGAATATTATCGGATGGTTTCAAGGAAGAGTTGAATGGGGACCTCGCGCACTCGGGAACCGCTCCCTCTTGGCCGATCCGCGGCGCAAAGCCATGAAAGATATTTTGAATGAACGAATAAAAAAGAGGGAACCGTTTCGTCCCTTTGCTCCCAGTGTATTGAAAGAATTTGCACCGCAATGGTTTATTGTCCCCCGTAAGGGAGACTCCATTTCAACTGAATTTATGGAAATCAATTTTGATGTGAAAAAGTCCAAACAAAAAATGATCCCCGCTGTCACACACAAGGACGGAACGAGCCGTGTGCAATTGGTAAACAAAAAAACAAATCCCCTCTACCATAAGATGATCACTGCTTTCTACGAAATAACAGGTGTCCCATTAGTGCTCAACACTTCCTTTAATGATAACGAACCTATCGTGTGTTCTCCTGACGACGCGCTTAACACATTTATGAGAACAAAGATGGATTTCCTCGCTATTGGGAATTATCTCATCAGTAAAAAATCCCCGTAAGCGCTAGGAAGCACCTACGGGGACGATTCTCCGACGAAAAGCGATAACCGCACAGGTAATCCATATACTAAGTGCAAGATACACAGGGTAACTTGCCCCAGTAACAGTCCACCGCTCGATCGCGCAAAGGTTGAAGAAACTACCAAGGAGCGAGCAAGACCAGGCCGTCAGACTTTCGCTATAGGGCGCACGGTAGGATTTGATGACAGTGGGAATTGCCCCAGTTGCATCAATGGCGATAAAGACTGTAAGCGCAGTAGCTGCGGATCGGGTTACCACCCAGATGCAAATACCGCAGGCTGCACCGGCAAGAGAGAGAGTCTCGATTGCATCAAGGTGGGCATACCGAGCACCATACTTCCATGCTGTGTAAGTAATCGTTGCGGGGGCGACAATATAAACAATTGCTACCCATGCGGTTGAGATCCATCCATCATTTGCGCTCAAGTAACTACTGCATGCGAGTATCCCAACAACAGTCCAGATAGTCCACGTAGCAAGACTCGGTTTTTTGCCACAACGAATGGACTTATAGTAAGGGACAAAAGCAAGAGCAGAAACAATTCCTGCTAAGACACCAGCGGATACGAAGAAGGTATGACTCATCATGGGGCATCACCACCTCTCTAGTGCATACACAGCCACTACAACAGCAGCGACAGGAGGGCCTTCGCACGCAATACTTGATATAAGGGCTTGGACTTCTCCAAACTTATAGTCAAGACGATTCTGAGTCATCCCATCGAGACTGAGGCGGATATGCTCTGACACATACGATTCCGAGCTACCTGTATGCTCAACGAAAAGCCCCCATGTATGTGTATTCTCAACAGTATTTACCCATCCGAGGCCAGCACATGCTTTGTCACCAAACTGAGCTTGAACATTGCGTGCGATGACAACATAGAGTTTGTCGCCCAAGCGTGTATGATCAAGCAATAGCTTCTTTCTCTCTTGTTCTACAATTTCAACAGTAAATCCGAAGGGAATAACGGATGAGAGAGGAAATATGTTGTAGCCGAAGATACCAGCGTCAACAAGTGCAGCATCCAGAGCTGAAAGCTCTGTCCTCCCAGTACCAGTACCTGACGTCACCAGAATCCTGCGAAATGCTGTTTTTTCAGCCATTTTCCCACTCCTTGGTTTTCAAAGATCAAAAGACGCAATGCATCTCTTGCACATCATACATCATTATCAAAAATAAAGCAAGCGCACTTGGTAATGTGCACACACATATGGCGGTTTCTCCTAGAATGGAGGAATGAGCATACGTATGGTTAAAACAATCAAAGAAGAGAGGTTGAAGTGGGTTCTACCGATAGCGAGAAAGGAAGTTAAATTGAAAGATGCGGCCAAAGTATGCCCGCATGGAAAGCGAAGCATGGAGCGCTGGGTAGCGCTCTACAAAGCGAAAGGGGAAGCAGGACTGGAGCCTAAATCAACTGAACCGAAAACCCAGAAGGAAGAGACCCCGATCTGGATCAAAGAAAGAATCCTTGAAATCAGAAAGAAAACAAAGAAATGTGCCTTGAAGATACACTGGCAGTTAGAAAAAGAATGAATAGTGGTTCACGAACGAACCATCGGAAAGATTTTGAAAAAGGAAGGTCTGGTACGAAAGTACCGAGTCCGAAAGATTAAATACAAATATATTAGAGCCCTGAGACAACCAGGAGAACTGGTCGAGATTGACGTCAAATATGTCCCCGGACGTATTAAAAACAAAAGATATTACCAATATACAGCGGTTGATACAGCATCAAGGCGGAGACACCTTGCTGTATACGATGAGCAGACGAATTTTCATTCGGTTCTCTTCCTCCGAGAAGTCATGGAAAAGTTTGAACACAAAATACAGGCAGTCAAAACAGACAATGGATCACTGTTCACTAATTACTACACTAGTATGACTAAGCGAAGCGATATGACTGTCAAAACAATTCATGCGCTGGATATTTTCTGCCAGCAAAACAACATCATCCATTATCTGATTGACCCCGGCAAACCAGCTCAAAATGGAACAGTGGAAAGAAGCCATCGAGAGGATCAGGAGAAATTCTATGACAAACACAAATTCAAAAGTATTCGGCACTTGCGAAAAGAGCTTGGAACGTGGAATACTTACTACAACAATTTAGAGCATTGCGGTTTAGACGGCAAGACACCAAATGAATTCCTTTCCAATTACAAATTAAACCGCCAAATGTCTGTGCCTAAAACATCACGGTGTACTGGCTCCCGCTTGGCTTTCAGAACTTGTTGTGGTGTTATCAAGATTACTCTGTTCTCTATTTTCCTCTTCAGTAACCGGAGTGGTCTGAACGTGATCTGCGGGGTTACTGCACACAACTCCCTGCGCTTTCCTTGTCTCCTCATCGCAGAAAATTTCTTCGCATTCCGGTTCGTTCTCCCCGCACACAAAAGCAGTGCACGATTCTTCATTTGGGTCGCAGAGCGGGATCTGGCCCGCATTCCTTCTGACAATAGAGTAGTACCAAGTATCTTTCTCCGCATCGCCGGTGCAAGCCTCTCCCTCTTCGCTTGAACTGGGGTCGCACTCCCAGATGAAGCACTTCTGCACAGACGGGTCGCAATCCGTTTGGGCCTCAACGATATAGTTCTTCTTGACCATAATCTGCCAGTAGGTCAGTGCGAGTATCCCGACAATCAAAAGCCCCATGACGAGCAGGAGGTATTTTGACTTCGAGTCCATTGCCATAAGTGTAGCAGAAATGGCGTTTGTCCTCCAGAAGCAGGCGGTATATACGATATTTTGATCTCTCTATTTCGCCTTAATCCTTGCCACTATTATCCGATGATCAGATATATATTCTGGGTAACACTCAAAATTTTCAAACTCATAGCGCCTTGGCAAGAGCACATAATCAAGTGAGGCGTTATCGTTTGGATACGAGATATAGTCATACTGTTCGCTAGAAGAGGTGTAACGATCGCCGTAGAGATCTTTGTACTTTACGATATCGTAAATATTAAAATCGCCCGCCCAGATAGGGTTAAGATTTTTCTGATTTAAAATCTGTAATGTTTCTTTAAAATGATTCTCTGCCCAAATGTCGGAGTTAGAAAAGTGGAGATTGAGTAGAGTGTGCTTGATACCATGTATATCCACCGTACAAAGAAGCGCGATTCGTTTTTCCTTGTCATCTTGCGCTTTTACAAGTTGGATTGTTTCAGTAGTAATCGGCCATTTGCTTAAAATTCCCAAGCCATGCTCTACAGGGAACTCGTAGACCTCACCTTTTTGTTTCAACTTAATATCGGCCGGGACAAAGATAAAATAAGGATACCCTAATTCGGCGTTAATAATCTCTATCTGACTCCGAGGATCAGTGGCGATATTGCGCTGGGTTTCCTGGGTGAACAATATATCTGGCTGAACTTTTTTTAGTAGCTTTACAATAACCGGTAGGCGGATTCCCCAGTCATAAAAACACCAGAGGTTGAGACTTGCAAGAGTAAGGGTAAACTTTTGGTCAATAGTTGATGTTGACATAGAATAGTGAATGTATTATACTCTTTTCCGGAACATTTACAACTTTCGAAGGAGTAGCGTCATGAAAGAAAGGTTCCTCACCCTATCTCCGCAAAACCGTTTGGCTCATATGACTCAATTGGTTCATCGCTTTGGGAATATGGCGGCATGTCTCCATGCCCCCTTCACTATTTTAGTCTATGGGAGCACTTCATACGGTCTGAATCTGAAGCACTATGGCTACCTTGACGATATTGACCTCTTCCTCATCATCCCCCGCAAAATTCCAGCAGAAGAAATTTTGTGGACCGCGCAGGATGTCTTCGAGACAGAACTTGATATTCCTATAGAGCATTTACAGGAACTGCGGGCAGGCTCCTGGGAAATCTGCCGGATGTATGGAAATGTCGAAGGCGTTAAAGTGAGTTTTCGGATCATGTGCAAAGACATTTTTGCCTCGCTCGCCACATCAAAAGGATCGACATCCACCGTTCGGAACGTGGCGACGGTCGGTTTCTCCCGCATCATCGTAGATGTTGAGTGGTCGATCAAGCTATGGAAATACGTGCCGATAGAACTCAGTCACTCCATTATTAAGCACAAAGAGGGAGACTTGCTCTTCGTCAAACATCACCTCTTGTCAGCACGAAAGATCCGGCTCGGGGCGCTCGGAAGAAAACTGCTCACAAGCAAGGTAGTTTACGATCCCTCCAGTCAGGCCCAAAAGATCATCAAGGAAATTTGGCGCCTCTACGTTCAGGCTTGTCTCAAGTACCATCCCCGAGTCTCCACAACCAACATTATCAACTCCGTCTTACGATCGGAAAAGTTTTCTTCCAGCTTTCGGAGGCGGCTTGCTCGGATCATTTGTGCAGTGCGATAACTTATTCAGCCTGATCTTCATGGATTAGGCTGTTTTTTATCATTTTAAAGTCAGCAACATGACTGCATGGTATACAAAAACGCCGGGGTGTTTTCACACTCCGGCGGGTTAACGCTCCATGTGCTTCAAAACTTCCAGGTACAAATCCTCAACAATCTTCCTCTGCGCCTTGCCCATCCGTACGTAGTAGTCAAGGCCGGGTGCGGCGTTGATTTCCAAAACCCAGTAGGTCGCGGGCTTTGCGCTGATGTCGCCGTCAATGATGAAGTCCACGCCGCAGAGCCGCAGGCCCATATCTCTTGTGAGCTTCACCGCAAGACTCTTAAAGGCAGGGTGCACCTTCCCGGTTGCTTCTACCGAGTCCCCGCCGGTTGAGAGATTGGCGTTATCCAGGAGGTAGACCCGCGTGCCTTTTGCCGGAACAGACCTCACGCTCAACTTCTGATGCTTCAGCTTTAGCGCAATAGCCGGATCATCCATCCTGATGCGCGTATCACGGCTCGCGGCAATAAACTGTTCTTGCTTACGCTTCAGCAACTGCTTGATGGTAGACCTCCCGTCCCCCATCACATTGAGCGGGATGCGCTCATATGCGGAGATTACCTTCCGGTCAAGAACGACGAGACGGTAATCTTTGCCGGGCACGGACTGCTGGACGAGCGCCACCCGATCTCGCCTGAAGATGGCGCGCATGGCGCTGTAGAACTCGCGCTTGTTGTGCACAAGCGCAACACAGACGCCCTGACTGCCGCTGTTGGGTTTGACGATGATCGGGAACCCGAGCCCCCGGGCATAGCGGTATGCGGCATCAATGTTGCGGCGCGGCGAGCCGACTGCCTTTGCCCATCGGTTTGAAAAGAACGTTTTACTCCCCGGGATGATGGGGTAGCCCATGGCGCTCATGAAGAAGTTTGCGTAATCCTTGTCTCGGGCAATTTCCGATGCCCCCAGAGGGTTCAGGTCAAGCGTGTTGTACCTGAAGTAAGAATGCCTGCCGCTTTTGAAGGTAATCTGCCCGACAATCTCCCATCGCGGCTCCATCAGCGCCCGTGCTCCGATTCGCGGAGCAATGTTCTGCAGTATAGCCCCGAGTATCAATGATTCTTTCTTTCTCTTTTTCATGGCTATCTTCTTTCTTCAATTTTCTAGACCCCAGACTAGAATATATAGCGTGTGCTGTCAATCTGACTGGAGTCCGACTTCAGTCAACCTTGCGCACAAAGAAAGACCCTTGGTTAGGGACCTTTGATGAAGCGCACGTGTTCTATCGTGCGACGTAGGGCAGGAGGCCGAGGAAACGCGCGCGCTTGATGGCAAGCGAGAGTTTGCGCTGGTGCTTGGCGCAGACAGAGCTCCTGCGCCTGCCCACCATGCGCGCATGTGGATTCATGAAGCGCTTCAGGAGCTCCGTGTCCTTGTAATCCACGTGCTTGACGTTACCGGTGCAAAAATGGCATTGCTTCATATTTAAAATGGAATATCGTCCGGGTTAACTTCCTCGCTCGGGTACTCAACCGGCTCGGTCTCTGCGGGAGCTGGCGCACTTTTCTCCGTTCCGCCAGATGGGGCAGTAGCGCTTCCTCCTCTCATGTCGCCCTCGCGGCGCGGGCCAAACTGCATGGTGTCGGCAATGATCTCGGTGCGGTACTTTTTCTGCCCGTCCTGCGCGTCCCAGCTCCTCGTCTGCATGCGCCCCTCGATGTAGACGGAGCCCCCGCGATGCAAGTACTGCGCGGCAAGCTCGGCAAGTTTGGCAAAACAGACTACATTGTGGTATTGCGTATCCTCTTGCTTTGCGCCGTTCTTATCCTTCCACACGCGGTTGGTCGCCACCGAGAAGTTGGTCACCGAGGTCCCATTGGGGAGGCGGCGCGCTTCCGGGTCGCGGGTCAGGTTGCCAAAAATAAGCGCTTTGTTTATATACATAGTTAGGGTGCCGGCTTTTCTGCAAGGAGTTCTTCAATGCCTTTGATAATTTCCACCTCGTCCTCCGCAGTGAGTGAGCGCTTAGCGGCGGCATCAAGGGGTGTGGCGGTGTGTGTGCCGCTCGCCTGCCCCGCAGAGATGCGCGGGGCGCGCTTCGGCATGATTGGATTTTCCTTCCCCGCAATAATCAAGAGGAAGCGCAGAATAGTGTCAATCTTTTCAATATCCGCTTTCACCGTTACCGCCCGCTCCGGCTCAAGCGTAAACTTTACATAGCCAAAATAAGCCTGGTCCACATTCTGCTTTGCTCCCTGTCTGCGTTGCGCCATAGCATAGTGGAGGCCGCGCAAGCTCGGATAGCCCTCGCCCACAATTGCGCCACTGGCACGCTCTATTGTCTCACGGATGCGCCCCACCTCGGCTCCTAGCGCTTCTTCCGCAACAGAGGGGACGATGAGAAAACCTACTTCGTAGGTTGTGCGCTCATGTGCCGTCTCTTCAGGATTCATCGGCATCATACTAACAAAACTACTTATCTATTGCAAACTTGCCTGCCGGCAAGGCAAGAACGCGCAGTGCGTTGTGTAGAAGTGCGGCGGCAAGCTCCTCCGGGTCTTCCTCGCGCAGTTCAGCAAGCGTTGCGAGCACCTCCCGCACGTAGCAGGGCTCACTGCGCTTCCCCCTATAGGGCTCCGGGGCCACAAAGGGAGCGTCCGTCTCGGTAAGGAGCATATTCTGCGGAGTCTTGCGTATTACCTCGTCGTAGCCGCGTGCAAAGGTAATAACGCCGGTGAATGAGAGTGTGATTCCCCGCGCAAGGTAGCGCTCTGCAATGTCCCAGCTTCCTGCAAAAAAGTGCGCATGCGCGCGTACGCCGGGCTCTCTCGTGAGAATTTCAAAAACATCGGCATAGGCCAACCCCGGCTTTGATGCAGAATCTCTAATGTGGAGCATGACGGGTTTGCCTACGCTACACGCGAGTGCGATGTGCTGAACAAAAAGTTTTTTCTGCTCTGCTTTCTCACTCTCATCTTTGATGCGGTAGTAATCCAATCCGCATTCGCCGATGGCAATAACTTTCGAATTCGCCGCAAGCGTGTGAAATTCTTTTTCATCAAAACCTTTTTTCCAGTCAGTAGGATGCGCACCTACCGTCGCGTAGAGATGTTCGTGCGCATCAGCAAGTTCAACCACCTCCCTGCTCGTCACAAGGTCAGTGCCCACATTATTTACCAGCACCCCCTCTTCTCTACAACGCGCAATTACCTCCTCACGATCTGCGTCAAAATCCTTAAAATTCAGATGCGCGTGGATGTCAAAATATTTCACCTCCATTATTCACTAGACCGCGGAGGGTAAGCCTACTTCTATGCTTCCGAAAGCTCTCTTAGGGAGCTGTCTTGAGACGCCAAGAATTTCAACCCCCATTACACCACCCTCTGTATCAACATCAACCAGCACCTTATTTTGCATTTTTACGGTCATTGAAACCCGCCCTGCTTTAAGCCGGAGATAGAGCGCATCAGCTGTTTTGTCGTATGAAATTTTCATAGGTAACACGCCGTGATGACTACGATGATACTCTTTTCTCCTCACAAGAGCAACTGGAAAAATCATACCAAAATCCCACGATCGTGGAAAAGTGGTATGATTTTTATTTCATCGTTTCCTATTTTCTCACAAAGAGCGGAGAGGGGAGGCGGTTTTCTTTGATGGCATTTTGAATCGCCTCCGCGGTAGAGGGCATGAAGGGTGTGAGGAGGTATGCAATTTCCGCAAGCGCGTGCACCAGCTCGGTGATAATCTTTTTGCCTGCTTCGGCATCTGTTTTCACCAGCTTGAACGGCTCCGTCTCGGTTATGCGCAGGTCGGCATCTCTTATGTTCTCCCAGATCACATCCATCGCATCGTTGTAACGGTATGACTCCATGGCACACTGGTACTCTGGTGGGATTGACTGGAGTCTGACTTCAGTCAATTGGCTTGATACTTGATACACTTCTGACATTTTCATAATGCGCGAGACAAGATTACCCAAACCATTCGCAAGGTTGCCGTTGTAGCTCTCTTTAAATTTCTCCATTGTAAAGTCAGAATCCTCAAAGGGGCTCACGGCGGAGAGGAGGTAGTAGCGCAGGGCGTCGGTGCCATATTCGTCAACAATCGCAATCGGGTCAATGACGTTGCCTGCGCTCTTGCTCATCTTGGCGCCGCCGGAGGTGATAAAGCCGTGAATCACAATCTGCCGCGAGGGAGAGAGCCCAGCCGAGAGGAGCATGGCCTGCCACATGGCAGCCTGCTGGCGAGTATTATCTTTGCCCGCAAATTGGATGACCGGCCACCATTTTTCAAACTCTTCCATCCGCTCGGGCCAGCCGATGGCTGACACGTAGTTGACCAGCGCGTCGAACCACACGTACATCACCTGCCTGCCGGCAGGCAGGATTGCCTCCTCTCCGGGGACCGCAATCCCCCACGGCATCTTCTCTGCCAGACGCGAGATAGAAAAATCATTGAGCCCCTGACTTGCAAAGTTCCTCACCTCATTTCTGCGTGATTCAGGCAGCACAAAGTCATCGTTCTTGTAGAGTTCGAGTAGTTGATCCTGATATTTTGAAAATTTAAAAAAGTAATTTTCCTCGTCAATGAGCTCCAGCTCCATGTGTGGGTGGATGGGGCAGCGCCCGCCAACAAGTTCCGAGGCGCTCTTCTCCAGTTCACAGCCAACGCAGTACTTAAGCTGGTACTTTTTTTTATATATATCGCCGCTCTTGTCACAGCGTCTCCAAAATTCCTGCGCTGCGGCAACATGTGCATGGCCGGTGGTGCGGATAAAATTGTCGTACGAGAGATTGAGCTTCCCTTTAAGCGCTTCAAAATGGATGACCGCCTCGTTGCTATACTCTTGCGGGTCCTTGCCAAGCTCCTGCGCCTTCTTCCATATCTTCTGTCCGTGCTCGTCAGTGCCGGTGTTGAAAAAAACTTCCCGGCCGCTCCCACGATGCCAGCGAGCGCAAGCGTCTGCCTGAACTGCCTCAAGCGCAAAGCCAATATGCGGATCGGCATTTACGTAGGGCAAGGTCGTAGTGATGTAAATTCGTTCCTTCATCTGCCGGCTACCCTCTCGGCAAAGACGTGCTTCTTTTTCTCCCAGTCGGAGAGGAGTTCCATAAAGACCGCCGCAACCGGTACGGCAATCAAAATGCCGAGGAAGCCCGCGAGTTTGGCGCCAATAATCATTGAAATAATCACCATGAGCGCCGGCACGCCGACCATCTTCTTGACCACCAGCGGATAGAGCAGGTGGTTCTCAAACTGTTGTATGATAATAAAGAAGCCGAGCACCAGGAGCCCCGTCACCAGCCCGTCGTTAAAGCCCAAGAGGACCGCCGGCGCAGCCGAGAGTGTGGGACCTACATAGGGAATGAGTTCAAAGATACCCGCGAGAATTGCTAAGAGGAGCGCGTACTTAATCCCCATGAGCGCGAGCCCCAGGTAGACAAAGATGCCGATAAAGATGCCGAGGAATATCTGCCCCTGCATCCAGAGGCCGATTTTTTTCTGCGAGCGGCGCCACACGTCAATGACGTAAGGCTCATGCTTGGATGGCGTAACCACGCGCAAAACATTTTCTACCCCGTCTTCCTGCACCGCAAGGTAGAAAGAGATAACGATGATGAGCACGAAAGAGAGTATGCCGCCAAAGATGATGCTCGCCGCCCCCAGCGCTCCGCTTGTGGCGCCGCTTAAGGATGCGCGCAAAACCTCTATCAGGTCATTGACGGTCAGATTCCCCGCGATATCCACCGCCACGCCACCGAGCGGCGAGAGCGACTTGCCCCAGTCAGAGAGAGACTGCAGGCGCTCGGGGATGGATGCGGTAATGTTGCCAAAGTCCACGAGCAAGGGCGGGAGGAGGAAGTAAACCAAGCCGATGATGATAACAAAGGCGAGCACATATATCATGAGCACCGCGAGCGTGCGCGAGATACCGCGGCGCGTAAGCCCGACTACCATCGGCTCAATTGCCGAGGCGAGCACCACGGACGAGAGGATGACGAGCGCGAGTTCGCGGACAATGTAGAACACCCAGAGCGCCGCAAGGGTGAGGGCTACTTTGACGATAGTGCCCACAGAGATAGTGATATTCATTTCCCGCGGTGCGCTTGCCATTGCTATCAAGTCTACTACACCTTCATGAGCGGTACAAACGGCGCATCACTCTCGTGCGGACCAATGACCGCAAGGTTCATATGCGCAGTAACAAAAATTTCCCGCGCAACTGCGCGCAATTCATCCGCGCTCACCCGCCTGATGGCGCGGATATACTGCTCCGGAGTGAGTATGGACCCCTTGATTACTTCCTGCAGGCCGTAGTATTCCGCCAAATCGTCCGAGCGCTCCAAACTTAAGAGGAAGCGGCCGATGATAGAGTCTTTGCTGCGCGACAACTCCTCTTTTGACACCGGGCTGCGCTTGAGTTTGGATATTTCACCGGTGATCGCACGCAGTACCTCTGTAATCCGGGACGTATCCAGTCCTGCAGAAATTTCAAATACGCCGTGGTCGGTGAGCGCTTCGTGCCCCGCGCGCACGTAGTAGGCCGCGCCGAGCTTCTCGCGCACCACTTGCCAGAGCCGCGAGCTCATGGTGCCACCGAGGATGCTTGCGAGTAGCATTGCCGCATAGCTCTTGGCGCTCGTCACGGGGTAGCCGCGGAAGGCAATCACGACGTGCGACTGGTCAGACTTCTTGCTGCGCACAAATACGCGCGGTGCGTGTTGCGTATCCCTCACTGGCTCTTTTTTTCTCTTGACTGCGTGAGTAAGTGTATTGAAGTGTCTCTCCACCTCCCTCACAATATCTTTCTCTCTAAAGGAGCCTGAAACTACTACAATGGTAGACTGCGGGAGATAGTGCTCACTGCGATAGGCAAGAAAATCTTTTCTGTTCACCCCACGGATAATCTCCTTGGTGCCCAGGACGCTCCGCCCCGCTGGTTGGTCGCCGTAGAGGAGCGCGGTGGCATCATCCTGCACTTTGCGGTTGGGCAGGTCCTCGTACATGTTCATCTCCTCAATAATCACCCCCTTTTCCCGCTCTATCTCTTTGGGATTAAAGGTTGGATTAAGATAGAGGTCAGAGACGATTTCAATTGCCTTACGCACGTTTGTTGATGCCACCTTGGCGTAGTAGCCGGTAAACTCATAGCTGGTAAAGGCGTTGTACTGCGCGCCGAGCGCGTCAAGCTCTGCGGAAATCTGCATGGGTTTGGGACGCTTCACAGTGCCTTTAAAGCACATGTGCTCCAAAAAGTGCGAAATGCCGTTCTCCCCCGCGCGTTCATACTTTGATCCGGCCTCAACGAGCACCATCACCGTTACGCTTGGCGTATCCCGTCTCGGCACGGTAATGAGACGCAGACCGTTTTTAAGCACGTGTGTAGTGTAAGACATAGGGTCTGTTTGTAGCACAAAACCCAAGGTTTTACAACGAGGTCTGGATTGCGGCGACAATCTCCTCTGCAGGAATGCGCGTTTGTACGCCGCTGTCGCGGTCGCGCAGAGTAACCGTGCCGTCAGCAAGCGTATCAAAGTCAACGGTAATGCACCACGGCGTCCCGATCTCGTCCTGTCGCCGGTAGCGTTTGCCAATATTGCCGTTGTCGTCAAACATTACCGCGGGGAGCGCCGGCACAAGCGCACGGTAAATTTCTCTCGCTCGTGCCACAAGTTCGGGTTTGTTTTTTAAGAGAGGGAACACCGCCGCGCTAATCGGCGCAAGCGCGGGTGGGAGCCGGAGCACCGTGCGCTTCTCACTTGCCCCGCCAGCGACGGTGGCACCAAGCTCATCCTCTGCATAAGCGCTTGCGAGCACCGCAAGCGCCGTGCGGTCAAGACCAAGCGAGGGCTCTATCACATGTGGGATGAAGCGCTCTCCTGTTACCTCGTCGGAGTAGGAGAGGTCAACGCCGCTACGCTCGCTATGCTGCGCCAAATCATAGTCTCCGCGGTAGGCAAGCCCATAGAGCTCCTTGCGTCCAAAAGGAAAGTCGTATTCAAAATCAATGGTGCGCCGCGAGTAGTGCGCGCGCTCCCCATCCGGAACCTCCACTTCGTGCACCGCGCTCTCTGGGATGCCGATGCGAGCAACCCACCCGTGCAAAAGCATACGCCACCTTTCAAAGTGCTCTTCCCATTCCTTGGGGCGCACGAAGTACTCAATTTCCATCTGCTCAAACTCGCGCGCGCGGAAGAGGAAGTCGCGCGGCGTAATCTCGTTGCGGAAGGCCTTCCCTATCTGCGCAATGCCGAAGGGCAGTTTGGGATGATAGGCATCAAGAGTATTTTTGAAGTTTACAAAAATGCCCTGTGCTGTCTCCGGACGCAAATAGGCAACAGAGGAGCTGTCTTCCGCCGCGCCGATGCGCGTCTCAAACATCATGTTAAATTGCCGCGGCTCGCTCAAAGGCCCCCCGCACTCGGGACAGTGCGGTCCAATCCCGACACCGAGTGTCGGGATTATCTGGTCGGCGCGAAAGCGGCGCTTGCACTTCTCACAGGCAACGAGCGGATCGCTGAAGCCCTCCACGTGCCCGGATGCCTTCCAGACCTCCGCATTCATGATAAGCGCCGCGTCAAGGGTAACCATATCCTCACGCTCCCGCACAAACATCTTGTGCCACTCGTTCTTAATGCGCTCTTTGAGGAGTACCCCCAAGTGCCCCCAGTCCCAGGTGCCCGAGAGACCGCCGTAAATGTCAGAGCCGGGGAAGACGAAACCCCGCCGCTTCAAGAGCGATACGAGTTCCCCCAGCTTGTTGTTCTCCGCACTCATTGTGTTATCTCATCGGTCCCGCTTCTGAAGGCAGGGTCTTTGACAATTCTTGTGTTAATGGCGGGCCGGGCCACTTTTGCGAGTGTCTTGGTAAAGGTGTCAGTGCCCTTAAAGAGAGACTCTAGCACAAGGGTAGGCGCTTCTCCAACTTGGGAGATACTCGGAGTAATGCCGACTTGGAAGGATACGCTCCGCGGCGCAGCTCCTCCCACTCCCGTTCCTCGCTTGAGGTGCTGCACATCCCAGCTAACCGTATGGGTATTTGGATTGTACAGGACCGATTCATTCACCGGAGAGGTGGCGCCTTTCCATTGTATATATACAGGCAGTACCGCCTCCACAGTGGCAGTCTCCACATCGTTGGAAGGATTTGCGAGCGTCCAGATAATCGTGTAAGTCGTTTCAGCTCCGACCTTCGGAGGAATGGGACCAGTATTGCGTATGGGACCAACCGAATAGTACCCGTCTGCCGAGAAGGCAACCTGGGTGCCAAATTTCACCGTGCGGGAAGTCAGTGATTCAACTTTCTGCTCTGTAAACCCTTCAGCAACGCGCGTGCCGGTAAAGAGTATTGAAATAGTTATGCTGGGGTTCTCAAGGGTAAGTGTGCGAGAAGGGGTTTTGGCCTTAAACGAAAACTGGACGTTCTCACGTGCTCCCGGCGCAATACTCTGCAATTCTTTCATCTCTCTCCCGTCCCAGATAATCGTATTGTTGAGTGAATTGTAAAATCCTCCCTCGCTTGCCGTGACGCTCTCCTCATCAACGGGACCGCTCATGCTAAGCGTAATCGTCCCTCCGGAGACGGGAGTATTGGTCGTGTTCTGCCACGAGATGGCTCCGTTAATCGGCTCGCCAAGCGGCGCCGCAATCTCCTTCTTCGTATCACCCAAGAGCGTTACTCCAAGGGTAATGTAAGGCCGCGCAAGGGCAACGCTCTCAAATGCAGTGTTGTAAATGATGGCGAGAATCCCAGCTTCATGGGTGTCTTCCGTCCCTACGCTTGCGCTGATTCCCTTCACTTCTTCTTCCCCGCCCCGCGGTATGCCGGTAATGGAGACCGTGCGCTCTGCTCCGGGAGCGAGGTCGCCAAATCGCCAGAAGGATGTCCCCTGCGATGGTTCCGGTTCAAGCACGCGCGTGGCAAATCCGTAAGGAAGGCCCACCTGGAGCGCAACATTTTTGAGCGTCGTCTTTGCGTTTGAAATTACGCGTATTGTCGCGGTAATTTCCTGGTCAGGATTGATCTCTTTGGGCAATTCCACAAAAACATCGACGGGCGCCGCCGCAAGCGTTACGGTATACGTCGCGCTCCTCACGTAGAGCGAGACTGACTCCGGCACGGTGTATTCAAGCTGTGCGGTAAGCTCCGGGCGCGTATCCGCCGCGCCAAAGAAAATTGCCTTCACCGTTCGGTTGAGCACTTCGGTCGCCTTTATTTCGCCAAGCGGAATGCGTTCGCGGGTAAGCTCCTTGGTCGGGTCAAGGGGGTCACGCGTCCCCGAGGGATACTCTATGACGAGCACCGAGTTGAGGAGCGGATTCTCATCCTTATTGGTAATGGTAACCTGCACGGTCGCAACTTCCCCGCCAGAGATGGAGCGCGGGCCGTTAAGAACTAGTTCTACATTAGGCTCGGTGTTCCCGAGTTTAAAATAAAGCACCGCCCCGGCAATGGCGACAGAGAGTGAAAAAAAGAGAAGCGACCCCAGTAGAAGTTTGGATATCAGCGACATTGGCTTGTTTTGCCTTCCCATTATCGGTTCCTGATTGGGGGCATCCTCCGGATGAGAATCCCACTCACTGCGCGTTTCTGTCGGAGTTCTTTGCAGAGCATCCCGCTTGCCGAATGACGGCTCCCAATTTTTGTCATAGAGCTTCTTTTTAAGTGTCTCTAAACTGTCATCGCGCGACATGCGTCTAGTATACCATGCCCCTCTGCGCGGTACTCTCTGAAGCGCTCAAGCACTTC
This sequence comes from Candidatus Vogelbacteria bacterium RIFOXYD1_FULL_51_18, assembly GCA_001823095.1. Taxonomy (GTDB): domain Bacteria; phylum Patescibacteriota; class Minisyncoccia; order Phycocordibacterales; family UBA9988; genus UBA9988. Next base: position 6,339 of record MHTL01000015.1, on the reverse strand, counting down.
TGGGAAAATCCCGCGCGACCGCACAAAATCTCCAAGAGACTCATGTTCAGGGAGAAATCCCGCCCGGGAGAACATGCGGAGCTGTGTGAGCAAGAGAGCGTCTCCTGCAAGGCGTTCCGAACGACCGAGGTACTCATAGAACGCGCGCATATCGTCAAAGAGATTCGTGTGCGGATCATCCGGGACGGTGAGCATCGTAGCAAGTGCGCAGGCCTCCGCAACAAGCGCTCGCGCGGAGGGATTTTTAAGGTGCGCTCGGGAGAGCGTCTCTGCACCGGTAACGCGCCAAAGTACCTTGCCGCGCACCAGAGAGACTCGTGCAAAGCTATAATCCTGGAGGTGGTAACGGAGCTTTGACTTTTGCATGCGGATGCTCTGCGCATGCGCGGGCAAGAGCCCTAAATCCTCGGTCAGGAGCGTGAGCATCTTATGACCGTCCCCTTCAGCGCGAGACATGAGAATGATGGCACGGGTAGTGTGTATGTGATACGCCATTTAGCTACGTGAGATGCTTAACATCTCCCCCTCGGCAATGGTGAGTTGTGTGGCAGTGGCCTGTTCCAATTCCGCGCGATATTTTTCCAATAGTACTGCATCATCCTTTCCTGCACGGATAGTAAGCGCCACTATCTCTCCGAGAGCGCAACCCTCGCTCTTTCTAAAATCTTGGACGCTCCGAATGAACTCGCGCGCCACTCCTTCCTCGCGTAGTTGCGGTGTGATGATTGTGTCCAGCCACACATCCTCGCCCATGTTCTCTCCGAGGACAATGCGCTTGACGTTGACCTCGTCGCGGATGAGCTCTTGGTATTCCTCGAGAGGAAGCGCGCGCACTTTCATTGTTGCGAGCGGCTGGCGGATTTTTATCTCCTCTCGTTCGCGCCAAGTGAGCGCCTGGGAGACAAGCGCGCGCGCCTCTCGCATGGGAACAAGCGTCGCACGCTCCCCTTCGGGGAGCTCCGGCCAACGCGACAAGTGCACACTCTCGGGGTCCTGCTCGCTCCTCACGGCGCGGTACAGTTCCTCCGCGATAAAGGGCATGAACGGCGCCAAAACTTTTGAACTCTCTTTGAGCACTGTCCGGAGTGTCGCCAATGCGTAGGATTTCTCATCTGCGTTTTTAAAGCGCTCGCGGGAGCGGCGCAGGTACCAGGTGGAAAGGTCATCAATAAAGAGTGTGATGGGCTTTGTGGCGCGGTCAAGCTCATAGGCATCAAGTCCCTCTGTCACCTCCCGCGCGAGCTCGCTAAGACGCGCAAGAATCCAACGGTCTAAGACTGGATTGCTGGCTTGCACCGCCACAGGCGGGGCTTCTCGATTCGCATAGGTGTTATAGAACGAGAGTACGTTGCGCAGGCGCAACACATTCTTGCGGTATAGTTCTGCAACACCACGCTCCGAAAAATTAAGGTCTTCTGCTCGGACCACGGGTGAGGAGAGGAAATAGAAGCGCAGAGCGTCGGCCCCGTAGCGCTCCATGACTGCAAGCGGGTCAGGGTAGTTTTTGAGCCGCTTGCTCATCTTCTGCCCGTCCTCGGCAAGAATGAGACCGTTTGCAATGACGTGCCGGTACGGCGACGCGCCGAAGAGCCCAACTCCCAAGATAAGCATGCCGTAGAACCAGCCGCGAGTCTGGTCCAGCCCCTCGGCAATAAAGTCCGCCGGATAGCCCACGCCGCGTGCAGGGTCAAAGGTATCACTGTTCTCAAACGGGTAGTGCGCCTCGGCAAAAGGCATGGAGCCGGACTCAAACCAGCAGTCAAAGACTTCGGGAATGCGGCGCATTTCTCCGCCGCAGGAGCAAGGGAACGTAATTGCGTCAATGGCGGGTCGGTGGAGCTCGGGGCCGCCCGCGTTGTGCCACTCGCCCGTGCGTAGGTGGGCGCCAACGCCTTCAAAAAGAGTGCGTAGCATCACGAGCGGGAGTCCATGCGAGATAATAAGAATGCGCTTGTCGCGGTAGCGCGATTCTGAATCTTTTAAAAATTCTTCAATCCGCTTCTGCATGTCTGTTTTATTTTCGCCGCCATACGGGTGCTCCGTCCAGCGCGCTTCAGAAGAGCTATAGCGGCTCCAGTACTGCTGCCATGTTCCGCCCGTGAAGTTCCCTGTATTAATCTCGCCAAGGCGCGGGTCAATGATGAGAGAGTCGGGCTTGAGTCCGAGCTCGCGCGCGACGATGCGCGCGCTCTCTTGCGTACGGTCAAAGGGCGAGCTTATAATGAAGTCCATGCGCTCTCCGGCAAGTTCTCTGGCGCTCAAAAGCACTGATGCCGCCCCATCGGGAGTGAGGGGTGTTTTTGCGCGCACATCCGAGGAGACTTGGTCATTCTTATTCCCTTCAATCTCGCCGTGGCGCATGAGGAAGTAGTTATTCTTCGCAATCTGTACCCCACCAAGCTCCGCAAGCGAACCGACTATCTTGAGCTCTTTGCAGGCATCACAGCGCCAGACGGGCAACGGAGCGCCCCAGAAGCGCGAGCGCGAGATGGCCCAGTCGCGCACGCCCTCGAGCCACTTGCCAAAGCGCCCGTCTCTGATATGCGCGGGTATCCAGGTGACTGTCTGATTTGCTTTGATAAGTTCATCTCGCATCACCGTTACCTTCATAAACCACGAGCGCGCCGCATAATTAAGAAGAGGTGTATCACAGCGCCAGCAATGCGGATAGGAGTGCACCACCTTCTCTTTAGCAAAGAGAAGGTTCTTGCCGGCCAAATGCTTAAGGATGAGCACATCAGTCGCCATCGGGTTGTCTTTTGACTTAACCGGTTCTCCCGCAAAATCGCGCACTGTGGAGCTAAAACGCCCGTCCATCCCCACATGCTGAATAAAGGGGAGCTCTTCATGTGCGCCCAGTTCCATGTCGTCTTCGCCGAAGGCGGGCGCGATGTGCACGATACCGGTACCGTCCTCTCCCGTCACAAAGTCCGCCATGTAGAGCTTCCATCCTCTCTCGCGATTTTTAAGCGCCGCGTCAGCGTTAAAGTAATCAAAGAGCGGCGTATAGGCCTTCCCTGCCAAATCCTTCCCTTTGAGCTCATTGATGATTGTGTATTCGCCCGTAAGCACGTGCGGCGCGCGGTCCTTAGCGAGGATATAGTTCTCCTCCCCTACCTTTACGCGTACATAGAGGAGTTCCGGCGAAACAGCAAGCGCGACGTTGCCGGGAAGCGTCCACGGCGTTGTGGTCCACGCGAGGAAAAAAGTATTTTCCTCACCTACTACAGGAAATTTTATGGTGACGGAAATGTCGGTCACATCCTTGTAACCCTGATTCACCTCAAAGTTGGCAAGCGTCGTCTCACAGCGCGGGCAGATATGCATTGCCTTGTAGCCCTCGTACATAAGACCTTTGTCGTAGAGCGTTTTAAACGCCCACCAGATACTCTCGGTATAGGCGCTGTCCATAGTGCGGTAGTCATGCTCCATGTCCACAAAACGCCCGAAGCGCGGGATAATCTCCTTCCATTGTGCTATGTAATGCAGCACGCTCTCTCGCGCGCGTTTGTTAAACTCCTCTATCCCGTACTCCTCAATGTCTTTTTTTGTGTTAAGGCTAAGCTCTGCCTCCACTATATTTTCTATAGGCAACCCGTGGCAATCCCAGCCCCAGCGGCGGCGCACCTTGTTGCCGCGCATCACGCGGTAGCGCAGGATGGCGTCCTTGACGGCGCTGGTGAGGAGATGACCGTAATGCGGGAGCCCTGTCGCAAAGGGCGGTCCGTCGTAAAAGATGAACGGCTCGCCCTCGCGGCACTCGCTCTTGTTGAAGATGTTGTTTGTCTCCCAAAACTCCAGCATCCGCTTTTCATAATCCATAGCGTCATTCTATCCAAAAAATCTCAAGAATTCCAGCGCGCAAAAATCATACCATAAAAGTACGATCGTAGAAAAGTGGTATGATTTTTTAACAAGCAACAAGAAGTATTCATAGTTTAAACGCGAGTTTGAGTTTTGCTTCGTTAGAAATTGAATGAAGTTCCATGTAATACACATACGACCGAACCTCAAACAATTCAACGAGAAAATCAATCTCCTCTTTGCAGGGATACGGCAGGATGAGCGCTGAACGTTGCAACTGGTAGAATCCGAGTTCATGGAGCTTGTCGCGCAACGCATCGCGGGCAATACGCTTATGCTCCGGTATGTCGAACATTACCATCCTCCACAGATGATCCCAGCGCTTTGGGCGTTCAATACGCATCGTGTCTGCATGAAAAGTGAGAACTTTCTGTCTTCCCGCTTCTGTAATCGTTGTAGTAACCGTGCCATCGCGAGATTCCTTCCATGAAATCAGCCGTTCGTTCTCAAACTCGCGCAGTGTTTGATAGAGGTAACTCTTCCTAATTTTTTTTAGTTCGCGCGGGAGAGATGAGATGAGCCGGAAGTAGCTGCGAGGAGACCGCGCGAGGCAGAGCGCGAGGCCTGTCGCCAGAAGAAAGAGTAACTCTTGTTTCCATGGACTTGTAATGGTCATTTCATAAATCATACCAGATTTCCCCGATCGGGGAAAAGTGATACGATTTTTACATCTTCTCGGGTGCGGCCATGCCGAGCAGAGAGAGTGTGCGGCTAAGCACGGCGCGCAGGGCGGCAGTGAGCGCGAGTCGGTAGGCCTCGCGCTCGGAACCGATAATACGATTTTCTGCGTAGTAGCTGTTAAAGGCTCCCGCAAGCTCATTGGCGTAGGCAACAAGGCGCTGTGGCGCGAGCTCGCCCGCGGCGCGCTCTGCCTCTTCAGGAAAGTAGAAAATAAGTCGCTCCAGCGCGCCCGGCGTTTCCGGATTCCCTATGCCTCCGCCCTGTCCCGCGTCCGCCGCGGCGGATGTGCGGGGCTGCGCGAGCACACTCCCCGCGCGCGCATGCGAGTACTGGAGGTAGGGGCCAGAGTCACCCGTGAACGAAATTGATTTCTCTACATCAAAGATACTATCCCTCCCTATCCCCTGCTTGAGTATGGAGTACTTGAGCGCAGCTACAGAGACTGCGTCCAGAGTTCCTTCCACATCTTTTTTTTCTTCTGCAGCTGCCGCGCGCGCGCGAATTTTTTCCCGCACCTCGCCTATAAGCCACTCGGCAGTGAGCACGTCCCCTGTGCGTGAGGACATTTTCCCTGATGGGAGACGCAACATTCCGTGCGGAACATGTTTTTGTTTGGCGGCAAGCTCGGGGAAAATCTCCCCCATTGCCGCAAGAAGTACCTTGAAGTACTCACTAATCTCATTGCCCGTTACCACCACCGAGAGGTCGTAGGGATAGCGCTCATATTTGATTTTTGCAAGACCGAGTTCTTTCGCTTCATACGTAGGGAGATCGTCTTTATTGAGGAAAACCCGAGTATGCAGTCCTTTCTTTTCTCCGCGATAAATAACAGCGCCCTCACTCTCTTCAAACACTGTTCCCATATGCTCGGAGACAATCTTTTTTCCGAACTCGCCTGTTTCACTTTCAAAAAAATAGTAATCAAAGTGCGTGCCAAGAAGTGTGTGGATACTTTCAAAATAATCTAAAGAAATTTTTCTTCCCGCATCGTAGAGCTCATTGAGAGCGGGGTCACTGCGCTCGTAAATTTTTTTATTGATTTCATGAATTTCTTTTTTTGCCTGCTCATCACTCTCGTATGCAGTCGCCCCCGCCGCGTATGCCCGCCCCAGCATCTCCATAGTCATCGTCCCATCTTCCAACTTCCAGTCTCCATCCGCCGGCTGGCGGACCAGTTTCCAGAGCGCCTTTGCCACATGGAGACCAACATCACCTTGGTAGTCAGCACGCTTCACTTCTGCTCCTCCCCACTCAATGAGACGAGAGAGGGATTCCCCAATACAGTTGCTCATCAGGTGGCCAATGTGAAAAAGTTTGAAGGGATTAGTGTCGGTATACTCCACCATCACCTTTTTGCCCGCGTAGGCAGTGCTCCTCCCGTAGTCAGGATTTTGTGCCGCTTCAGTAATAGCACGATGAAAAACGACAGGAGCAAGAAAGAAGTTAATGAATCCATTCCCTCCCACTTCAACATGTTCAATATCAGTGCTTTTATGGGCATTAAGTTCTGTAACAAGCGCTCCCGCGATCTCTAGAGCTGATTTACCCGTAATTTTAGATAACCCAAAAGCGACATTCGCCGCGTAATCGCCCCTGCCTCGTGACGAGTCTGCGAGTTTTACGGGGTCAACAGTAAAAACAAGCTCGGGATACCCAAGCCCCTTGGCCGCTTCCTGTACTGCTCTCCTGATTTCCTTTTCCATAATCCTGTATCTGCTCCTTGGTCCTTGCCACTTGATACTTATTACTTGATACTTGTTCCTTGCCTCTCATGGCCATTCTAGCAGAAATCTC
>MHTL01000014.1 GCA_001823095.1 Candidatus Vogelbacteria bacterium RIFOXYD1_FULL_51_18 | reverse complement strand
TTTCCTGACTTTCCTTAGTGGACCCCGCGGCAAGCCGCGGGGTAAATGCTATCGCTAATCAACCTCTTGACAAGCTCTTGGTTAGTAGTTCCCGTCATCGTCATAGCCGGGAGTTCCCGGACCACCGGAGTTGCAGAATGTGCAGTGGTAGTGGTCATTCTCCCATGTGCAAGTACCCGGGGTGTATGACCCGCCGTCAACTTTGTAGCCTGCTTTTTTCAGGCATGAACGGCTGACACTTGTAATATCCATCGCACAGCCGCCGTAATGGTCGCTCCCGAACGAGTGGCATGCATTCTGCGCGGCGCTAACGTTCGGATTACAGTATTGGGCAAGCTCTGTGAGGAATGCGATGCCTTTCGTGGTCACCCTTTCTGCCGTGCAACAATTGTCCGACGTGCGAGTTGTTTGAAAGGTCACATTTGATGGGAGATCGGTACGGGTTGCCGGACAGGCGCCGGTACCGGCGCACTTCCGAATCACTTTCCCTCCGGGACAGCAGATGACATTGTTGCTTGTGCGGTCGTATACTGTCCCTCGAGTCACTCCTTTGGCGTCTGCAGCGGAACAGCACGCGAGATTCTCTCGCTTCCCCGAAAACCCACGAGGTATACGTATGCGCGGCAATTCTAAGAATTGTAATGATGGTTCTCCCCCTCTCCAGTCTTCAATGAGACGCTTCTCCACATACTTGCAGTAGCAATCTGCTTCGCTATTGGATCCATTGGCAAAAGCCGCAAACCGGTATTGGGCGGGCTCTCCGTCTACGCTCTGATATTCTGCATATGAGAAATTACGCAGAACAAGAAGGCCTTTTTGCACGCCATAGGGACTCTTCCAGCCATCGTTTGCGGTAAATGCAAAAATATTTTCTCCCGCAAGCTTTTTAAAGGCGGTAAAACGATCTGCAAGCGTCTCACCTCCGGGCGCTGTGCAGTATGCAGAAGTCGGCGGCATGCGTACTTCTCCGTCACTGAACACATCCGCTCCTTGCTCCGTAGCTATCGGCGGCCATTCCCATGAGAGAGCAATGAGCACAATAACAAACGCAAAAGCGAGCGATGCGGCGATGGGGAGCGTTTTGGATGAATATGCGCGAGCCATCCCCTACAGTATAACGCACATCAATAGAGATTATGAATATCGCGCACGGTAATCAGGAGCATGAGCGCAATCAGCACAATAAAGCCGGCAAGGTGCAGTGCGCCGGTAAGGGGCGCGGGCAGGGGGCGCCGGAGCATACTCTCAATGGCAAGGACGAGCAGGCGTCCTCCGTCAAGCGCGGGGAATGGGAGCAGGTTCACCACGGCAAGGTTCACCGAGATGATTGCGGTAAGCGAAATAAGGTAGATGAATCCCAACCCACGCGCGGTCCCCACGAGACCCACCAGTCCGACCGGCCCGGTGAGCGCTTCCAAAGCTGGTGCGCCTGCAAAGAGCGAGCGGATAATTTCAACAAGCGCCGAGAGTGTTGCCCACACCAGCGAGACAGTCATGGACAAACCAGAAATGACGGCATTCGGAATTGAAAGCTGTAAGGTCCCGATGCGGTCAAGACTGACGCCGACGCGTTGCTCTCCTCCGCTTTTTTCCGGCGTGACAACAACCGTGCGAGAAATTCCGTCAGAGAGGAGTGTAAATTCCACTCCCCCGGGCGAGCGTTCCACAATTGATTTTACATTCTCTATCGTCGGGTTCTCCAATGTATTGATTGCAAGAACGGTATCACCGGAATTGACACCGGCGCGCGCTGCCGGAGAATCTGCGCTTACGCTCGTGATGATAGTCGCCGGGTTATTGAGCTGGTAGCCTTCAGGGAGCGCGGAATCGGAAATGGGGAGCCCCAGCATGAGCCCGCCCGAGATGAGCGCCCAGCCGAGGAGCGCATTCATCGTCACTCCTCCCAGAAGCACCGCCGCCTGCACGAGACGCGGTTTGCTCGCAAGCGACCGAGGGTCATCATGGGACCCCCCGTCCTCACCTCTGATTTTAACGTAGCCGCCGATGGGAAGTGCGCCCAGCGCGTAGAGCGTCTCTCCCTTACGGACTCCCCAGATGCGCGGAGGGAATCCAACGGCAAATTCGTCCACACCCACCCGAGCGCGCTTCGCAACAATAAAGTGCCCCAGCTCATGGACTATAATCAACAGCACTAAAATAGCGAGAAAGATAATGATATTCATAGCGTTTTCATTTCCGCGCGTTTTTTCTCTGCAAGCGTCTCCAACCGGGCATTACCCTCGTTAATGAGACGCTGGAGTTCCTCCTTGGCGCGGAAGCGCTCATCTTCAGAGAGCTCCTTATCCTCTTCCTTCATACTCATGTCACCGAGGACTTTTTCCCGTTCAGCGCGCAGTGAAATGCGCGCGTCCTCAAGTTTCTGCCCCACGAGTTTTACCAACTGGGCACGCCGCTCGCCGGTGAGCTCGGGAAAAATAACCCGCACGCCTCCCCCCTCCACTACCACAGAGACGCCGATGTTTGCACCGTCTATCCCCTTCTGTATCGCCCCTATGAGCGAGCTGTCCCATGGCGTAATATAGAGCGTCCGGGCATCGTGCACCGCAATACTGCCCACATGCGTGAGCTCGCTCTTTTGACCGTAGGCCTCCACGAGCACTTTGTCTAGCACCTGGGGAATAGCCTTGCCTGTACGCAGGAGTGAAAGTTCCTCGGAGAACCAATTCTCTACCGCCTGTGCGCGTTCCTTGAATGTGTGAAAATTATAATTCATGTATGTAAGAGTGTATCATAATCTGTGTTATCAATAAAAAACTAAACACTCAGTGTTTAGTTTTTTAGAGTGAGCGCAAAATGCTCTAGTATCTGACGCAGGCCCAGCGGATGCCTGCTTACTGCACGATAGGCAGTAAGGAGCGTTTGTGTTTTCCGCTCTCGCAAAAGATTTTCCAACAGCGCATACGCGTCCCCGTGCCCTTCACTCTCCACAGCCTGCGCAATATAGTCCATGCGCCTGCGGAGTGAAAAGGAAAGAAAGTTCTCTATTTCGGGATTTACACACGGGTCAGACATGTCTATAACACAACAGCGCGAGATAAGCGTCGAGAGCAAGGAGTGCGCCGTGCGCACATGTATCAGGTAGATGAGCCCTTCCACCGGCTCCTCAAGCGCTTTAAGGAGCGCGTGTTGCGCTTCCACAAGGATTGCCTGCGCGCGCAGGAGGATGATTGAGGAGCTCTCATTGATGCGGCTTGCCGAGGCGCGCAAGAACCGCACGTCTTCTATGCGCAGAACGTCGCGCTCGACAAGATAGCAATCCCGAAGAGCCAACGTCGCCTCGGGAAAAGCGCCGCGCACGATGTATGCGTGGTGAGGATGCGTAGCAATATATGAGAGGAGTGCGTCGTGCTTCACCGTTTTGAAATTTTTGAGAGGATGCTCGTCTTGTAAATTGCAAGGTGCGAGAGCGCCGCGCCAGTGCCGTTGGCGACGCAAAAGAGCGCATTTTCCGCAATGGCGGCCTTTACTCCCGTGCGCTTAAAGACGAGCTCGGGGAAGTTGCGGAGCTGCGAAGAGCCACCGGTCATGGTAATTCCCTGGTCAATAATATCGGCCGCGAGCTCCGGCGGCGTGTCTTGGAACACGTCTTTGATTGCCTTGATCATAAACCGCAATTGAGGTTGTATGGCGCGCACGATCTCGTTGGTCTTAATTTCAATGGAACGCGGGAGTCCAGTGATAAAGTCGCGCCCCTTCAAGTTATAAGTGAGCTCCTCATCAACGGGGAGAGCCGAGCCGATATGAATTTTCAGCTCCTCCGCGCTCTTGTCGCCAATGGCGAGATTAAAGCTTTTTTTAATATAGTCGCCGATTGCATGGTCCAGTTTGTCCCCGGCGCACTTCACAGAGGTGGAGGCAACGATGCCACCGAGCGAGATGACGGCAACATCGGTGGTGCCGCCGCCGATGTCCACAATCATGTGCCCCGTTGCTTCCTGGATGGGGATGCCCGCGCCGATTGCCGCAAGGATGGGCTCCTTTACCACATAGGCGTTCTTGGCTCCAGCTTTGAGCGCCGCTTCAATCACGGCGCGACGCTCCGTGGAGGTGATGCCCGCGGGGACGGAGACGAGCACGTCCGGTTTGAGAAAACTCCAAGGCCCGAGAGATTTCCCGATAAAGTAGCGCAACATTGCCTCGGTGACGCGGTAGTCGGCAATGACACCGTCTTTCATGGGGCGATAAGCAATTATGGAGTCAGGAGTCTTCCCTATCATCCTTTTTGCCTCGGCTCCCACCGCAAGGACTTTTTTGTCATATTCGGAAATTGCCACCACAGAAGGTTCATTAAGCACAATCCCCCTGCCGGGGACATACACGAGAGTATTCGCGGTACCCAGATCAATACCGAGACGTCGGATGAACATTGTTGTTAGAAGACGGAAGGGCAGCGATACTCCGTATTGTTAAGCGGCTTGGCAAGTATCTCCATATCCTCCTCGTCAACGCAGAGTATACGCTTCCCGCTCAAATTTCTCCAGAGAACGAAGGTGTTGCCCCAGGAAGAGGCAGGTCCGATGCGGCATGTGGGAGAGAGCCCGAGGTCTTTGCATGCGCTTGGAGGATAGCGACGGTAGGAGCGGGAACTGGTGGCGGCATCGGGGTAGCTTTCCATAAGCTTATTTCTGCCGCTCCACAGCTCGCGCGCAACGGCCTCGGTCGTTGTGGAACTATCGTCAAGGTCCTTGAGCAAACTACTGAAGCGGATTGTGTCCATGAGCTCCTCCAGCGTTACGGAATCCGCAGGGGCCGCAATGGCAGAAGGGACGCTCCCTTGCCGTTCAATGGTGAAGAGCGACGAGATGTCAAACTCGGTAACGGTATCAGAGTCCAACGGGGTCGTTGTGCTTACACGGTACGCAACCGTAAGGCGGCGCAGTGCCAGCGTATCGCGGTCAATCCAGAGATCTCCCCATAAGGGCGGCAGCGCCGCAAATTCGCGGTCAAGCTCTGCGGTAATATCAGCTCCACCGGAATTGCGAGTTTCCTCCGCAATAATGATTGAGAGCTTCCCCACATCAATCTGGAAGCGGTAGCGGTAGGTGCGCATTCCCCCAATGCTCCCGCCGGGCAGAGTATCAACAACTTTTATCACTTCTTCTTTGAGCGCTCTTTCAAGAGCTTTCTTCGCAAGTGCGGTTGAGGAAGCAATCGCGTCAGCTGGAAGTCCGACTTCCGCCGTCTCCAAAGTCTGACTTTCATCGGCTGGCATTTTCACCCACACGTCGGTCAGCTGGGAAAAATCAAAGGGGATGAGCATTATCTCTGATATGTCATCCAGACGCGCGTAGAAGGTTTTATCCACAACAATAAATGAGCTGGTTGCCGAGGCAATAAAAGAGAGCGGCGGCATGGAAAAAGCGACGTATGGCTCAATTCTGCCATGGAGTTTTATGTCGCCCTCATTCGCAGGGTCAGCTTTGATGTAAGAAAAAGAAAAAGGCGCCTGCGCATCAAAAGAGCCTCTTATACGCGTAGAAGGGTCTGCAGCGGCAGAGGGGCCGCTCTTCATATAGCTGAAAGTGCCCGTTGCGTGGTATGAGCCGACATAGCTCGCGCTGGGAAGGGCCGCAGTGCCCCGCGCAATTTCCGGGAGCGCTTCCGCGAGCGAGGGCTGATTCATTGTCGGCAGATATACAAAGTAGCCGTAGGCGGCCGTGGCGGCAAGGAGAAGGAACACTGCGATAAGAATGAGGGTGGTGCGCAGGGAGAAACGTCTCGCCCTCGCGGCTGGTTTGACCTCGGGAATGGTTGAGGGATTTTTTACCGTTGATGCGGCCAAGGGATGATATTCTTCCCGCACCACGGCAATCTCGGGCGCCTTGCGTTCAGCGCGGAATGCAGTGAATGCGGCGGCAACTTCCTCCTTGGTCCATCCGCCCTGCGTGATGAGAGCCTGCGAAATATCCTCTGGAGTTTTCCCGAGCACCGTCTGTGTGCGGATGTAATCAATGAGTTTCGAATTCATGACGAATGATGGAGAGCCCGAGCGCGGCGAATCTCTCGTCAATGCGCTCGTACCCGCGGTCAATATAATATACATTATGAACCAGCGACTTCCCTTCTGCAATAGCGGCGGCAATAACAAATGCGAGTCCGGCGCGGATGTCGGGACTCGGGAGCTCCCGTCCATGCAAGTTCCGCGGGCCGCGCACGAGCGCTTGGTGCGGATTCATGACCGTGATGTCGGCTCCCATGCGCATGAGCTCCTCGCTGTAATTAAGGCGGTTTTCAAACACTGTTTCAAATACCAAGCTCTCCCCTCCCGCCTGCGTGAGAAAAACGAGCATGGGCGCCTGCAGGTCAGTAGGGAATCCAGGGTACTCGTGCGTTTTGAATGTGAGCGGGCAGTAGGATTGCGCGCTTTTTGCAACGCGTACGCTATTCTCTCCGTAGCGTAGCTCCACTCCTGCGCGTTCAAGCTCATTAGTGAGCGAACGGATATGCGCACAGTTGACATTATGTATGCGGACATCTTTCCCCGCCAGCGCCGCAAGGATGAGAAAGCTGCCCGCTTCAATCCTGTCGGGGATACAGCGATAATGCTCTCGCGCAGTAAGAAGCGTCGTACCCCGTATGGTAATCGTCGAAGAACCGGCTCCGCTGATTTGCGCGCCATTTGCAATGAGGAAATCCGCGACACTCGCGATCTCCGGCTCACATGCGGCATTCTCTATGATTGTTGTCCCTTCCGCAAGCGCCGCCGCGAGCATCACTGCCTCGGTGGCGGTAACACTTTGCTGGCGGAAGAAAATAGATGCGCCGCGCAGGCCTCGCGGAGCACTCACCTCATACAAACCGTCTTCAATGCGCACGGTCGCTCCCATGCGCTCGTAGGCTTCAAGAAACATATCAATGGGCCGCGGTCCGATAACACAACCACCCGGGTGCGGGAAGCGCACGCGGCGGAAGCGCGCGAGTAGCGGCCCCGTAAAAATGACCGAAGCGCGCATGCGTTTAGCAATATCGCCAGTGAGGTCAGGGGTACACGAATCGGGAATGCCCACCTCCATCGTGCCGTCCGCAAACTGCACCGTTCCACCAATGGCGCTAATCATTTCCTGCGTGCGAAAGATGTCTTCAATAGACGGGATTTCAGTCAAGGTCAGCGTATTCGTAAAGAGCACGGCGCTCGCGAGCGCCGGCAATGCGGCATTTTTTGCCCCGGAAACTCTAATCTCCCCTTCCAATCCCGCCTCCCCTCCCAAGCCATTAATCTCAAAAAATTCCTTCTTCATAGAGCCATTGTAATGCAAAAATTACCCCCTTGCTACTTGGCTCTTGTTCCTTGATACTTAGCCCATGAATGTTGTTACGGTAATCCCCATAGCCCGCGGGGCTTTTGTGGAGGAGCTCACGTACTACTCCGCCTCCCTACTCTCCCCCGGGGACCTGGTGGAGATACCCCTGCGGGGCAAGCGCGTACGCGCCCTGGTAGCGGGTTGCGAGAGCGCCGTGACGCACAAGGCCGAGCTCAAGGCTTCGCGTTTTTCCCTTAAAAAAATAGGCAAACTGCTTACCAGCGCCTATCTCTCCCCCGCATTCTTGGACGCCGCGCGCGCCTGCGCGGATTTTTATGCCGCGCCGCTCTCTCTTGTTCTCTCCGTTGTGCTCTCATCTACTGTTCTTGATTGCGGAGAATCTCTCCCCGCCCTTACTCAACATCAATGTGGCCTTCGCGAGGAGCGCTATGTGGTCTCCGACAGTGACGAGGAGCGGCTATCGCTCTATAAAAAACTTATCCGCGAGACCTTTGTCAAACGCCGTTCCGTGCTCGTGATTCTACCGACAGTCAAAGACGTCTCCGCCGCAGCTCTCGTGCTGGGACGAGGCATTAATAATTCTGTGCGTATCGTGCATGGCGAGACGAGCACGGAGGAGCTCGGAAAAATAATCAAAGAATTCGCCAATGGGACCGCGCTCCTCATTGTGGGCACCCCGACAGCGCTCGCGCTCACCGGCGGCTCCGTTGAGACGCTTATTGTTGACCAGGAAAATACCAGCGCGTACAAGGCGCTTGCGCGGCCATTTATTGACATGCGCCGCTTTGCGGAATTTCTCTGCGACGCAAGCTCGGTGCGCTTTATTACAGGAGACAGCGTGCTTTCCGCAGAATCGATGCTACGCATAGAATCAGGCGCTCTTACCCCTCTCGTCCCCGTCAAAACGCGCGCGCATACCCACGGCGAAGTGCATCTTATCAACATGCGCAATGAGGAGCGCGGCGCGGTAAAGAAAAAAGAGAAAGGTCGCGCCATCGGCGAGGCGCTGGGAAAGCTGATTACCGAAACAGTGAAAAAGGCAGGGCACGTAGCGCTTTTGGGCGCGCGGCGCGGCGTTGCCCCTTCCACCGTCTGCGGTGACTGCGGCGAGACGGTGCGTTGCTTGCGCTGTGGAAGCCCCGTCGTACTCCATGAATCCGCTGGCCGGCAGAACGGGGAAAGTGAGTACATCTACGCCTGCCACCAGTGCGGAGCTCTGCAGGAACCGCCGGAAGGTTGTCAGAACTGCGGCAGTTGGAAGCTTGTTATGCTCGGCATTGGGACACAGAAGGCGCGCGAGGAGCTCAAGGAGCGTTTTCCCCGGGTGCCGGTCTTCTCCCTTGACAGCGACTCGGTTAAGAGCCGCGCCGTGGCAGAAGAGCGCGTACGGCAATTTTATGCAACACGCGGGAGTATTCTCCTCGGGACAGAGATGCTTATCCCCTACCTGCAAGCGCCCATTGAGTTGGTGGGTATTATTTCGGTGGACACGCTCCTCGTCATACCGGACTTTAAAATCAGCGAGCGACTCTTCGTCATGCTTACGCGCTTGCGAGAGCGGGCTGTGGAGCATTTTGCCATTCAGACAAGGAACCCCGATGCGCCAACTATCGCGTATGCGGCGCGCGGACAGCTTGTGGAGTTCCAGCGCGCCGAGCTTGAGGCTCGGCGCGCGCTCAACTATCCGCCCTACGCAACACTGATTAAAATCAGCCGGCAAGGAAAACGCGATACCATCCGTACAGACATGGAAAAACTTACCGAGGAATTGCGCGAATGGAATCCATTACTATACGCCGGTCCTACGGGAGCTATGCACATCCTCCTTAAAATAGCTTTTCCCCACTGGCCGGATAAGCGACTCGCGGGTATTGTGAAAGAGTTGTCTCCCCGCTATGCAGTTGATATTGACCCTTCAAGTATTCTATAATCTAATGATGGTTCGCATCGTTAACCGAGACCACGCGGCGCTCCGGAAAGGGGCAGGATCTGTTCCGGAAAAGCTTTTTGGCAGTGCTAAATTGCGTACGATACTCAAGAATATGAAAAGGGCGCTCGCGCGAGAGGACGACGGGGTGGCGCTCGCGGCGCCGCAGATCGGACTCCCTCTGCGGATTTTTGTGGTTTCTCCCAACGCCTACCTTGAAAGCGAGCGCGACATACGCACGGTTTTTATCAATCCGCGGCTCCTGCGTGTTTCCAAGCGCACCAAAAAAATGGAAGAGGGATGTCTCTCCGTGCGCTGGCTCTACGGGGAAGTGACGCGGGCGGCGCAGGCGACGGTGGAGGCCTATGATGAGCACGGAAAAAAGTTTGCGCGCGGCGCGGGAGGCCTCCTTGCTCAAATTTTCCAGCACGAGCTTGACCATCTTGACGGCGTTCTCTTTATTGACAAAGCAAAAAATATCAGAGAAATTCCTCCGCACAAAGATGATTAATTACGCATTCTGGGGTAGTGATGATTTCTCCATACTCGTGCTTGAGGAGCTCGTGCAGGCGGGATATCCGTCCTCGCTGATTGTCACCATGCCCGACAGGCCCGCAGGGAGAGCACACAAGCTCACCCCGCCGCCTTTAAAAGAGTGGGCTCTTGCGCACGGTGTTCCTTTCATTCAGCCCGAGAACTTGGCAGACACCGAGTGTCGGGAATTTCAAACACTCGGTGTCTGCCTTTTTATTGTCGCCTCGTACGGGAAAATCATTCCCGAAGCTGTGTTCAACATTCCCGAGCGCGGCGCAGTGAACATTCACCCGTCGCTCCTGCCGCGTTACCGCGGCGCAACTCCCATTGAGGGAGCCATCTTAGGCGGCGCGCCACTCACCGGAGTGACGGTAATGCGCATAGACGCAAAAATGGATCATGGAGCAATCATTGCGCAAAAGGAAGTTCCCCTGCGCGGAGATGAGTGGTATCCGGAACTGGCAGAAAAATTGGCCCATGAGGGAGGCAAACTTCTTGCTTCCGTGCTCCCTGCTGTGGCAGACGGCACGGCACAAGAGACCCCGCAAGACGAGATCAAAGCAACCTATACAAAAATGATAAAAAAAGAAGACGGCTTTGTTAATCTTGCGGATGACAGTGAATTAAATTTCAGAAAAATCCGCGCCTACGAGCCCTGGCCGCGAACCTTCTTTACCATCACGCACAAAGGCAAAAAATCGCGTGTAGTCATCATTGCCGCGCACAGGGAGGGCAGAGGGCTCTCCATTGACCGCGTCATCCCCGAGGGCGGGCGCGAAATGAGCTACCAAGATTTTCTCCGTGGTTACGGCGACCTGTCAATTATGCGCGGTAAAATCTCCTGAATATCTCCTTCACTTTTCTGCCGCCGCGGCGCAGCATGCTCCCCCGTTTTTCCTTTTCGCTTGTAATCATGCGCTCCAATTCCTCCTGCACAGCGTCTATCGTCGCGTAGAGGTCATCCCCCTTCTCATCGCTATGAAAACTCCTCCCGTCAACAGAGAGCTCTGCTTCCACCACAAACACCTCGCCTTCACGATGGTGCGCCGTCTCTTTGCCAAGCATCAGAGAGGCGCGAAGCTCCCTCGCTCCTTTGAGAAAGCGCGAGAGGGCAGAAATCTTTTTCTTAGCGTAATCGCGTATCGCTCCCGTAATCTCTATCCCCTTCGCAGAAATATCAATACGCATGACTTCATTACTGCGCTAATAATCCAATTCTACCGAAAGAATTTTCCCGGGTCTATGGTGCCCGCTTATAATGCGCACCTTCTCCTTGGCTACTTTAAACTCCCCCGCTACCAGCTCGCGGACGCGCTCATTGGCCATAGTGCGCTCTGCGGGCACCCGCACCGAAATGCTAAAGTTCTCCGACCCCTCTCTGATGATAACGTCGCGCTTGGCCTTGGGGGTGACAAAAACGCGGATATACATAACCGTAGTATATAAGAATAACCCCGCAAATTGCCAGAGGCAAAGCGGGGTTATCTATCAAGAACAAGTTTAGGACGCGAGGACATTCCAGTGGACGTCGCCCATCTCGTTTGCGGTGAAAATTTTAACACCGCAGCGAGTCTCCATTTCGCGCACATTCCAGGTTTTCTTCTGGAGCTGTATCCAACGCTGGTCTGGAATGGGAGGGAGACCATAGAACCGTGCGCCATATTCATTCAGGAAAGGGCTGGCAATTAAGAAAGCGTCCTCTTCTTCAAACGCATCAAGGTAGAGCGAAAGCGCTGTGGGAGCGCTGAAGATGCCCGCACAACCGTGGTCGCACTCCTTGCGTTCGCGGCTATGCGGCGCAGAATCAGTGCCGGCAAAGAACCGGGGATTGCCTGATGTGAGAGCGCTGCGGAGAGCGCGCAGATCGTGCGGATACTTGGCAATCGGCTTGCAAAAATTATGCGGCCGCAAAGTCGTGCCAATAACGTCATCAAGAGTAAGATAGAGATGGTGTGGCGTAATCGTTGCCGCAAGCGTAGGCGGGCCATGCATCACAAAGCCGACGCTTGCGGCTGTGGTGATATGCTCAAGCACAATTTTAAGTCTTGGGAAGTGTTCAATAATCCACGAGAGAGTCTCAAGAAATGCTCTCTCGCGGTCAAGAGAGAATGTTCCCGGCTTTTCGCCATGGAGTGAGAGCACCATCCCCGTTTCCTCCATAGTAAGGAGCGTGCTATAGAGTTCCTTTGGATAATCCACAACTCCGAATTCGGAGTTAGTCGTAAGCCCGCGCGGGTATACTTTTCCGGCAAGCACCTTTCCGTCAATTCTTGCGCGATGGATGATGTCGGAGCTAGTATCCTTGGTAATCTGGATAGTCATAAGCGGTTCAAAGTCCACTCCGTGCGTGCGCTTGGCTCGCTCAATCTCATCGTGATAACGGAGAGCATCTTCTGCGGTGAGAATCGGCTTCTCCAGATTTGGCATAACCAGCGCTCGTCTCCACGGCCGTGTGAGCCGTACCACTTCCTGCATCATTGTTCCGCTACGCAGATGGACGTGAAAGTCATCCGGCCGCGCCATAGTAATCTCTCTGAATTCTGACATGCTAGTCTCCTCCGTATAGTCTCTCGTGCAAGGCGAAGCGCTGATATGCGGCCTTTATTGTGGAGCGCATACGCCATGGGCGCAGTATCCCGATAACGCCAAGCGCTATCGCGGCGGCGCCAAGGTTAATCATGGCTTCGGCGTCCGCAGGCGAGAGTATCCCTCCGCCTGCAATGATGGGCTTCCTCACATGCTTTCTTGCTTCCGCAAGCCAGCGTAGCACAAGCGGCAAGAGCGGCTTGCCCGAAAGGGCGCCGCCCCCCAGATGTGCGAGCGGCGATATGCGCCCCCCAAAGAGCTCTTCCCAATCAATCTCGTCAGGGAATGACCCCCACGGCAGTGCGTTGGTCACATGGAGGGCATCGCAGGCAGGATGCTCGGCAATAGCCGCCGCAAGACGCGGCGGTACCAAGAGATTAAGCTTGAGCGCAAGCGGTATGCGGAGCGTCCCTGCAACAGAGAGCATGTCCCCCGCTTCTTCCGCAAGTTTGCTCCCATTGAGCCCCACATTAGGGCAGGAGAGATTGAGCTGGAGTCCGAAGGGGCTCCTGAATTCCGCCATGCGCGCAGAGAGCAAGTTTCTGAAGGCAACAAGCTCCCGGTGCCGCTTCTGCGGCGTTTCCGTCACAGGCATGAAGGAAATCCAGAACGGTTCATTACGGAGCTGCCAGCTCCCTCTGGTAAGGAGCGTGTGTGTGCCTGGGCCAGAAAGTCCGACAGCATTCAATGTGACCCCCTGTCTAGGCTTCGCGATAATACACTTAGGGCACCACTCTTGCGGAGTAATACTGTCTCTCTGCAGCGGCATATTCCCTGCGCGCGCTAAAAGGGTTGTTGTTTTTGCCGCAAAGGTCGTTCTGCTCCAGTCCATTCCAAGATGTTTCCAGAGGCGGTGGAAGGCGTAACCCTCCCCAAAGAAATTAGTTGCCCCGGACATCTGAAAGACTCTCAAAAAAGGAACTCCGCGGAGTTCCAAGGTATCTGCAGGCATTGTATGTCCCCTTTCTCAATCATTGTTAACGTCCTTTTCTGGTGGGACTATACACTATTCATACGAAAAAGAAAAAGCCCCATTCGCCTCCGCCAGCTGGCGGAGCGAACAGGGCAAGACTACCCGACACTCGGTGTTTGACAGCTAGATGACCATACCAGGAAACTCGTTTTTAATTTCATCCGCACTCGCACCATCGGCAAGGCGAGAGAAAACCTGGGCAACCGTTGCAAAATGTCCAGCCGAGTTCCTTGCTCCGCATGGCTTTTTAATCTGTCCATCAATTAACGCCAAGTCCTCGGCGCCACAAACCTGTATTGCCGAGTAAGTATAGACGGGAACTCCGGGCAGAGTCCTTTTTACTAAGCGCGCGATTGCAAGCGCATCGCGCATGGTCTTCGGGTAATGGCACGTGATGAGCACCGCATCCCGCTCCTGCTTTTGTTCTTGTCGCAGACTCTTGAGCGCCTCTTCAGGGTCAATAGTTCCCACAATGGCACCCAAGTATTTCTCATTCAGAAAACGAGCGACAAGATCAAAAATCATCCGCTCCTTCTGCAGTACAATCACCTTCATTTTTTATTCCTCCTTTCAAAATCAAAAACCTCTTTGATGCCATTATAGCACAAGAGGTGCTTTATTGTCAATCGCGGATGCGGGTATTGTATTTCACTTTGCTTTTTCAAACAAGGTCAGGCGCTTAGTGAAGATTTTATACACATTCTCCATGATGTCCCCGCCTGCATAGCCCAGCACCGCCGAAATGGCGGGAGTAAATGGCAAGGGGCCAAGGACTATCTCGCGTAAGTCGTAAAAGAACCACACCGTGAGGTAGCCGATGGCGCCGGAAGCGAAGACGGTGGAGAGAAGGTAGAGCGGAGAGAAGTTCGGTGATTTTTTGAGCGCGTTCTTTGCCTTGATGTAGCCCACAACTGCGCGCAACATCCCGCCCGCAAGACCGGCAATGAGGAGTGGTGAAGCAAGGGGCAGAGAAAATTCCATAATTAAAGTATATGAAATTTTATAAAACTCTGCAAGAAAAAATGCCACCGCGGATTCCATGTGTAGACGGAGGTCCGTGGCGGCGTAAGTGGAATCTTCTTGAACTGTCAAATTGAACTATCAAAAAGAATCAAGCGTTACAAAACTGCGGCACTGTTTTTTGTGGCGAGTGCAAAAATTCTTACCGCAACGAGGGCACCGGGTTAGCGCCTCCCCCTGCAAGCCATTTTTTGACTGCGCAGTGAGCGGATAGTGCTCGCAGCGACCGTTACGCCGCACAACGATGAGTTTTTCCCCGCAGGAATGCTGCCCAATCCCAAAAAAACTCTTAGAAGCCCTTACCCTTACCGCCATATGCTAACCCTCCTTCTTACTCAAAGGTTCAAACTCCTCCCTCTATCCTAGCATGTTTCTCTATGCGTACAAAACGCGCTTGCCCATACGCAGGAATCGAGCGCGCCCATACTGGTCTCTGCAGATTTTTCCCTGGCACGCGAGAGTTGTGAGATGCTCTTGCACCCATGCTTCTTGCATGGGGCTGAATTCGCAGTAAGCAAGTCCACGCTCGAACGTGCCGTTCGGCACGGGCGGGCCTCCCTCTGCCAAGTGCTCCTCTAATCCTTCAAAAAATTTTGAGAGCGCCGCGCGTCCTGCATCCCCCGCAAATACTGCCTGCGTCGGCTCGTGCTCACGCACACCTTCCCCCACTTCTTCCTGCTCTCCCACATAGGGCGGGTTTGCGCAGATAAGGTCATAGACTCCCTCAACATGCTCCCACATATCACTCTCTATGAGTCGGTAGCGCTCGGGTGAGATGCTATTGCGCTCCATCGTGAGCCACACAGCTTTGAGCATCTGTGGGTCATTATCCACACAATCGCAAGATGCAAATGAGAATGCCTTAAGGAGCGCGGCAGCGATACATCCAGAGCCGGTGCACATATCCAAGCATCGCAAATTCTGGAAGTGAGACCCGCCGCGGCGGGTCTCACTTCCCAAAAACCGAATGCACTCACTCACCCAGTATTCCGTCTCCTCGCGCGGGATGAGCGGCTGCAACGAGAGGTCTGCCTCTATGCCGCAAAATGGCTTCCAGCCAATGACGTAGTCAATTGGCTCCCCCGCTGCGATGCGCATTAAATCATTCTCCAAAGAGCCGGCATCGGCATGCCCGTGATACTTATCCCGCATCAGTAACTCTTTTGTATTCATATGTGTATAAAAATTCCCCGCCTGCCATAGCGGACGGGGAAGTCGTATTCTACTACCGTATATAGTAGAACTGACAGTTTCTCCCCTCCAAACTCACTCGGAAAAGAGTAACGCGGGTGCCTGGGAAAAAATCCTCAAGCGCACAGGCAAAGTTTTCTTTTTCCTCATTGCTTCCGACTCGAACAAGAAAGCGATACAGATTCCCCGGTCCGGGAATGGAACGCAGCACCGTGGCTTGAGAGAGCTCCTCGGTCTTTACCGGAAACTCATCTCCGGATGCATAGTGCATTCCGGATAAAAACTCGGCTGCCGCGATAGCTGCCGACTCCTCTGCATCATTTGCCTCTGCCCGTGAAGCATAGTTGCCATACCAGAGCGTTAAAAAGATTGCCGCGACAATGAGCGCTATGAGCGTTGCCGCAAAGATTTGCCTCATCTGATCCCTCCTTAAAGATCGTTTGCCTCATTATAGCACAAAGGATATAGTCCCGATAGATGCTCTATCGAACCCCACTCTCTTTTTTATACAAGAGGGCTGTTCGCATAATCTCGCGCAATGTCTGCAATCAGTCCAGGGCCCTCGTAAATCATGCCGGTAATAAGCTGGATGAGGTCGGCGCCGGCGCGCAGCTTTTCCCGCGCATGCTCGGGGCTAAAGACGCCGCCGCAGCCGATAATGGTGAAGGCAACAGTAGCCCGAATTTTTTTAATGAGTTCAGTGGAAGTCTCACGGCACGGCGCTCCCGAGATTCCGCCCTGCCTGCCGTGCGAACGTTCCCCTTCTGCGAGGAGTGCATGATCTTTGTGAAGGTTGCCCACAATCACGCCTGCCACCCTGTGGGCGCGAATTACGTCAACCAGTAAGCGCAAGTCCTCCCACGGCAGTGAGATAGGGAGTTTAACGTAGAGAGGCCGGGCAAGCGCGAGCACATCCACCACAGTGAGTAGGCGGTCAAGCGCTGGGGGCGTGCTAAAGAGCTCACCGGTAAACGAGTTGGGGCAGGAGATATTGAGCGTGTAATAGCGTCCCGCGCCTGCTTTTGACAGCGCCTTAAGCGAATAGCAGTAGTCGGCAATCCCCTCATTCTCGTCTGCGGCGGCGGAGTCATTGGTGCGCGCTACGCTTACGCCAATGACAAAATCATCGGGGATGCGCGCCGCAAGAATGCGCGGGATGATGGCATCCACGCCGTCATTCTTGAGTCCCTTGTTGACGAGGATGCTCTTCGAGCGCGGGAGCCGCACAAGCTGGGGACTTTTGTTCCCCGCGCTCGCGCGGGCCGTGACCGAGCCCACCTCAACCCCGCCAAAGCCGAGCGAGGGGAGGATGGAGATAATCCGCGCGTTGTAGTCAAAGCCGGCGGAAAGCATCACGGGTGAGTGATACGCAAGTCCGTCCACAATAACGCGCGCATCCCCGTGCGGGTAGCCGTAGGCAAGCGAGACCGCGGTTCTTCCTAGACGAGAACGTCCGAGCAGATTCCCCAGCACAAGGAAGCGCGTATGCATGTAGTCGGCAGGAAATAAAAAAAATATGGGTCGTAATAGATGACGGTAGAACACGAGAAAAGTGTAGCATATCGGAAATAAAAAAGGCATTGTTACAAATCATCACATCCTATCACGATCGTGATAGGATGTGATGATTTTTGTTCTGTACAAAAAATTAAGTGAGTCCCAGAGCTCTTCTCTGTCAAATATGTTAATGTAGTATTTTTTTGTGCAGCCGACAGCAGACAAAACGCAGTGGTTTCTGCGCCCATGCGCCTGCGTAGGCCACACCCACGCGGGGCAGGCGCGTGACGGAATCCTTGGGGACGGCAATTCCTCGGTCCTCAACCCAGAGGCCGCTCTTGCGAGCCGCAGGAGCTCCATAGAGAGCTTTTTCCACCCCAAAGAGCTTCCCCACCCTCCCCGGGCCCTCTGCGCCCTCCACGCCACGAATGAGAATAGCGGCAGGGTAACCTTCCGGCCCAGTTACAACATTAAGGAGCTGGTGCATCCCGTACACCAGGTAGACGTACCAAACGCCACCCTTTCTGAACATAACCTCGGTGCGTGGTGTCCGTCCGCGCGAGGCATGCGAGGCGAGGTCCTCCGGCCCGTCGTAGACTTCCACATCAATAATGCGCCGCGCGGCGCTCTCCGCGCCTCGATTCCCCACGAGAAACTTGCCAAGCAACTCCTCGGCTATGATGACTGCATCACGGCGATAGAATGAGAGCGGGAGATTCCGTCTCACAGGGTGAAATATTCTGCAAATTTGCCAGTAATTCGACCTTGGTCGTAGTATAGCAAATCAGGGCGCGCCCATCTGCCATGTTTTAATTGCCTCACTCGGGTAAATCAGCATGATGATGTTTAAGGTGAGGTTGTCGCGCACCACATAGCCCACAAAACCCTCCATGAGAATAATCAGCGCCACGCTGTGCCAGAGCTTAATTTTGCGCGCGACCCAGAAGCCGAGCGCGGTAAAGGCGATGTCCATCATAGAGTTAATCACGCTGTCGCCCACATAATCCAGCGCGATGGTCGCCGCGCGGTAGCGGTTGATGATAATCGGCGAGTTCTCCAGCACCTCCCAGACGGCCTCAATGATGAGCGCGAGCACCAGCCGCGTTTGCACGGGAAGTTTTCGTGCTACAAGATGAAGGAAGCCGTAAAAGAGAAAGCCGTGGATGATGTGTGAGAAACTGTACCAGTCGGCAAGATGCTGCGAGTTGCCGGGGCCGTTGGTGTTGCCGTACCAGGGGCTGATGTACCCACACTCGCAGATAAGGATGCGCCCAAGCCAGAGCTCCGCCCCTGCAGCGATGGCAAATACGAGCGCCGCGGCCAGTGCATGCGCTTTTACTGATTGCGAGAATATCTTCATATGCCTTTGCTCTTAAAATACTCAATGCCCTCGCTGATGGAGGCAATGGGAAAGCTCTCGTCGCCGCTTCCCCGCTTCTGGTTGTACTGCATAATGCGTGCGCATTCCCCGTATACACGGGCGATGCGCCGCGTGGTTTCGGTCCCCTCGCTGGCCAAAGATCTAATCTCCACCACCTCATCCCATGCAACAAGAGAGAGAGTTTGCGGGTAGAGCGTGAGGTCCAATCCGTGCTTGTGCATGGCGCCAATCTGGGTAAGCATGGCACGGACCAGATGCACGGGGTGCGAGATAACAATAATAGACGCGAGCTTTCCCTGCTTGGCATATTCCATCAGCGCTTCGGCTTCAGCGCCGGTGTGGTCGGCTGGCGGGATGGTGCGGATCGCTCCCGCAGGGATTCCGGAGCGCTCCATAAGCGCCGAGCGCCAGTACCCAATGCCGAGGCCGCCGATTTCATAGTGCTCATGGGCGTTGAGGATAAGCATCCGTGGCCGAGAGCTATGATAGCACTTGCCGGTGAGGGTGATGAGCTCATCATGCAGATCGCCCCAGGCGTGGACAAAGATTGCTTCGGCGCGTGGATTCCGATGCTGGAGCACAAGATTGGCAAAGGTAGTCCATTGGCTAGGTTCAAACATTTCCTCATTGTAGCACCGTTGCCGCTCCATATATACTATTCGCTTATTCGCGCGAATTAGAGAAATTTGATACCATTTAGTTCGGTTCTTTAAGAACGATATTCTGCGGTATCTGCCTGCCGACAGGCAGGGCTCAGTACTGAGCTACCGCGGAAAAATATATTCCGCGGTAGCTCAGTTGGTAGAGCGCCTCGCTGTTAACGAGGATGTCCTAGGTTCGAGCCCTAGCCGCGGAGCCAAATAGGATGATACGAGTTCTCCGCCTCGGGGCTTCGCCCCTCGGCGGGCAAATCGGCAAGAATTTTCCACGACTTTTTAGGTTCAAAGCAAATCGCTTGCGAGCGCAAAACGTGGTTCGAGCCAATTCTTTTGAGAAAATCCCGTCCCGCGACGGGATTTTCTTGCAAAGCGATAATTTTGGCTTGTTGAGCCGCTAAAACGAATTGTCGACGTGGTTCGAGCCAATTCTTTTGAGAAAATCCCGTCCCGCGACGGGATTTTCTTGCAAAGCGATAATTTTGGCTTGTTGAGCCGCTAAAACGAATTGTCGGGCCGGTTCGAGCCAATGATTGCCGTTTCGCTCAAAATCCTTCAACTTCTGCTCAAAATCAATTTTAGAGTCGAGGAGAACGCGCTTCTTGGCGACATATTCTTCGCTCGATAGCGTTTGCTCAAGATGCGCGTCAAGAAGCCGGTCAAGCTTCTCCTCGCACTCCTTAATTTTGAGCTTTAGATTTTGAACGAAATCGGCATCGGCGTGGGTAGTTTCTGCTTGCTCCTTCTCCAAGAGAGCAAGCATCTCATTTGCCCACGCCGAAGACAAAGAAACTTTTTGCAGATACTCGGTGATTTGCGAGGCGAGCAACTCTTCGCGGACATAGGGTTGTGCGCAGATACCTTTCTTTTTCGTGCACCGATAATACACATGACCTTTCTGCACTTCGCTTGTGATACCGCAACCGCACTCTGCGCACGAAAAAACTCCGCGAAGAATATGCTTTTGCTCGCCTCGCTTAGTGGGGTGCGCTTTTCGCGCCATCACCGCTTGGCACTGATCAAAAAGTTTCTTTGTTATCGCTGGCTTGTGCTTACCTTGATACTCCTCGCCATTGAACTTAAACGCCCCGTAGTAAAACGGATTACGCAAAATCATTTGAATATTCGAAATGGTAAGCACATTGCCGTTCCGACTAACCAAGCCTCGGGCAGAGAGCAAATTCCCAGTTTCTTTCAGAGAATGTGAACCCGTGGCGTATGCTTCGAACAATTCGCGGACAAACTTAAAGCGCGCCGGATCGGGTACGATCACACGATTCGCTTTATCATTCAAATATCCGGTCGGCGCTTGTCCGCTTTGCTCGCCACGGCGCACTTTCTGTCGCAAACCGCGCTTCACATTCTCTGAAAGATTATCAACATAGTATTTGCTCTGCCCGAAAGCGATTGAGAGCATAAATTTGCCTTGTGGCGTGGGTTCAAACCAAAAAGTCGGAAATTTGAGCGCAACCACCTTAGCGATGTCAATAAGGTAGATAATACGCCCACCATCAACGCTGTTGCGCGCGAGACGATCTGGGTGCCACGCCACAACTCCATTGGCTTTCCCTTTTTCAATAAGCGAGAGCATTTGATTAAAAATAGGTCGCCCCGGCTCCTTCGCCGTTTGCGACTCGATAAAAGTGTCCACGATCTCCAAATGCTCTCGCTCTGCAAATTCTTTCAACTCGTGTATCTGCGCTTCGATAGACAAAATCTGCCTGTCCGGCTCGTCGGTAGATTTTCGCGCGTAGAGAAAGAATTTATTCATATAGAAAAAGGGAAAGCTATGCTCTCAATCGCTTTGAAATTGCCGCCCGTCGGCTCGCAAAACTTTGTTTTGAATGATGTACTCATCATGGAACCCCCACCTGCGCGCGAAGCGCGCTTTTTGCCACTCCGAAAAAATCCTTTGCCCTCCTCGCCGATTTTCCATACAGCGCGCGAAGCGCGCCCCTCGGTTCCAAAAATTCCGAAGGGTATCTAAGTTTGCTGTGTTTGTTAGAAAAAGTTCGAACATATTTTCGCAATAATCCGACTGATGACTAATCGCACGCTCCGCGTGCGTGGTGGCTTCTGATTGAATCGTACGCTCGGACTCTGTGGTGACTCTAACCATTCCGCCCAACGCCTCGCAGAGCCTCGGCGTTCCGCCCTCGCCTTTTGCCCCTTCTCCATTCTTATTTTTTTCGCGGGGGGGATTTGAATTGGAATGGGGTGGCAAAAAGGCGGGGCGGGCTATATGAGCTTTTGACTGCTCATTTCATATATGATACACTATTGTCATAGTTATGAAAAGCAAGAAAAATCTGTTGGAACAGCTTAATAGTTTGCCCCATTTCACCAAAAGTACAGTATACCAGCTTGGTAGTCAGTTGGGGCTGAAAAATAGTACGGTAAATACATACATCAGCCGTTTTTTGAAGCGCAAAGAGATTTTGCCGCTGAAAAATGGCTTGTATATTACCGCCGATTTTTTTGCAGATAATAAAAGCGATATCTCGTATTCTTTCTACCTTGCAAACATTCTCCGTACGCCTTCCTACGTAAGCTCGTGGACTGCGCTCCAGT
Source organism: Candidatus Vogelbacteria bacterium RIFOXYD1_FULL_51_18 (assembly GCA_001823095.1). Taxonomy (GTDB): domain Bacteria; phylum Patescibacteriota; class Minisyncoccia; order Phycocordibacterales; family UBA9988; genus UBA9988. Next base: position 45,141 of record MHTL01000014.1, on the reverse strand, counting down.
ATTATAATCTCGCCACTGAAGCGATACGCTCTATCACGTCGGTTACACCGAAAATCACACGGGATTATGAAACGAAGGCGGGGACTTTTTCATACCAGTCAATCAATAAGAATCTCTTTTCGGATTACTCTCTTGTGAAAGGAAAATTTGATTTTTTTATTGCTTCTCCATCAAAAGCACTATTCGACTTGCTGTACTTCAGAACGCATCAGTTTCGAAGCGTCCGGTTTGAAGATATTACAAAGATGGTAAAAGAATTGCGGATAGATATTGATGAGATGGACGAGGAGGAGCGGAAGAAATTTTATGAAAAAGTAAAAACATATCTCCATGAGTGATCAGATACTAACAGTCCTGAAAAGCAAACTTGATGGCCTTTCGACCTATGGCGTTAGCATTTCCGATCCCGAGACGCGCCTCAACGTTCTTAAAGAGGAGTTGCAGTTCTATGTCCTCGATTTCACTTATCATCATCCGGAATATAACAAATGGATAATGTATGGCGGCTCAGCGCTTCGCATCTGCTATGACCTCGACCGAATGTCCGTTGATTTGGATTTTGAGGTAAGCCACAAGGTTGACAGCGACTTTCTCAACGAATTCAAAGAAGAGGCAGAAAAGCATTTCGCAAAAGTCTATGGAGTTGACGCGGAATTTTTGAAAATCTCTATCACGAACAATCGAGGCATAACGCTTAAATTCCGAGCTGGCAGTTTGATTGAGGGCTACGCTTCCGAATGGATTCATGTGAAAGTTGATTGTAATCAGTTTGCACCGCCCGGCGGCGTTGTTACGGAAAGAATACCGCAGAATCATGGACAGTTGTCATTCGTAATCCGGACATACAACCTCTCTTCTCTTATGGCGAGCAAAATCGCTGCAATTTTCCTTCGCGGAACGCGTGGCGTCGGCGAGGCGGTGTATGAAGAAAAAGGGCGCGACATCTACGATTTACTTTGGTACATGAGTAAGAAAATCGTACCCGACCTTGACTATCTCAAAGCAAAGAATGTGGAAGAAGCAAAAGATTATCGGACACTGTTCACAAAACTTGCGGTAAAAATGAACAACGTAAGCGAAGAAAATCTCAAAAATGACCTCTCACCGCTCTTTCTTGACCCTCGTTTCGTCACTAACTGGCTTGCGAACTGGCGCGACACTTTCTTTCAGCTACGCGATAAATATAAAATCAGAACCGTATCAAAATACGAAAGAGTGCGAGTGTTCGAGGACTTCCGGACTGATGTGTTCTCTTTCATTTTTGAGTACAGCACGAAAGAGGGCGACCACGTGCGCATTATATATAACTTGAGCGAGTACTGGTTTCTTTTCAAAGACATCGAGGTTTCGTTTCCAATCAACAACGTAGTGAGTGACAGCATCGAGTTTTCAGCAAATGGTTCTAGCAGTAGACCGACATCAGAGAAAAAGCAGAAAGAATACGCCTCTCTATTTTACGAAAAAATCGAGGCCTATTTGAAGAAAATTAACTATGAACTTGTTGGTGACACCCTGATGACAAAACTTATCCGTGTATCCGCTGACAACCTGAATCAGAAGGAACAGATCGTTCTTCGGAAAGAAGATCTAATCAGACACGACTTTGATGACTTGTTAAAATAAAATTATGAGTCTATCCATCATTACTTCTTTCATACTTTACTTTAGTTTACACGCTCGGCCAGAAATATCAACATCTTCCTGTCTGTTTACAACTGTTTACAGAATTGCTACTATGAAAATACCTATGGCCTTACACTCTCAAAAAACCTTAAAGGCACGGGATGTAGGCCGATATTTCTTATATCTCGCCAGCCAAGAAAAAGAGCCGATAACGAATAAAAAACTCCAAAAACTGGTCTATTACGCACAGGCCTGGTCTTTGGTATTGAATAACAAAAAACTCTTCAGTGAGCCGATTGAAGCGTGGGTGCACGGGCCAGCAGTTCGCAGTTTGTATGTGCTATATAAAAAGTTCGGATTTGAACCGATACAGGAAGAGATAAAATCAGACACGCTTAACATTTCGGGCAAGTCAAAAGAACTTATTGATACCGTATGGAACGCATACGGAAAACTTGATGCTGGTTATTTGGAAATGCTCACGCACTCAGAAGAGCCGTGGCGAGAAGCACGAAAGGGCCTTCAGCATTATGAAAACTCAGAAAACGAAATATCCCTTGAATCAATGAAAAATTACTACTCTGAAAAATTGGAAGAGGCCAAGAAGCACAAATGACCGACATTCCAAAACAAGCCACAGAGCCAAGTGATGAAATAGACAAACTTTCTCAAATCGCTCAAGAATTGCCTCAGGACACAGAAGCACCTGAGGCAATTCCTTATGTAATCTCTTTTGCAAAATACAACGAAAGAATGTGCGAGATTTCAGAGCTCGGCGGCAACAAAGCAAAAAGGGCCATAGAAACTCTCAAAACCATAGGAACAAAAATCCGCCCCGAGGCCGATTTTCAAAGAAACTATGTGGACCGAATACCTATGAGATACGATAGCGAATACAAAAAGCTATACAGGGGCATTGCTGAAGGCATTGAACTCAAGGAAATAAAACTACAACAAAGAGCACGGATATTCTATTTTGATATTGAGCCAGAACGAACTTTCTATGTTGTGGCCATAACAGAAAACCATCTTGAAACCGATAAGGTTAGACGCTAACAAAACCTCTCTGGCCCAGTAGCGTCATAATACCGCTAAGCTCAAGTTCTTGCTTTATACCCTTCCAATCTATTGTTCTAAACTCGTTCAGTAGTGGGAGCCAATAAACTAGATACGAACTCGGATTTTGAAGACGAGAGGGTTCGCTCCGCCTTTGCTAAAGCTACGGCGGACAGGTCGCCCAGCCCCGCCTCCTTTGTCCCAGAAAAATAGTGGCGGGGCGCATCACTTCAGATTTTGCTTTTTGGATTTGTGTATCAGATTTGGCAGAATAATTTCAAAAGCATGCCTCGTAGGGAACTTGTTTTTCCTTCGGGGTTTGTGAAGGTTTTAACTCCGGAGCCAATATGAGACACTTTTTGTTATACTGCTGAAAGGCAGAGGGGCTATATGTCCAAAATCGTGAAAGTATAAGAAAAAAGAGAGTTTTTCACGATTAGAGTTGACAAAGTCGTGAAAAAGACTATACTTAATCCGTATGGCGAAAACAGCTAGAGCACTTAATAAAATCAATCTGTTTAGGGAAAGGTATTACAAAGCGGCCATCGGAAAAGATGCGCTTATTAAGCTTATAAGCGAAGCGGAAATCGCAGATCAGGTATACAACTCAAACGCTATCGAGAACAGTACTCTCTCTCTTGAGGAAACGGAAAAGATACTTCTCCAGATTGATCTGGACCGGTATATTTCTGAACGAGAAATATTCGAAGCAAAAAATCTTGCCCGAGTCGTGTCGTACATAAACAAGCGGGCTAAAGAGCAGGAGCTCGGCTTTGAGGTTATCTTGTCACTCCACAAGATGCTCCTGTCAAATATTCGTGATGAAGTTGCCGGACGATTTCGCAAGGATGACGAGTATGTTCGTGTCGGCAGTTATATTGCTCCTGCTCCAAAAGAAATCAACGGGAGTCTTGAGAAGATGTTTGCGGAATACAATGCGACAAGTCATGAAAATATCATCAAGCGCATCGCGCGGCTTCATCTGGCGTTTGAATATCTCCACCCATTCATGGACGGGAATGGCCGCATTGGGCGCGTCATCAACAACTATCTCCTCATACGGGAAGGCTTTGTGCCGATAAACATCAAGTTTATCGACCAGAAGAAATACTACGACGCTTTCAGGGAGTTTGATGAAAAGGGGGCAACCGAAATTATGGAAGAGATTATTGGTAAGGCTCTTACCAATAGTTATCACAAGCGTTTGGCATATTTAGAGAGCAAAAAGATTGTTCTGCTTTCCGACTATGCAAAGAGCAACAAATTTTCTCACTCAAATCTTATCAACAAGGCCACCCGCCAGACCATCGAGGCTTTCTTGGAAAAGGGCGTGTGGAAGATTGGAGAAGAGTCTTTGAATAGTCCCTGGGAACAAAAATAAACCCCCACACCAAATTCTATGAACTACACATGTATTTTGAAAAGTAAAAAAGATTCGCAACTTTATTTTGGATCAACCACCGATCTTAGGAAACGTTTTAAGGAGCATACCGCTCATGCGGAAAAATAAACAGTATGAAAAAAGTATCTTTAATTTTTATTTTGTCATTTTTTCTTAATCTAATTTGGGAAAATTTACATTCCTATTTTTATATCGTTTATATGGGCGGAGAGATAACCGAGACTATTCTGTTGCGAGCTTCTATCGCTGATGCGATTATTATTATCCTATTGACTCTACCCTTTGTACTGGTCGCCAGTCTCAGAAAAAGAAGCTGGCTCATTATTCCGATTGGCGTCTTGATTTCGATATGTATTGAATTGTACGCTCTCAACACGGGAAGATGGGCGTATAATGAGTATATGCCCATAATCCCAATTCTCTCCGTCGGCTTAACGCCTACGATTCAACTCGGACTCCTTGGGTATCTTTCGTATTTCGTCTTTTCTAAACAATAAGAATAAGCTAAAATACGACTGTATGAAAAAACTTTTAATCACGGCTTTCATTTTTGGGTCAATACTTGTTGACGGTTCGGTAGATGCTCAAATGCCTGTCCTGAACGGTGTTGAAGGGATGGGTAATCTCTCCAATACGACAGTTGATTGGAACGAGGTCGTTGAACATACCGCCCGTGAAGAACAGGAAGGCAAAGGGCTTTGGGATACACTGCAAGCAAAAGAAATCGCTTGCGAGAATTTAAGCGATGAGCAGTTTGGAGTTCTCGGCGAGTATTTTATGGGACAAATGGCTGGAGAGTCCCATGCCGCCATGAACGCCATGATGATTCAGGCGCATGGCGAAGACGGCGAAGAGCAGATTCACATCGTCATGGGTAAACGTCTTTCTGGTTGCGATACATCAGCATCATTTCCGGCCATAAGCGGCGGCTGGATGCCGATGATGAATATGATGTGGGGAGGGAGTATGATGAATTTTGGATCTGGGCCTTTTGGCTCGTTCGGCTGGATTTTTATGATCCTCTGGTGGGTATTGATAATCGCGGGTATTGTCGCGCTTATCAAATGGCTTACGAATCAATCGCGCGGCACGCACAATCACGAAAAATCCGCGCTTGAAATTTTGCAGAAACGGTATGCTAAAGGTGAGATTGATAAAAAAGAATTTGAGGAAAGGAAGAAAGATTTGAGTTAGACCGCTATGACGGAAAACATAAACTATCCCGCGCTCACGATCATGAGCTCCGCCTTCAGGGCAGGCGGGACAATCCCCGTGCAGTTCACCTGCGATGGGGCGGACAAACATCCACCGCTTGAGATTAGCGACATCCCCGCAGGAGCCATAACACTTGCGCTCATTGTGAATGACCCTGATGCGGCGGCGGCCGGTGGCTGGGTGCATTGGCTCAAGTGGAACATTCCCGCACACACAGAGACTACCGTCGTCATTCGGGAGGGCGAGGAGCCCATGGGAGTCTCGGGCGAGAGCTCAGACGGCACGCGGATGTACCATGGCCCCTGCCCACCCTTCGGCACGCATCGCTACTTTTTCAAAGCCTACGCGCTGGATAGCGAGCTTGCCCTCCCTGCAGGAGCAGGCAAAGATGAGCTCATTACCGCCATGAGCGGGCACATCCGCGCCTACGGCGAGCTCATGGGCACTTACACACGCAAATAATTAAGCAAACTTTTCTTGACCTTTATGTCCTCCTCGTGGTAGAGTATCCGAGGACAGTTTTTGCACTTTGACTACTCTCTACTCTGTACCAAAAAAAGAAAGGCAGGTAATAAAAAGATGCGCAGTTTTCTCACGTTGCTAGCAGTGCTTATGTCAAATGTGTTTGTGCTCCCCTACACGGCCCCTGCGGCCATGTGGGAAGTGCCAGGCGATTATGCCACTATCCAAGATACTATTAATGATGATGCGGCGGTCCTGGACGGCGACACCATTGTGGTCGGCTCAGGCAATCACGCGGGCGCGCTTGTTGACAAGCGAGTTGAGATCAGGGGCGAGGGGCAAGCTGTGATTAACAGCGGTCCTGTGCACGGCTCCGGGCTCATTCAAGGCTTTCGGCTTCTCGCCGGCAGTGACGGCTGTACCTTCAGTCACTTGACGTTTGATGGCGTTGACCTCGCCATTATGAATGGCCAGGCGGCACATGAGGTGACCGTGACCCAATGCGTGTTTTTAAACACGGTACAGGCCATCTCCAATTGGCGCGGCGACGACTGGGAGATCTCGCATAACGTGATCACCGGCCTGCGCACGCGCTGCGGCGGCGGCATCGGCATCCTCGTAGGCGACTACTTGGGCGGCACAGTGAGCGACAACGTGGTCTCGCATAACAAAATCAGCGGTGTTTTGGACGTCTCTGACAGTGACTGCGGCGGTTACAACGGCACTGGCATCGTGCTCTACGCAGACTTCCGCTGGGACGCGGCTGGCGCTGTTTCTATTGAGTTCAACCGTGTGCTCAAAAATAAGATCGCGCTTATAAGCGACGATCCGGATACGGTTGATATAGTAGCCGTTGAGCTGACCGAAGCGCGGGACGACAGCGACCCGCATCCTGCTGTTATCCACGACAACGGTATCGGCTTTAACGACTTGCGCGGAACCACGCTTCAGATTGTGCTTACACCTGCAAGTTTAGATGATGAAAATGATATCTCGCGCAACCTTGGCGAGAATCGCGGACACGGACTGCATCCTGGTGCGTTCAAGCCAGAGTAACTTAGGGAGTAGATAGTAGTGGGCTCGTCCGCATCCCGACACATTTGTGTCGGGATGCGGACGAGCTTTTTTTTGACTGTCATTCTCTTTTGTGCCATACTGCACAGTGGAGGCTGAATACAGCCATGATCTTTAATGTGGAGGAAGTGTAATGGAAATGGGAACACAGCGACTTAAGCCGAAAAAATCCTCTGTCGTGCTGTTTGTGGGACCTCCCCTGGTGGGGAAGGACGAGATGGTCAAGCACCTTTCGGATGTTATGACCAGAGATGATGTGAAGGGGACCGTCCGCCACGTCTCTCTGGAGAGCGTGCTCCGTTGGAGTCCAGACCCGTTAGTGGAGAAGTGTTTGGGAGAACATCTCCCTGTCCCCCAAGAAGTAGTGACTGCCATAATGGCAGGAGAAATCAACATGAGCATCGGGAGCGGCGTATATCTCACTGCCATCAATGGCTACCCACGGACGCTGGAGCAGGCAGAGAATCTGATTGCCATGCTACAGGAGCATAAGATACTGTATCCCGTGTGCGTCCACATGGCAGGGACCTACGACCTGCTTACCAAGCGGCTCCAAAAGCATCTCTCAAGCAAGAAAAATGCAGTCGCCGTTTTTGACGAGGTGATGAGCCGCTGGGATGAATATCGCGTCGCCTGCGAGACCATGATCCCCTATCTGCGCAAAAGGACGCGCTTTGTAGAGGTCAATCCGGAGCCCCCCGAGGAGAGGAAGCAAAAACCCATCTCGGTCTTTGCGGAGATGTGGGCCCTTATGGGGCATCATGTTACTGAATTAAGCTACTCGGCTTAAGTAGTCCACTCCTCTTCTTTTCAAGGCCCCCTACACCTAGGTGCGGGGGGCTGTTTTATCCCGCCTCGGCGAACAGGTTGACTTTTTTTTCAATAGGTGTATACTACCCCTTGTCAGTAGGCTCTCGAGTGAACTAGTTTCTTAGGTCTCGAGAAGTGTCGGTCTACTCGGCGTTAGTTAAGAAATATAGTTCACATGGCAAAGAAGTTGTACATCGGTAGCTTGAGCTACACCACAACCAACGACAGCCTCAAGGCCGCTTTCGAGCAGGTCGGGGCCGTTTCTTCTGCTTCCGTCATCATGGACAAGATGACCGGCCGCTCACGCGGATTCGGGTTCGTCGAAATGCCCAACGATGATGAAGCAACGAAGGCAGTAGAGGTATGGAACGGCAAAGAGCTGGATGGACGCGCCCTCGTGGTAAACGAGGCTCGCCCCATGGCCGAGCGTCCTCCCCGCCGGGAAGGATTCTCCCGCTCGTTCTAGTTCACCGAACAAAAAATCCCCCACTCAGGGGATTTTTTGTTTTAAGTAAATGCCCCCTTCCCCGCATAGGGGATATCTCCGTAAAGTTCTTCAAGCCGCAAGAGTTGATTATACTTTGCCACTCGCTCGCCGCGTGAGGGTGCGCCCGCCTTAATCTCTCCGCAGCCCGTTGCCACGGCAAGGTCGGCAATGGAGGTATCTTCCGTCTCGCCCGATCGGTGCGAGATAATGCTACGGTAGCCTGCCGCCTCGGCTGCAGTCACCGCATCTAGCGTCTCGCTCACTGTGCCTACCTGATTGAGTTTAATTAAAACGGCGTTCGCCGCTTTTTTCTGCACACCCTCTCTAATGCGCGCGGCATTGGTGCAGAAGAGATCATCGCCCACCAGCTGGATGCGCGTGCCGAGCGCCTCGGTGAGGCGCGCGTGCCCTCCCCAATCATCTTCGGCAAGGCCGTCTTCAATAGAGAGGAGCGGATACGTGTCGCACCAACCCTTGTAACGCGCAATGAGCTCGTCAGCGCTGAAAACTTTTCCCTCTCGTTCAAAGTGGTAACTCCCATCTCGCAGGAGTTCGCTTGCCGCAACATCCAGCGCAAAGCCGACGTCAACACCGGGTTTATATCCTGCCTTGGCGCAAGCGGCAAGCAGGAGTTCAAAAGCTTCTTCGCTTGTTCTCAACGCCGGCGCAAAGCCGCCCTCGTCACCCACAAGCGTAGAGAGTCCTCGCTCCGCCAATATCATCTGGAGCGCATGAAAAATTTCTGACCCAGAGCGCAGGGCCTCCTTAAACGAGGACGCGCCGTAGGGCGCTACCATCCATTCCTGGACGTCAGTGGAACCCGTCGCATGCGCGCCGCCGTTGATAACATTCATCAAGGGCACGGGCATGCGTAGCGGATGTGTAAACGTACTCTGCGCGCGGAAGTAGTCTGCGAGGCGCTTCTTTTCCGCAAGGGCAGTGGCCTTAGCAAATGCAAGCGAGACGCCAAGGATGGCATTGGCGCCGAGCGCGCTTTTGTCCGCCGTGCCGTCAAGCGCGATGAGCGCTTCATCCAAAACGCGCTGGCTTAATTCCTTCCCGCCAAGCGCCGGCGCAATGCGATATTTGACATTATCAACTGCATGTGTTACACCTTTAGCGAGGTAGCGGCCATCCTTATCGCGCAGTTCCACAGCCTCATGACTTCCTATAGAGACGCCAGAAGGCGCCGCAGCGCGCCCGGCAGAGCCGTCTTCCAGCACGCAGTCAACTTCTACCGTTGGATTGCCGCGCGAATCAAGAATTTCGCGCGCAAAGAGAACGCTTATCTTAAACACAGGGCTATTGTAACACTTTTTTGTATACTAGAGAAGCTATGCCAACCAGCACACTCATGACCTTCATTGCAGGGCTCCCCGCCCTTTTTGATTCGCTCCAGACGAAGGATTTTATTGACGTTGCCGTCGCCGCCTTCCTCATCTATCTGATTCTCATCTTCATCAAGCAGAGTCGCTCCTACTTTATTGTAAGCGCCATGGCGCTCCTCATGGGAGTCAACATCCTCGGCAGCACCTTCAACCTTGGACTGACGAGGCAAATTATCCAGCCCATACTCACCTTCATTGTTGTCATCATCGTTATCGTCTTCCAGCGGGAGATACGCCGCTTTTTTGAGTGGTTCTCCTTTGCCTCGCGTCGGCTCGCCTACGAGCGCAAAGCAAACGTCTCGGAGAGCGCATCGGTAGCCATCACACGCGCGCTACTTGAGATGACGCAGCGGCGCTTTGGAGCGATCATCGTTTTTCAGGGCGACTATCCGCTTGAAGATGTGACCGAGGGTGGCGTGCCCTTAGACGGGAGAATTTCTGTCCCCCTCCTCCTCTCCATTTTTGATCCCACTTCGCCCGGGCACGATGGCGCTATTATCATTAACGACCACCGCATCCGCCGTTTTGGCGTGCACCTCCCGCTTGCAGAGCGCTTTGACCGGCTAGACGGATTTGGCACGCGGCACCGCGCCGCCGTCGGCATTACCGAGAAAACTGACGCGCTTGCCATTGTTGTCTCGGAGGAAAAAGGAAGCATCTCCTACGCCTCTGATGGCATGCTGAACACGGTGACGGAACCCGAGCGGCTTGAAAAAATAATTGAAGATTTTTTGAAGGAGAACATTGAGGTTGGCATAAGTCCTTGGCGCGACCTCGTGGTGCGCAATTTTTTGCTCAAACTTTCGGCGCTGCTCCTTTCGACGCTTTTGTGGTTCGGCCTCGTCTACCAGACAGGCGTTACTACCAAGCAGGTGCTGGCGCCGATTGAATTCCGCTCCATTCCTAGCGGGTTTGCCATTAAAGAGAGCGACGTGCACGAGGCAACGGTGACTGTCTCGGGCAATTACCGCGATTTTCAGGGACTCACTCCCTCAAGTATCAAGGTATCTGTTAACCTTGCCGAGTCCAAGGAAGGCACTAAGCGTTATACGCTCGGGAGCGAGAACGTGACTTTGCCCCCTTACTTTTCCCTCACCAGTATTGCTCCCCGGAGCGTCCGCGTGACTATTTCTCCCGCAAGCGAACTTGCGCCAAAATAAAACCCCGTATATTCTCCGCGGTCTCATTGTCTAGGGTATGAGATGTATGGGTCTGCTTTGTGCGAAGGAAACGATATTCTCGCAGGTGGTACCGAGGATGCGCTCAATGGCCTCGCGAGTGTTATAGGCATTGTGCGGCGTGACGATGACCCGCGGGTGGTCAATAAAGTACTGGTTGGCTAGCGCGCGTTTGAGGTCCTCTACCTGCGGCGCCTCGCTCGCAAGCAAGGCGACTTCGTTATCCATAAATCCCTCTCCCTCCAGCACATCCAGTCCCGCTCCTGCCACCGTGCCGTCTTCGAGCGCCGCAACAAGCGCCTCACTCTCCACAAGCCCGCCGCGGGCTGTGTTGATGAGGATGCTCCCACGCTTCATTTTTTTAATGCTTTCGCGATTAATCATGTGATGCGTGCGCTCGTTGTAGGGAGCGTGCAGGGAGAGGATATCCGACTGCGCGAGGAGCTCCTCAAAAGGAAGGTAGCTGAAACCAAGTCTGCCTGCCGCTTCGGCATTTTCCTTCACATCGTAGGCAAGGATGCGCATGTCAAAGCCGCGCGCCATCGCTATAGCGTGCATGCCAATGTGCCCTGTCCCCACGATGCCGATGGTCTTGCCCTTAAGGTCAAAGCCGCGCAACTCCAACTGTGAGAAGGAACCTGTTGTGCGCACCTGGTCGTAGGCATCGCAGATTTTGCGCGAGAGTGAAAGAAGGAGAGCAAAGGCAAACTCGGCAACCGTGTTTTCGCCGTAGGTGGGCACGTAGGCAACGGCTATCCCTTTCTCCTTCGCATAATTCGTATCAATGTGGTCATAGCCAGTCGAGCGCGTCGCAATGAGCTTGAGCGCAGGGAGCTTCCCCAGAAGCTCCGCGCTGGCAGAGGAGTTTACAAACAGCGAGAGCGCCTCGGCATCCGCGGGGAGCTCGTGTTGCTCCTGCAAGGTGCCTTTTACAAAAACAAGCTCATGGCCGGTGAGCCGCTCGGTGACAAAGTCACGCTCCCAGTCCTCGTTGTAACAGTAAAGTATCTTCATGGCGCCATACTACGTCCTCTCCTCCTCTTTTGCAACCTCAAAGGTCATGGAGACAAGCGAATCAGGATTGAGTGATACCGCCTCAATTTTTTTAGAAACAAGGAAACGGAGGAAGTCGGGATAGTCGGAAGGAGCCTGCCCGCAGAAGCCGATATACTTGCCACGACGCTGACAGGCAGCAATGGCATCCGCAATGAGCGTACGCACCGCAGGGTCGTTCTCGTTGGAGATGCCCGCAACAATGGACGAGTCGCGGTCAAGCCCCAGGGTGAGTTGGGCAAGGTCATTGGAGCCAATGGAAAATCCGTCAAAGATGTCCAAAAATTCATCGGCGCGCAGGACGTTAGTGGGTATCTCGCACATCACGTGCACCTTAAGCCCGTCCTCGCCCTTAGGCAATTTCATCTCGCGCATAATCTCCACCACGCGCGCGCCTTCTTCCGGCGTGCGGCAAAAGGGCACCATCACGTGCACATTCTTGAGTCCGTAGTCGCCGCGCACCTTTTTGATGGCCTGACATTCCAGCCCAAAGGCAGGCGCAAATTGCGGATTGGCGTAGCGCGAGGCGCCGCGCCAGCCGAGCATGGGATTTTCTTCCTCGGGCTCATATTCCGCGCCGCCGATAAGCGCCGCGTACTCGTTGGTCTTAAAGTCGGAAAAGCGCACTATCACATCGTTGGGCCAGAAGGCGGCCCCAATCTCGCCAATGCCCTGAGCGAGTTTGCCCACAAAGAAGGCGACTTTGTCGTCGTAGCCGGCAGTAAGCTCGTTAATCTTTTTTTTGAGGGAGCGAGACTTGAGCGAACTGAAATTGATGAGCGCGAGAGGATGAATCCGGATGTGCGAGGCGATAATGAATTCCTCGCGCGCAAGCCCTACTCCCTTGTTGGGGAGGAAGGAGTGCACAAATGCGCTCTCGGGACTCCCCACGTTGAGGCAGAGTTTAGTCTTGACCTCGGGGATGTCAGTGACGTTGTAAGTGCTCTCCTCCCATTCCAACTTGCCTTCGTACACGCGGCCCACGCTCCCGCTGCTTGTGTCAACAGTGATAAGCTCTCCCGTCTTGATTTTCTTTGTGGCGTTCCCCGTTCCGATGACTGCGGGGATGCCAAGCTCGCGGCTGACGATTGCCGCGTGCGAGGTGCGCCCGCCTTTCTCGGTGACGATGGCGGTGGCAATTTTCATGATCGGCTCCCAGTCGGGGTCGGTAATCTCGGTAATGAGAATTTCGCCGGGCTGGAACTTGTAGAGCTTTGCGGTCTTGGTAATGATACGCGCCTTGCCAGAAACAATTTTGGTGCCTACCGAGATGCCCTCCACCATCGGCGTCTCGTTGGTATGCAACGTGTAGTCGGTGCGGGTGAGATTCTTTTTTTCCGCCTGCACGGTCTCGGGACGCGCCTGCACAATGTAGAGCTCCCCACTCTCGCCATCCTTGGCCCATTCCATATCCATCGGTACGGAGTGCCCTGCGCGGCCGCTGTAATGCTCCTCAATCTGCATGCCCCAGCGAGAGAGCGTGAGTATCTCGTCATCAGTGAGCACAAAACGGTTGCGCTCTTTTGGCGAAACTTTTACTTCCCTTACTCCGCCAGAGGCGGAGTGAACAGGCCGTTTACTATGGGTAGAGTAAATCATCTTGACTGTTTTCGAGCCTAAGGTTTTCCTGATGATAGGACGGAAGCCCTGGTTAAAAGTGGGTTTGAAGACAAGGTACTCGTCCGGCGTTACTTTGCCTTGCACCACCATCTCGCCGAGCCCCCAGGAAGCGTTGATTTCCACAACATTCCTGAAGCCGCTCTCGGTATCCAAGGTGAACATGACGCCCGACACCCCTTTGTCGGAGCGAACCATTTTCTGCACGCCCACGGAGAGCGCGATAGCACAGTGGTCAAAGCCCTTGTCCACGCGGTAGGAAATGGCGCGATCGGTAAAAAGAGAGCCCATCGCGTCACGGATGGCGTAGAGCACCTTCTCCTCGCCCACCACATTAAGGTACGTCTCGTGCTCTCCAGCAAAACTTGCGCCCGGGAGGTCCTCCGCGGTTGCAGAGGAGCGCACTGCCGTGTCTGCCTCATCCATGTGGTAGGCGTTGGAGAGGTCGCGATAGGCAGAGCGTATCTCGGCGACCATATCGGCGGGGAATTCAATTTCTCTAAAGGCTGCGCGGATTTTTTTGCCGCGCAACTGCAGGTCTCTGATGTCTTTAGTGTTGAGCCCGTCTAATGTCTCGCGAATCATCGCCGCCAGGCTCGTCTCGTTTACAAACTCGCGGTAGGCGCGCGCGGTAATAACAAAGCCGTTGGGAATGCGGATTCCCTTTGGGACGAGATGCTGGTACATCTCGCCGAGCGAGGCGTTCTTCCCGCCAACGAGCGCAACATCATCATTGCCAACCTGGTCAAACCAGAGGATGTTGCGCGTCTCTTTGTCATTCATAAAAAATTTTTTTACACCCTAAGAACGATGAATAAATCAGATACATTGCTCCCGAGCCTCCCCGTCATGATCCCCGCGCCAAGCGCGCTGAAGAAGTTGTATGATGTATTGTCTCGCAGATGCGTCCGCACATCAAGGTTTTTATCCACTGCGAGCGTAAAAAAATTTTTATCGCCGATGGCGCCGGCAATATCGGTGTTGTCCCAGCCGTCGCTCGCCGCCGCAATAATGACGCTGTGCTCGTCTAGGTGCGGCAACGCCGCGAGCACCACCTCCATGTTCCTGCCGCCATAGCCCGCATCGTTTGCTATGTGCACGGTAGTCTCGCCGCCGGCAATCGCGCACGCGCGGTATGGGAGCGCGAGCTCTGCGAGCTTCTTGCCCACCTCGCGCGCCTCGCCACGCAAATCTTCCGTAAGCACCTTGCTGTTATAGCCCCGGGACTCGGCGCAGGCCTTCATAGCAAGGAGCGCATCGTGATTGGTGAGGATGAGCGTATTGTGCACGCGCTCAAAGTACTTAGGGTCCTTGGGGGTCTCGGAAAGGCGCTCCACGCCCTTGATAGCGTACTTCGTGAGCACGGCGCGCGCGTCGTCCGCACTGCTCTTGTCCAGCACAGTGGGGCCGGATGCAATGACGGAGATATCGTTGCCCGGCACGTCGGAGAAAATGAGCGAGACGACATGCGCGGGGTATGCAAGGCGCGCGAGGTGGCCGCCCTGGATCTCGGAGAGATGTTTGCGCACCGTGTTAAGCTCATAGATATCGACGCCTTTATGCGTAAGCTCTTTGGTCAGCTCGGCTAAGGCCTCGCAAGAAATGTCAAAAGGCAAACAAAGGAGTGAGGAGCCGCCGCCGGAGATGAGCACCAGCACCAGGTCGCGCTCGGTGACGCCGCGCAGGAGCTTGACCACTTCGCGCGAGACGCTCACATTTATTTCGCTGGGATAGGGGTGTGTGCCTGCGTAGGAGCGCAGTTTTTTTAAGGGCCCCACGCGCAAGTCCAGGACAATGCCGTCGGTGATGGTATCGCCTAAAATATCTTCTAGCGCCTCTGCGCCCTCAAGGGCGCATTTGCCAATGGCGATGACAAAGATGCGGTCATATTCGGCACAGATATAATTTTCACCATCAAGGCAGAGTGTAGAGCCATCATTCGTAATCTTTTTTTTAAGCACGGTGCGCGTGTCTATGGCATTGTAGCCCGCTTCAAGGATGGAGAGCGCGTCGCGTCGCGCCTGTGTCTTCCCTAGTTCATAAAAGTTCCGTATACGCATGTTTTTATTTTACCACAGAGCTTCTCTGTGCTACATTAAAAAAAGAAGGGAGGTGGACAGCGTGCCGGCTATATCTAACACACAGAGCACGGTGCATCGATGTATAAAAAGAGAAGTCATCAAGCAACTTGCCGCAGGAGAAGTGGATTTTGACAAACGGAGAGCGCTCATGAACGAAATCAACTCATGCGCCCTCTGCAAGCGCATATATTACCAAGAGCAAGATGCTCATCGGCCACCGGCCAAAAAGTACCGCTCTGATTGACTGAAGTCGGACTCCAGTCACTTCGAGTAACCTAACATCTCGCCCCGTCCGTCTGCTTTAGCAGATTAGACGGGGTTCTTTATCACCCACAAACATACTAATTTATTCACGATCGTGAATAAATTAGTACATGCAAAAAAACTTGACTTTTAATAGTCAGTATGCTATACTGTCTATTAGACAGAAACCTAGGCGCCGCCTAGTGAAAAGGACTTTGAGAGGAGGATGCGATGCTAAACAGATGGGGTAGGATTGGGAAGGGGTTTGCTTTTGGCATTCCGGTAGCGATCACTGTAATGATCGCATGTGCCTTTCCTTTGGTACAAATCCTCGAAGTTGGAGGGACGGTGGATTGGCTCGGAGCTACTTTGTGGGTTAGTATACCTACTGCCTTTTTTGGGATACTTTTTGGGATAATAGGTTACCATTTTGATTGGTAGCGTTCTATCTCCCTTTAAAGCAACTGACCACCATGGCTCGCCAGCGTGGTCTTTCTTTTTGCTTAATACCCCAAGAGTCGCTTGACCTTCTCGTGCTGACGGATTTTTTCGTGCGCCTTGGCCTCAATCTGGCGGATGCGCTCGCGCGTGACGCCAAATTCTCTTCCCACCTCCTCCAGTGTATACATCACGCCATTCTTGAGCCCGTGCCGCATTTCCAATATCTGCCGCTCCTTGGGCGTAAGATCGGAGAGAATTTCCTTAATCTGGTCGGAGAGAATGCGCCGCGAGGATTCCTGGTCCGGCGAGAGAATTTTTTCATCGGGGATAAACTCCCCCAGTGTTGACTTCTCTTCGCTGGAATCCCCAGTGGGCTTGTCCAGTGAGGCGGTGGACTGGTTAATTTTTTCTATAATATGAATTTTTTCCACATCCACCCCCATCTCGGTGGCAATCTCCGCCGGCAGAGGCTCGCGCCCGAGGTCTTGCGAAAGGCGCCGCACCACCTGTTTGTACTTTGCAATCGTCTCCACCATGTGCACAGGGATGCGGATGGTCCGCGACTGGTCGGCAAGCGCGCGAGTGATGGCCTGCCGTATCCACCATGTGGCGTAGGTGGAGAATTTGTATCCCTTGGTCCAGTCAAATTTCTCCACCGCCTTAAAGAGACCGAGGTTTCCCTCCTGAATGAGGTCAAGGAGCGTGAGGTCGGTGCTACGCCCAATGTATTTTTTTGCAATGGAGACCACCAAGCGCAGATTGGCGCGCGCCAAAATATTCTTTGCCTCATCGTCACCGGTGAGGATGCGCCGCGCAAGCTCCTTTTCCTCCGCGGCGGAAATAAGCTTGTACTTGCCAATCTCTTTGAGATACATCTGCACCGAGTCTACTGCCGAGTCAGAGTAGCGCGAGTGGCGGGTATCCTTGCCTGCGGGAAGCGCGTCCCCGTCCGGCTCGGTCTTGAGGAGGTCGCCCTCTTCCAGCACGTCTATCCCCTCCTCCTCAAAGCGCTGATATAAGGCATCCAAAAAGTCTATGTCGCGCTCAATGTTGGGAAACTCCTTTAAGAGTTCGCTGTAGGTCACGAAGCCACGTTGATGCGCGCGCTTGGTAAGCGCCTCCGCGCGCTTTTCCAACTCGCTCCGCGAGAGCACGGGGATATCCTGCCTCGCCGGGGGAGTTACCTTCTTCTGCGTCTTCAACGGCTTCTTTGCTTTTGGCGTGGTTTTAAGAAGCTTCCGTTTCTGCGGCATCTTTTTTTTCTTCTTTATTGACTCTTTCCGCGTTGCCTTGTTAGCCATGGCGTTGTAAATTATTTAATTGCTGCGTAATGCGTTGGCATTCCTTGAGTGCCGTCTGCACGGCGACAGTATCGCCTGCTACCTCCGCGCGCTTGAGATCCTCCATCGCGCGGGAGAAGGACTCTCGGAGTCGGTACTCCGAGAGTGATTGGAGAAGCGACTTGATTTCAACGTCCAGTTTCTCCACAGAACCGTACATCTGCTCCGCTTCAAAAATGAGCTCTTCTTTCCGCGCGTCAGAAACTACAGAGGCTCCCTCTTCAAATTCGGCAAGCGTCTCCGTAAGCGCCGCAACCTCAATCAGGGGGCGCTTGCTACGCTCTTGCCAGTAGCAGATGCCGCGGAGTCGGTCGTGGGCAATGGACTGCGCCGTCTTCACGGGCTGATCCGGAACAAGCGCAGATATCTTGCCGGCAAGTGGGATTTCCCCCGTGCCCTTCGGAGCGTTTACCCGCGAGAGTTCCCGCCAGAGCGGCTCTTCGGGGATGGAAAGTGACGCGGCAATCTTGCCTATAAAATGCGCCTTGTCTATTTCGCTTCTTAGACGGCTAACCAAGGGGAGTACGCGTTCTCGCACCGCCCTTCCTCGCTGCCGCACATCCGGCACCGTGCGTGAAAGAACTGTTAGGTAAAAATCTATCACATGGAGGGCGCCTTGCAAAGCATCATGCCAGCGCGAGGGAAGCTCCCGCACGAGGTCAGCAGGGTCCCTGCCTTCCGGGAGCGTTGCAACCGAGACGTCAAATCCGGCTTCCAGCGCCGTGTAGATACTACGCTCTGCGGCGGCAATTCCTGCGGCGTCTGCGTCAAAGGCCATGAGGAGCTTCTCGGTAAGCCGCCACAGAATCCCGAGGTGCCCCGTGGTAAGTGCAGTGCCGGAGACCGCAACTACATTGCGCACTCCTGCTTGGTGCGAGAGCACCACATCCATCTGACCTTCTACCAATATGGCAAGGTCCTCATGGCGGATTGACTCCTTCGCTTCGCGGTAGCCAAAGAGCGCCCGCGACTTGTCATAGAGCGCCGTCTGCGGCGTGTTAATGTACTTAGCTTCCTTCTCTGTATCAGTATCCGCTCCGGGCAGGATTCTGCCCGAGAAGCCGATAACCGACCCTTCGGTATTGCCGATGGGGAAGATGATGCGCCCGCGGAATCGATCGTAGTGCCCGGCGCCGAGTGATACACTGCTATCACCCCGCCGTACGGCAAGGCCGCTATCCTCTATGCGCGCGGGGCTGAATCCCTTGCTCTTCAGATGGTCAAAGAGAGCGCGCCACTCGCGCGGCGCGTAGCCGATGCGAAAACGCCGCACGCTCTCTGCGACGATGCCACGGTTCTTAAGGTATTCCTTCGGCTCCGCAGTGGTAAGGAGCGCACGCTGATAAAAAAGCGTCGCTTCTTCCAGGAGCCGCAAGAGTTCGTGCTTCAGCGACTGCTCTTTGGGATTGACGTTTGTAAGCGTCACTCCCGCGCGGGTTGCGAGCGCTTCAAGCGCGGCGCGGAAATCATAGCCCTCTATCTCCTGCATAAAGCTAAAGATGTCGCCCCCGCGGTGACAGCCAAAACAGTGCCAGCTCCCGCGCTCTGGCGAGACGTAAAAGGATGCGGTCTTCTCGTTATGGAAGGGGCAACGCGTACGAAAGGCCTTGCCCGCGCGCTCGAGCTTTACATACTCCCCCACCACATCCACGATGGAGAGCCGCTCCTTGATTTGTTCAACGGGAGTCTGCATATGTATAATGAGAGACACCGAGTGTTGGGGCACCTAAACACTCGGTGTCTTTTCATCAAAAGTCCTCTTGCTTGTCTTCAAGCGCAAAATCTGACTGCAGGCTCGTGCCCGCCGGTATGAGACGTCCGACAATGACGTTCTCTTTGAGTCCGCGCAAGTGATCCATGCCACCCTTGACGGCAGTATCAATAAGAATGCGCGTGGTGTTCTGGAAGGATGCAGCCGAGAGGAAACTCTCCGTGTTGAGCGCAACCTCGGTAATGCCGAGCACAATAATATCCTCCGTCGCGGCTTCGCCGCCCTCCTGCGCAATGCGGTCGTTCTCCTCGGAGAGTTCGCGTAGCTCAACAATTTCTCCGGACACAAAGTGTGTGTCGCCTGCCGTCTTAATCTTCCTGCGGCTAAACATCTGCCGAATGACCACCTCAATATGCTTGCGTGAGATAGATGCGCCTTGCAAGTGGTAGATACTCTCAATTTCCTTCAAAATATAGTCTTCCGTTGCGGCTTTGCCGGCAAACTTAAAGAGGTCAGGGATGATGATGGGTCCGTCGGTGAGGGGTTCCCCCTTCTTCACCCGGTCGCCTTCCGCAACGGTAACCGTACGCGGGAAGAGCACCGAGTACTGGAAGCTCGCGTCCTTCTTCTTCTTGCTTTCGATGTCGGGGAGCAAGGTGATAACGCGTTCACGACCTGAAGTTTTGATTTCCGTCACGGTCCCGTCAACTTCAGAAAGAACGGCGGGGTTTTTCGGCGTGCGGCGCTCAAAAATCTCCTCAACGCGCGGGAGGCCCCCGACGATATCGCCCTTGGTGTCAACGCCTCCCGAGTGCTTGGTGCGCATGGTAAGCTGGGTGCCCGGCTCGCCAATGGCCTGCGCCGCCACGATACCGACGGTCTCGCCCGATGCCACAAGCCTCCCGCGCCCCAGATCTATGCCGTAACAGGACGTGCAGATCCCTTCAAGCGACTTGCAGGTGAGCGACGAGCGCACGATCGCCTCGGAAACCTTCGCCTCATCAATTTTTTTTGCGTCCGCCTTGCTCACCAAGTGGCCGCGGGAAAAGAGCGTTGTGCCGTCGGGAGAGAGCATGTCTGCGGCAAGGATGCGGCCGCGGACGGTGTTCCCGATGCCGGAATCAAAGACGGGAATATTCTCAAGCGAAATCTTTTTCCCTTCCTTAGTGCCGCAGTCTCCCTCGCGGACAACGACGTCCTGCGACACGTCAACGAGCTTACGCGTCAGGTAGCCCGCCTTGGCGGTGTTGAGCGCCGTGTCGGCGAGCGTCTTGCGCGAGCCATGCGTGGTGACGAAGTATTCAATCGGTGAGAGACCCTCCTTGTACGAAGGGATGATCGGGTAGTCCACGAGCCGCCCCGCGGGGTTGATGATGAGACCCTTCATGCCTGCCATTTGGCTTACTTGATTGATGGAGCCGCGTGCGCCGGAATGGAGCATATCGCTTACGGGGCCGTTTGTCGGCAATGCCTGTGGGACATCCTTGTCAATGCGCATCTTGGCGCGTTGCCAGACTTCAATCACCATGCGGTAGCGCTCTTCCTCGGAGAGGAGTCCATCGGCATACTGCTCCTCAATGGCGAGGGCTTCCTTCTTGGACTCTTCAATAATCTTTCCTTTGTTTTTGGGGACGCTCACGTCGTCAATACCCCAGGTGATGCCGGAGACTGTCGCGTAGTGAAAGCCAAAATACTTAATCTTGTCTAAAATATCTGGGGTCTGCTCCGCTCCGTAGAGGTCAAAGACGCGCGAGACCACTTCGGCAACATCCTTTCTCGTCACCTCGCCGTTCATGAAGGGGAAGTCGTCCGGGAAGATGGCATTCCACATGAGACGGCCAAGCGTGGTTTCAATCCTGCCTTCAGGGAAGCTCTCAAACTTTTTGGCAGTCGGCTTCTGCACACTGATTTTTGCCCTGAGAGACAGGACACCAAAGTCATGCGCGAGGAGTGCGCTCTCATAGTCAGCGTATACCCCGCCTTCCCCATTCTCTCCGGGCATTTCTTTCGTCATCCAATATACGCCGAGCACCATGTCTAGAGTGGGATTGACCACAGGGTCCCCCGAGCCCGGACGCAGGAGATTCTTGCGCGAGGCAATAAGTTCGCGCGCTTCGCGCTGGGCGGCATTGCCCAAGGGCACGTGCACGGCCATCTGGTCGCCGTCAAAGTCGGCATTAAATGCGGCACAGACCATGGGGTGCACCTGGATGGCATTGCCTTCAATGAGCACGGGACGGAAAGCCTGAATACCGAGGCGGTGCAGGGTCGGCGCGCGGTTGAGGAGCACGTACTTTTCGCGAATGACATCTTCAAGGATTGCCCATACCTCCGGGATTTCCTCTTCAATAAGCTTGCCCGCGCCACGGATGTTGTAGGCAAGTTCGGCTTCAAGGAGCTTCCCTATCACAAAGGGGCGGAAGAGCTCCAGCGCCATGTGCTTGGGGAGTCCACACTGGTCAAGCTTGAGTTCTGGGCCGACGACGATTACGCTGCGGCCGGAGTAGTCAACGCGCTTGCCTAGGAGATTCTGCCTAAAGCGGCCCTGCTTGCCCTTGATACTGTCGGAGAGCGACTTGAGAGTGCGCGCCCTGGCCTGGCTGGTCGCGCTCTGGCGCGCATGAATGGAATTGTCCAATAGATCGTCAACTGCCTCTTGCAGAATGCGCTTCTCGTTGCGGAGAATTACATCCGGCGCGCTCAAGTCCTTGAGCTTCTTGAGGCGGTTATTGCGATTAATCACGCGGCGATAGAGGTCGTTGACGTCAGAGGTCGCGTGCCGGCCGCCGTCGAGAGCAACCATGGGCCGAAGCGCCGGCGGGATGACTGGCACGACGGTAATGAACATCCACTCGGGCCGCACGCCGGACTGGATCATGGATTTGAAAAGGTTGTAGCGCTTTTGGATTTTTGCGCGGTCCAGGGAGCTTGCCTTGACCAGGTTCTGCGAGAGTTCCTGCGCCAACGCAGTGAGGTCAATGCCCTTGAAGATGTTGTGTATCGCTTCGGCGCCGATGCCCGCTTCAAAGACAGTTGCGTACTTCATAGAGTAGCGATGGTAGCTCATCTCGTCAAGGACGCGCCATTTGACGAGAGACTCTACTTCGCGTTTGGCATCCAAAAGCGCATCGCGGAGTTTCTCGGTATCCTCTTTTCCCGTGAGCGACTTGCTCTTTGCTTTAAATTCAGAGTCCAAACGCTTGAGAAGCTCCGCTTTCTCCTCCTCATTCACGCGGGTGATGATGTAGCCGGCAAAGTAGATGACTTTCTCCAAATCGCTTACCGAGAGGTTGAGCACCATCCCAATACGCGAGGGAACGCCGCGCAGAAACCAGATATGCGCCACAGGACTCGCCAGTTCAATGTGTCCCATGCGTTCACGACGCACAATGGAGCGCGTGACTTCTACTCCGCATTTTTCGCAAATGATATCCTTATAGCGGATGCGGCGATACTTGCCGCAGTAGCACTCATAGTCTTTCTCGGGGCCGAATATTTTTTCATCAAAGAGGCCGCCGCGCTCACTGCGTTGGGTGCGATAGTTAATCGTTTCCGGCTTGGTCACCTCGCCGCAGGACCACTCGCGGATCCGCTCGGGCGAAGCGAGCTTGAGCGAGATGGCATTAAAGTCCGTTTTTATCTCTTTTTGTGGCATATGATTATAGGTTTTCCAGCTCGACGTCAAGCGCGAGCCCGCGGAGCTCATTGAGTAATACGTTGAACGATGCGGGAATGGAAGGGGCTTTAATATGCTCTCCCTTCACAATTGAGTCAAAGGCCTGCGAGCGCCCGCTAATGTCGTCTGACTTGATAGTGAGCATCTCGCGCAATGTGTAGGCGGCGCCGTAACCCTCCAGCGCCCAGACTTCCATTTCTCCAAAGCGCTGTCCGCCACCCTGCGCCCGGCCACCGAGAGGCTGCTGGGTAATGAGCGAGTAGGGGCCAATGGAGCGCATGTGAATTTTATCCTCAACCATGTGGTGGAGCTTGAGCACATACATGGAACCCACGGCAATTTTCTGCTCGAAGGGCACACCAGTGCGTCCATCATAGAGCGTCACCTTCCCGTCGCGCGGGTAACCCGCCTTCTCAAGCTCATCCTTAATTTCCTCCGGGTCTGCGCCCTGGAAGACGGGGGTCATTGCCTGGTAGCCGAGCATGCGCGCGGCAAGCCCCAAGTGCATTTCTAATATCTGACCGAGGTTCATGCGTGAGGGAACGCCGAGGGGGGTAAGCACTACGTCAATGGGTGTGCCGTCCTCCGTATAGGGCATGTCTTCAACGGGAAGGATTTTGGCGATGACACCCTTGTTGCCGTGGCGTCCGGCAAGCTTGTCGCCCACGGAAACGTTCCGCACCTGCGCGACTTCAATATGTACCTGCTTGATGATACCGCTTTCCAACTTGTCGCCATTGTCGCGGGAAAAGACTTTAATGCCGATGATGCGGCCGCGCTTGCCGTGCGACATGCGCAACGATGTGTCCTTCACATCGCGCACCTTCTCGCCGAAGATAGAGCGGAGGAGGCGTTCCTCGGGCGTGAGTTCGGTCTCGCCCTTTGCGGTAATCTTTCCAACCAGGATATCGTTCGGGCCGACTTCGGCGCCGATGCGCACAATGCCCTCCTCATCAAGATTTTTGAGCTTGGCTTCGCCGACGTTAGGAATATCGCGCGTGGTGAGTTCTGGACCCAGTTTGGTGTCGCGGACATTACAGACAAACTCCTCAATATGAATGTTGGTGAAAATATTTTCGCGCACGAGCCGTTCGGACATGACGATGGCATCTTCATAGTTTGCCCCTTCCCAGGTCATGAAAGCGACAAAGACGTTCTGGCCCAGCGCCATCTGGCCTCCTGCGGATGAGGAGGTATCGGCAAGGAGGTCGCCCTTCTTCACCGTATCGTGGAGCGAGACCGCGGGGCGCTGGTGGAAAGCGGTAAAGTCGTTGGTGCGGCCGAAGGTTATCAGCTTGTGATCGCGCTTTCCGCCATCATGCCCCTTAATGAGGATATGTTCTCCGTCAACTTCTGCAACCTCGCCGTCAATGTCGGAAAAGATGAGGCGCCCGGTAAAGCGTGCGGCAAGCTCCTCCATGCCGGTGGCCACGTGGGGCGCCTCCGGTTTGACGCAGGGTACCGCCTGCTTTTGCATATTTGAACCCATGAGCGCCCGGTTGGCGTCATCATGTTCAAGGAAGGGAATCATGGAGGTAGCCACCGAGTACGCCTGGTTGGGTGCAACGTCTATAAAGTGGACCTCTCCCTTCCCAACCATGCCCGGCTTAGTTTTGGCGCGCACTTCAACCTCATCGTCAATGAGCCGCATGTGCTCGTCATAGGGGACGCTGGCGTGGGCAATGTTGTACTGTTCTTCGTCCAAGGCGTTGAGGTAGACGACCTCGTCGGTCACTACGCCCTTCTGCACTCGGCGGTAGGGAGTCTCTATGATACCAAGGTCGTTAATGCGCGCATATGTGGTAAGGCGCAGGATAAGCCCGATGTTCGGACCCTCCGGCGTATGGATAGGACAGAGGCGCCCATAGTGGCTGGTATGCACGTCGCGGACCTCAAAGCCGGCGCGTTCGCGAGTGAGTCCGCCGGGACCCATGGCCGAGAGGGTACGCAGATGCTCAATCTCGGCAAGCACGTTGTCCTGCCGCATGAACTGTGAGAGCTGATTGGTGGTGAAAAATTCTTTGATGCGTGCCTGCAGTGGACGCGGGGAAATGAGCTGGATGGGGAACATGGTCTCCTGGTCGGCAGTAGACATCTTGTCTTGGATGTAGCGCTTCATTTGCGTCATGCCCACGCGCACGCGCTGCTGGAGCATCTCGCCCACAAGGCGCACGCGGCGCAGTCCCAGATGGTCAATGTCATCCTCCTTGGCTCCCTTAGCGCTATTTAAGGTAATGATATGGCTCACGATGCGAACGAGGTCGTCAAAAGAGAGCGTCCGACGTCCTGCCTCCTCTCCGCTGGTAGGGAGGCCGAAGCGCTGATTGAGGCGGTAGCGGCCGACAAGTGAGAGGTCGTAGCGCTCCGCCGAAAAGAGGTTCTTAATAAACTCGCGCGCGCCGGGAATTGTGACGAGGTCGGAGTCACGCAGGCGTTTATAGACTTCTACAAAGCTTTGGTCAATAGAGTTGAATGCCTCCTTGTCTAGGGTATTTTTGATGTAGGGCGTCTCTGACTCAAGGTGTGCAAAGGCCTTTTGGATTGCCTCCGTGCTCCCCTTTCCTTCC
The DNA here is from genome assembly GCA_001823095.1 of Candidatus Vogelbacteria bacterium RIFOXYD1_FULL_51_18. GTDB lineage: Bacteria > Patescibacteriota > Minisyncoccia > Phycocordibacterales > UBA9988 > UBA9988. The sequence goes on along the minus strand of MHTL01000014.1, from coordinate 19,717 downwards.
GTATCGCCAAAGAGGCGCAGGAGCGCTGTTGCGGGAATCTTGCGCTTGCGGTCAATGCGCACGTAGACGCAGCCATCCAGTTCGGTCTCAAATTCAATCCACGCGCCGCGCGAGGGAATGACCTTGGCTCCAAAGTGCTTCTTGCCGCGCAGGTCGTTTGCGGTGAAGAAGACGCCAAAGCTCCGCGCGAGTTGGGGCACCACCACACGCTCAATGCCGTTGATGATGAAGGTGCCGTGCGCAGTCATGAGCGGGAAGTCGGCGAGAAATATCTTCTGCTCATGCTCAAAATTTTTGCTCTTGAGAACCACGCTCGCCACGAGCGGGGCTTCATAAGTGAGATTGTTCTCCTTGGCGTGTTGCTCGTCGTACTTGGGTTCCTCAATGGCAAAATCCTTAAAGGTGAGGTCAAACTTCTTTTCCGAGTAGTCCTTAATGGGCGAGAACTCCTTGAAGACCTCCGCGAGGCCCTCCTTAACGAGCCAGCGGAACGAGTTGAGCTGGAGCTCAACGAGGTCAGGGACCTCGGCCAGGGGCTTGGTGTACTTTGAAAAATACTTTTTAGTGAGTTTCATAGAAAAAGAGCGGGTGCAAAAATATGCCCAAAGAAATAGTTACCCGTTCAAAGGTTTACTATTGGAGACTAGCTAGTAATTGTGTTAGCGGGTATCGTAACTCAATCGCAGCTAAACGTACTCCCGAGTATATACGGGTCCCTCAATCCTGTCAAGCGGCTCAAAAAGAAAAACTGTCAGCCATAAAGTGAGACCGTTAAACCACTCAAGATGTTCGTTGGTGATATGACCCTGCCGAATTTTTTGCAAGAGGTCAATTTGCAAACCAGCCAGTTTGTTGACCACGTCTGCACCGATGCCGATGGCGTCTCTTCTTGCACTGTGTGCCATACCTATCGTTTTATCCTTTAATTCACGGCTGTGAATTCTTTATTACAGAGCGTTAATTGTCCAACATCGGAGGTTGGACAATTAAGATTGTGTGGAGCGATAGGAGTGTATATTTTTTTGGTGGCCGGAGAGGAGGACTGCGGGGACGCGGAACTTTTTGCCTTTGACGGTGATGAGCTCGGGGCGAGTGTAGGTCTCGCCGCTCGTCGCCCTCCCCTCTTCCAGAGACTCCACCTTGCCTAAAACGCCGGGTACATGCCGCGAGACCGCATCAATAATGATGAGCGCGGGTAGCTCCCCGCCGGTGAGTGTGTAAGGTCCCACCGAGACTTCTTCTGCTTTTAATATTTTTTTCACCCGCGCATCAATGCCCTCGTAGTGCCCGGCAATGAGCACCAGCTCATCGTACTTTTTTGCAAATTTTTTTGCTTCCGTCTGCGTAAACTGTCTGCCCCGTGGAGACATAATGAGAATTTTTCTCTTTCCGCCCTTCTTCAATTTGAGCGCGCTCACTGCCCTTATGATGGGTAGCGCCTTCATCACCATCCCCGGCCCGCCGCCGTAGGGCTTGTCGTCTGCTTTCCGGTGCGGGTCGTCAGTAAAATCGCGCGGGTTAATCGCTTGTGCAGAAATGATATTGCGTGCCACAGCACGCAATATCATTGAAGATGCGAGGTAGGATTCCAGGCTCTCGGGAAAAATGGTGATGATCAAAAACTTCAGCACGCCTTAGAACTTCAAGTCCGCCATCGCTTCATCCACCGACTTGCTTGCGGCGCTCTCTGCAAAGTGGCGGCCGCCTTCCGGCTCATTGATTTTTAAATTGACGCGCGCGTTGTTCTTCATCCCCACGACGCGCAGGAGTGTGCGGATCGCCTTTGCGGTGTTGCCGCTACGGCCGATTACCTTCCCCATATCCGCCGGGTTGAGGTCAAGTGTGAGCAGTACGCCCATCTCATCCACCGTCCTCCCAATCTTCACATCACTCGGATTGTCTACAAGGGCATTAATAACACTTTCAAGAAAGTCCTGATCAGAATGCTCTGACATACGCTAAAGGTAAACTGTTAATGCACCTAGTATACTACGCGGCCTCTTTTGCTACAAGCGTCTCTTCTCTTACTTCAGCCTCTTTAGGCTCTCCTGCATTTGGCTCTTCCTGTTTTGTGGGCACGGTTTTGCGCGGGAGCACATTGCGCTTCTCTCCGCTGATAATCTTTTCTGTAATAAGGAGGTTGTGCACTGTGCCAGAGACCTGTGCACCACGCTCCATCCAGTGCTTTACGCGCGCGGCATTTATAGTGCGCGTATCCCGACGCGGGTCGTAATTCCCCAGCACTTCAAGAAATGAACCCGGCTTCTTAGCGGCAGTCGTGTGTTCTGCAACCACAATGCGGAATGAGGGGTCATTCTTGCGTCCAACCCGCTGTAATCTGATTTTTAGCATAGATATACGGGGTAACTATATCAGATAAGGCGCATACGTCAAATACTTGTATCCGGCCCGCCTACCGGCAGGCAGGCCCGGCAGATGTGCTATGATAATGTATATGGTCAAAAAGGGCGCTTCGGTGCGCACAAAAGTGCGCGTGCGACCCCCTCTCCCGGGGGCTTTTCCGCATGAGGCAGAGAGGGAGGCACAAGCCCTCCTTGCAAGGGAGGCGGAAATTATGGAGCGCGAGTCCGCCGCAGGCGGACGTCGCGACTTTCGCAATGTGCCGACCATCACGATTGATCCTAAAAGCGCCAAAGATTTTGACGACGCCATATCACTGCGCGCACTTCCCGATGGCACACATGAAGTGGGAATACACATCGCCGACGTATCCTTCTTTGTCAGCCCCGAGAGCGCCTTGGATAAAGAGGCGCACAAGCGTGCAACTTCTATCTACCTCGTTGACCGTGTCATCCCCATGCTCCCCGAGGCGCTCTCTAATACACTCTGCTCGCTCCTGCCGCACAAGGAACGGCTCTGCTACTCGGCGGTGTTTGAAACCAGCAAGGACGGCAGTATCACCAAGGAATGGTTTGGCAGGAGTATTATCCGCTCTGCCGCGCGGCTCACCTATGAAGAAGCACAGGAGATCATGGATGGAAATGGTGGACCATGGGGCGAGATGCTTGGCACACTCGCGCGTATCACGAGAGCCCTGCGGAAAAAAAAGTTCGACGCGGGAGCGATTGCCATCCACGATACCGAACTGCGCTGTGAATTGGATGCCGATGGCAAGCCCCTTTCATTTTATGTCGTACCCCACAGCGAGAGCCACCAGCTTATTGAGGACCTCATGCTCCTCGCCAACCGCCGCGTGGCGGAGTTTGCCTCCCGCGCGGCGCAGAACAAACCCGGCGCTTTTGTGTACCGCATCCATGATGTTCCTGACACGGAGAAAATCGCCTTTCTGGACCTTTACGCAAGACCCATGGGCTATTCAATTTTACGGGGCAAGCAGGTAAATCCTGCCGAGCTCAACCGACTCCTCATCGAGGTGCTGGGAACGCCACAGCAATACTTTGTGCACTCTGCGACGCTACGCGCCATGGCAAAGGCAATTTACTCGATGAAAAATATCGGGCACTTTGGACTCGCCTTCAAGCACTACACGCACTTTACCTCTCCCATCCGTCGCTACCCGGACCTACTTGTGCATCGCCTCCTCACCGAGTACCTCAAGGGACGCCGCGTATCCGCCAAACTCCTGCAGCACTGCGACAGGGCGGCTCTGCATGCTACCGAGCGTGAGGTCTTTGCCGCGGAGGCCGAACGTGACTCGCTCAAGGCCAAGCAGGTTGAGTATCTCGCGGAGCACATCGGCATGGAGAGTAACGGGATTATTACCGGCGTGACTAACTTTGGCGTCTTTGTGCGAGAGGAGAGTACCGGCGCTGACGGGCTCATACACGTTACCAAGCTCCCTGACGACTATTACGTATTCAACGAGCAGAGCATGCTCCTCGTCGGCGAGCACAGCAAGCGCGCTTACCGCCTCGGCGATACGGTGAGCATCCGCGTCTGCCGCGTTGATACCGGCAAAAATCAGATTGACTACGAATTGGTGCCTTAATGACGGAAGTCTCACTTCCGTCATTAAGGCCTATTTTGTAATATCTACTGCCTCATCAAAGCGGATGGAGAGGAGTTTTGAGATTGAGTCGGCGTTCATGGTAACGCCGTAGAGAATGCCCGCGCGGCTCATGGTCTCACGGTTGTGGGTAATCACAATGAGCTGGGAGTAGTGCGAAAGGTTCTCTATCATGTCGCCGTAGCGGCGCGAGTTTGCCTCATCCAAAGCGGCATCCGTCTCGTCAAGGATGAGGAAGGGCGGCGGGTTAACCTGTGAGATAGCAAACAAAAGTGCGATGGAGGTAAGCGCCCGCTCGCCTCCGGAGAGCATATGAATGCCGCGGAGTTTTTTGCGAGGGAGTGAGACCGATATGTCTATGCCCGTCTCCTCCTGCCCTTCCTCCAAAATTTCCTCCTCTCCCCGAGCGCGCCGCTTTGCTTTAATGACAAAAATAGACGCCGTGCCGCCGCCGAACATCAACTCAAAAAACTTTTGGAATTCGGCATTAATCTTCTCAATCCCCTCATGGAACTCGCGCTCCAGAATCTCCTCAAGCTCCCGGAGCACCTGATGGAGGGATTGCTCGCTCGCAGAAAGGTCCTCAAGCTCGCGCGAGAGAAAGCTGTCACGCTCGCTCACCTCTCGGTACTCCTTCACGATGTCGTCGCCTCCGGCGCCAAGGTCTTCCAACTTGAACTTGAGCCGGTCAATCTGCTTGTGCCGCGCTTCCTGTGCGGCACGCGTCTCGGTATCAAGATTCAAATGTTCAGAACTATAGTTGAGCGCCTCCCGTCCAATCAAAACCCGCGCCTCTGCGAGCATCTCCTTGAAGTCACGCTCGCTGATTTCAAACGTGGAACGCTTAAGGTCAAGCGACTCGAGTTCCTGCGTGCGCGCGCTGCGCGCGGCCTTCAGCTCATAGGTCTCCCGCTCCTTTTCGCGCGAAAGACTTTCCGCCTCCGCAATGCGCGCACGCACGGTATCGGCTTCCGCGCGCAGTCCTTCCTCTCGAGCGAGCACGGCGCCGAGCGCGCGCTCCATGATCTCCTTCTCGCGCGTAAGTCCCGAGAGTGTGCTTGCCTTGCTGCTCTTTATGCTCCCTGCAAATTGCCCGATAAAAATTCTTACCTCTTCCCTAATAGCGGTAAGCGCCGCCTTGATGGATGTAAAATCGCTTTTCTGTTCACTGCCCGCGATGAGCGCCTCAATGTCCTCTACGAGCGTACGGACGTCCGCGAGCGGTATAGATGCGGCGTCTGCCTCTGTTCCCTCGCTCTCGCTCCTCACCTCTATCATGCCCTCAACTCTCCCAAGTTTGCGGGTAAGTTCTGCGCGCTCATTCCCCGTCTCTCCAAGCTCTCTGCGCAAGCGTGTGAAAGTCCATTCGTCGTCGCTCTCTGCCGGACCTCCCCGTGAGAGGAGTGTTTCGGCATTTTTCAGGCGCGCTTCAATGTCGCGGAGCTCCTGCGCAGGTACTGTACGTGCCGCCGCAAGCTCCTGTGCGGTTCTCCGCAGGTAGGATTCCTCGCGGGCAAGGTAGTCGCGATAGAGAGCCGTGAGCTCATCTCGCAGGCTTTCCGCCTGGCGCATCTTCTCCATTTGCTTGCCCAAAAACTTGAGGTGCGGCGCAATTTCCTTTCGCAATGCCTCAACCTGGCGCAGGTTCTCCTGTGTTTTTTGGAGCTTGCGCTCGCTCTCGGCAATTTTGAGATGATAGACCGTAAGCGAGAGCGCCTCTTCAATCATGGCCTCGCGCTCACGCGGGCGTGCGCGCAATATTCGGTCAGCCTCGCCCTGCGAGATGATGTGGTGGCCCGTGCTTCCGAGCCCCACCGAGGCAAGGAGCTCTACAATGTCCTTGAGGCGCACCTTGGAGCGGTTGAGGAGATACTCACTGGCGCCGTCGGTGTGCACCTCGCGCGAGATGGAAACCTCGTTAAATGAGAGCGGCAAGCTCCTGCCGCTGTTGTCAAAGGTGAGTGTCACCGACGCCCGGCTCATCCGCGGCGCAGAGCCGGAGCCGTTGAAAATCAGGTCCTCGCCGCGTTTACCGCGCAGTATTTTAAGCGACTGTTCGCCCAAGACCCAGCGGAAGGCCTCCGCAATATTGCTCTTCCCCGAACCGTTGGGGCCGACGATAGCGGTAATGGGCGCGTCAAAAGTAAGTAGCGTCTTTTTTGCAAATGACTTAAAACCGGAAAGCTCAATATTTTTTAACCGCACGGAATTATTATAACACTAGCGGACATTCCAACGTTTCTCGGCAAGGGCCTTGCGCGCGGCATCTTGTTCGGCCTCCTGCTTGGAATGGCCGTTGCCCTGCGCCACCTGCTCGCTCCCGATGTAGACGCCAACGGTAAATTTTTTGTTGTGGTCGGGCCCGGATTCCGCGAGAACGTTGTAAGAGGGAGTAACGCCCTCCTTCTCCTGCGCTTTTTCCTGGAAAAAACTCTTCGCATCCAGCCAGAGATTCTCGGCAAGGATGCCGTCCATGCGCGGGATGAGATGTGCCGTAATAAAGTCCCGCGCGCACGCGTAGCCCTGGTCAAGATAAAGTGCGCCAACTACCGCCTCGTAGGTGTTGGCAAGGATGACCTGCCGCGCGCGCCCCTCATCTTTTGCCTCCCCGCGCGAGAGCAAGAGATGCTCGTTCATACCGAGCTCCTGCGCCACAGTACCGATAGTCACTGCATTAACAAGTGCGGAACGGTATGCAGTCAATGTCCCCTCGTCCTCTTTTGGGTAGCTACGGTAGAGATAGTCGGTTACCGCCAGCTCCAGCACCGCATCGCCGAGAAACTCCAGCCGCTCGTTATGGCCAAGAGTTATGTTAGGATTTTCATTAAGGTATGAGCGATGTATGAAGGCCTGCTCCAGCAGAGCCCGATCTCTAAATCGCACGCCGATCCGCGCTTCAAAGGGAGAAAAGTCCGTGCTCATGGTTTTGCAAGTATTATTTGAATGCCTTTGGTAATAATGGGGATGATGTCGTCATAGATGCGCAGATCGCCGAGTTCTTCAAGCGTAAACCACGCCGCTTGGTCAAGCCCTCCTTCCTTGGTGAGCTTGAGCTTACCCCTGTCCTTGGTCTCTCCCAAAAAGTAGTCCACCTGCTTGCGTATCTTACCCTTCTCCGGATGGGAGGCAATATATTCGTTACCGCCCAGTGCGCCAACAATGGTGATGGGGAGCGAGAGCTCCTCGTGGATTTCGCGTATCGTCCCCTCCTCCGCATTCTCGCCCTCCTCAATATGCCCCTTTGAAAGCGTCCAGTAGCCAAACACGTCGTGGACGAGCGCAAGACGGATGGTGCCGCGCTCGCGCGAGTATACCACAGCGCCGCCAAGCTTCTCTATGGGGAGATCCTTAGGATCTATATCCCTCTCCTTAACGCGGCGCTTCTTGGCGGGGACGTCGTCCTTGCCCGGCTCACCCATCTCGCGATATACCGAGCCGAGCACGCCGTTGACGAACTTGCCGCTAGACTCGCCGCCGAACATCTTGGCAAGTTCAATGGCCTCGTTGATAGCAACTTTGGCGGGGACCTCTTTTGTGTCGCCAAAGAGGAGCTCAAAGAGTCCGAGACGCAGGACATTGCGGTCTACTATGGAAATCTGGTCAATCGGCCAGTCTGGAGCAAATTTTTCAATAACAGTATCCAGCTTCTCGCGATACTCTACCACACCAGCAGCAAGAGATTTTGTAAAACGGGCATCCTCCAAACCGGGAGCAAATTCGGCAATATTTGCTTCAATAGAAGCGGCGAGCCCGCCGTAACTATCCGTTATCGTGGCGGTTTCGCTCATGAAATCCCACTCAAAGAGTGATTGGAGCGCTATACTGCGTGAAAGGTGCCGATTTGCCATAGATACAAAGAACCTACCGCCTAATTTACAAAAAAAGCTTACTTCGATGCGGCTGCCTCGCGCTTGCGCATGCGTTCCTGCCGCTTTTCCACCTTGGCAAGCACATTGAGCACCTCGCGTCCGCGGTAGCTCCCGCAGTTGAGGCACACGCGGTGGCGCACATGCAAAGCGCCGCATTTGAGACACGTGGACAGACGGACACCCTCTATCGCATGATGTGATCTGCGGTTTGCCGTATGGGCGCGAGTATGGCGCATGCGTACTGACATCCGCCTACTATACACGGGAGGAGAGGAAAAGTAAAGAAAAAAAGCCCCGATGGTAAGTCGAGGCAAAAGCCACAGCAGAGGATGGGTGAACTATTTGGCAAAGTGGCTAAAGAGCCGGTGCCGGTTGCGAACTCTCCCCAAATCCAGCGGGTGGAAACGTTTGAGCCTGCGCTCTAATTGCCGTTTCTCCTCTTCTCTCTCACAAGGGAGGCACCGCGGCCCAGAGTTGTAGTGATTCAAGAGAGCGCCGCAATCAATGCATGCCTGCCTATGGCGCGACACTGTGCCATGATGCGCCAAGTAGATGTCCAAGTCGCGCAACGCCCGCTCACTCGGCCGATCATTTTGGAAGCTTTCTGTTTTCATGTTCCTCTCCCTTTTCGTCTCCCTGCATTCCTTCGGCGGACCACTGTCCGCCCTGGACTCTGCGCGGTTGCCCGTATGAACTCTGTATCCTGATGCCTCCGGCACTTGGCGCCCTCATTGCTGCCCGAGAGTACTGTGATACAGCCCGGCTCGGCGCATACCCGCCTCTTGGGACTTCCCCGCGTTTGTGCTGCTTTTAAAAACACGGCGCTTCCCAGTTCAGGTGTAAGGAGCTGTCTGTGCACGCCCCCAACTATGCAGTTGTAGCGGTACTGTTCTGCCATCAACCAATCCCCTTTCTTAAAGATTACCTATGTATATTATACCATAGGGAACAATTTTTTGCAAAAGCTCCTGCGGTGGATAAGAGAGAGACCGCGCTTTTTGAGCATACGGTAGTGGCTCGCCGTGCCGTAGCCCTTGTGGACGGCAAAGCCGTAATCTGGATAACGCAGTGAGAGACGCTTCATGCGCCGGTCGCGGCGCACTTTGGCAATTACTGATGCCGCCGCAATGATTGCCACCCGATCATCGCCTCTCACGATAGTCTTCTGATTGCGCCACAGAGCCGGTGCGGCAAGTGAGCCGTCAAGGAGCACGCGGGTTGTGGCAGGATGTAAATCAAGCTTTATGAGCGTCCGCGCAACGCCGAGCGCGGTTGCCTTGCTAATCCCTCGGCGGTCAATGACGCTGTGAGAGACCATACTAGAGGCAAATTTGATGTTCCCCGCTTTTGCCTGCGCAGAGAGCTTTGTATACCAGCGCTCGCGGCCGAGCTCGGTGAGTTTTTTTGAGTCGCGGATGCCGTGGAGAATACCCGCACGTTTTGCATAGAGCGGCTCGGGGAAGGCAAGCGCCGCAACCGATACCGGCCCGGCAAGCGGCCCCCGTCCCGCCTCGTCCACCCCCACCACCCAACGTGTCCGTGCCATATCAAGAGTATACACCAAAAACAAAAGCCCCCTACGATGGGGGCATTGAGGTGTTTGGATTAAGTGTTGCATGTAAGTCGGCGCGATTTTGAAGTTCCTCGTCCATTTCATCAAGTGCTCTTAGAATGATAAACGCGCGGAGTTTAATTTCTTCCTCCATATCCTTAGAGAAACTAGGCTCATTAATAGCACTTACTATACGTGTTTCTTTTCCTGTCATATCTGTCATATCAACACCTCGTTTTACAAAGATCATCCCAGCTACGCTAGGGTTTTCTATAGAATATCACTCTTATATAATTTTGTACAGTGTAATAATCTTCTTACGATCGTGGTAAGATTATTACAATGGAGAAAAAACAAAAAGAGAAATCGGGGGTGCTAGGGGATGTGAGCGCCATTGTGCTTGGTCTTATCGCCGTCACAGGGATCCTCGCCCTTGCCGCTGTTGCGCCGAATGCAATGCGCCTCTTAAAATACACCCCTCTCTTCAGGCGGCAGAAGTGTCACTATGTAAACGTAGTCGTCACGCGTTGTATCCGGCAAGGGTTAATCAAACAGGAGCAAGACCCGGTAGTTGGAAAGGTATTGAGACTTACAGAAAAGGGCAGGGATCTCCTTATGCAGTATCGGCTTAAACATATAACACTCGCCACACCGCGTCGGTGGGATAAGAAATATAGAATCATTATCTTTGACATCAAAGAAACCAGGCGCGGCGCTAGAGATACGTTGCGCATCTGGCTTACACAACTTGGTTTTATCCAGCTCCAGCGGAGTGTATGGGTCTACCCGTACGAATGCCAAGAAGTAGTGACGCTCTTGAAAGCGCATATCCACATAGGTAAAGACGTGCTCTATCTCACTGCCGATTTTATTGAGAATGACCGATGGCTACGCAAAGCATTTGACCTACCTTTAAAATAAACAAAATGGGATTGTAATAATCCTTCCACGATCGTGAGAGGATTATTACATCGGCGGGAATGGTGGGCTCTGCTATACTAGCGGCATGGCCTTCGTACACCTCCACAACCACAGTCACTACTCGCTCTTGGATGGTCTGATGAAAATTCCTGATTTGGTAAAGAAGGCCAAGGAGTACGGCTCTCCCGCCCTCGGCCTCACCGACCACGGCAACCTCTACGGCGCGCTGGAATTTTACAAAAAATGCACCGCGGCCGGCATCAAACCCATCATCGGCGTGGAAGCCTACATGGCCGTCCGCTCGCGCTTTGACAAAGAGGCGCGCATTGACGCTCGACGCTACCATCTCACGCTTCTCGCCAAAAACGAGAGCGGCTACCGGGATCTCATCAAGCTTGTCACTAAAGCAAATTTGGAGGGTTATTACTACAAGCCGCGCATGGACAAGGAGCTTCTGCGTGAGCACCATGATGGGCTTGTCTGCCTCTCGGGGTGTATGGGCAGCGAACTTTCGCAGGCAGCCGCGGTAGGAGACCGTGACAAACTGCGCGCGCTTGTCCGCGAGTACCAGGAGATTTTTGGCGCAGAACACTACTTTGTGGAAATTATGCAGCACCCGGGCATTGAGGGTGGGGCGCGCGTCAAAGCGCTCCTCATTGAGATAGCTCGCGAGCTTAATGTCCCCCTTGTGGCGACTCATGATGCGCATTACCTCAATGCTGAAGACCAGCGCGCGCACCACACTCTCGTGGCCGTGCAAACTAATACTGATATTCAGGACACCAGAGACATGGCAAACAGCACCGAGGATTTCTCCTTTGTTGACGAGAAAACATTCCGTTCATTCTTTGCCGACGCGCCAGAGGCAGTAGATAACACGCTCCGCGTTGCAGAACTCGTTGATATTGAACTCCCGCTGGGCACATGGCGCTTTCCTGACTACCAGATCCCTAAGGGATCCAGTTTTGAGCATGAGCTCATCAAGAAGACAGAAGCGGGACTTGCAGAGTACCTCACACGCAATCCTGATTTTGGCGAGAGCGCTCTCGAACGCATGCGATATGAACTAGACATTATTTGCCGCAAAGGCTACGCGCCCTACTTTCTCACCGTTGCCGATATCTACAGCGCGGCAAAGCGCCTCGGCGTGCTTACTAATACGAGAGGATCTGCGGCTGGCTCGCTCGTTTCTTACCTTATCGGCATCGGCGCAGTTGATCCGCTCAAATACAAGCTCCCTTTTGAGCGCTTTCTCAACCCCGACCGCCCCTCGCCACCCGATATTGATATGGACTTCGCCGACAACGGGAGGGAAAAAGTCCTAGACTATGTGCGCGAGAAGTACGGCGAGGAGAAGGTGGCACAGATTGGCACTTTTGGCTCCATGATGGCGCGAGGCGCCGTCCGCGACGTCGCGCGCGCGCTGGGGCATCCTTACGCCCTCGGCGACCGCGTGTCCAAACTTATCCCTATGGGCAGTCAGGGCTTCCCCATGACGATTGACCGCGCTATGGAATTGGAGCCGGAACTAAAAAAAATGTACGAGGATGAGGCAGAGGTGCGCGAGATTATGGACTTGGCTAAAAAGTTGGAAGGTTGCGCGCGGCACATTAGCGTCCACGCCGCAGGAGTAGTGATTGCGCCTACCGAGATTACCGACTTTGTCCCCGTCCAGCTTGACCCCAAGGGCGGGAAGATTATCACCCAGTATGATATGCACAGCGTTGAGGATGCTGGGCTCCTTAAGTTTGACTTTCTCGGCATCAGGAACCTCTCCATTCTTGAAGGCGCGGCGCGTTTGGTGCAAGAAACAGTGAAAAAGACGATTGACTTGAGCGCACTCCCTCTTGACGACGCAAAAACCTTTGCCATGCTCGCGCGCGGCGAAACGTACGCGCTCTTCCAGCTGGGCGGCTCGGGCATGACGCGATGGCTCAAGGAGCTCAAACCCTCCAGCATCCACGACATCAACGCCATGGTCGCGCTCTATCGCCCGGGACCGATGGAGTCTATCCCCGAGTACATTCGCCGCAAGCACAATCCGCGGCTGGTAAGCTACCTTGACCCGCGCATGGAAAAGATTCTGTATCAGAGCTACGGCGTGATCACCTATCAAGACGATGTTATGATGATTGCCATTCTGCTCGCGGGCTACAGCTGGACCGAGGCGGACAAACTGCGTAAGGCAATGGGCAAGAAGATTCCTGCGGAGATGGCAACCCAAAAAGAGAAGCTCCTGGAAGGATTTATCTCACACGGAAAACTTTCCAAGGAGAAGGCGCGTGCGCTGTGGCTCCTTATTGAACCCTTTGCCGCCTATGGATTCAACAAAGCGCACGCGGCAAGCTACGGGCACGTGGCCTACCAGACTGCGTACATGAAGGCGCACTACCCGAGCGAGTATATGACAGCGGTGCTCTCCGCCGAATCGGGCGATGTGGACGAGGTGGCGAGCATTATTGAGGAGTGCAAGCGTATGAATATCCTCGTGCTCCCGCCCGATGTGAATGAGAGCTACGGGGACTTTACCGTGTTGAAGACACCAAAAACACCGGATGTTGGGTCCGCCGCGGCGGATAAACATCCGGTGTCTACTATGAATAAGATCCGCTTTGGACTCTACTCAATAAAAAATTTAGGCGCCGAGATTGCCGAGGCCATCGCGAGTGAACGCAAGGAGCATGGGTCCTTTAGCTCCTTTGCAGACTTTCTTGAACGGGTGCGCCATAAAAACCTCAACCGCAAGTCGTTGGAATCACTCATCAAGGCGGGAGCGCTAGACAGCGTGGAGAAGAACCGGGCAATGCTCTTAGCGAACATTGAGGAATCCATTGAGTACGCGCGCGAGCTCCATAAGCACGGGGATTCGCAGGATTCGCTCTTTGGTCTCATGACTGATTCCGGGACTGTGCCAGCCCTCAAGTTAAAACCAGCAGGACCCATCCCTCCGGAGATCATACTCGGCTGGGAAAAAGAACTTCTCGGTCTCTACGTTTCGGGCCACCCCTTGGATAAGTACCGCGAGAAGCTCTTGTCTGAAAATGGAGGCAAGAATACTATCGCAAACGCAAAAGAAATGAGTGATGGGTCGCTTGTGGTGGTAGCCGGGCTTATTGACGAACTGCGTGAGGTGACAACAAAAAATAACGAACGTATGGCCTTTATCAAACTCTCTGACTTGAGCGACCGCATAGAGGTGGTTGCCTTCCCGCGCATCTACAACGAGCGCCGAGAAATTCTCACCGCAGGCACTTGTATTGCCATTCGCGGCCGCGTTTCTACTCGCAATAGCGAACTCTCAATTGTGGCGGAGGGAGTGAAGAGGATATGACAAACCTAGAGACAGTTGACTGTTGTAATCCGCGAAATGCCAGTAGATGTCATTGGTGGGGTCGGTTGAGTATATTGTTTTGACGTTCCTTTCCAATCAACACATCGCCAAATCTGCCCAGCTCCTGAAGTTGGGCCTGAAGGAAGTTTGGAAACTGCCGCCCATTGTGTATATCCATAATTTAAAGCGCAGGAGATGTAAGACGTCCTTGACTTTAAACTAGACAATATCTTTGCTACTGATGGATCATTCCCATACCAACCATTGGTAGGGGTAAGTGGAGAAGCAAGATCACAGCTTACATCATTAGAAAAACCATTTAGGGGAGGGTTTGCCGTCCCATCGGCATACTTATCATTATGAATAGAAGCATACAGCTCTACCGCTGATCGTACACTGTTCATCTCCTGTATCACCGCCGCATCAAGGGCTTTTTTGCGCGAGGTCTGAAGTGAGACTAACACAATGCTCGAGAGGATGCCGATAATGCCGATAACAACAAGGAGTTCAATGAGGGTAAACCCTTGCCGAGAGAATTTCATAGTATCTACATTAAGCGAGCAAATAACGCTTTTATCATAGCGCTGGCTTTTGCTAGGCACAATGCTCCCTGTGCATATCTATTCGCATTTTGCGTCGTAGTAAGACGGGAATCCTCCATTAATAGGAATCGCCCCTATGAATTGTTTTGAAGTCCCATAGCCATCTACACACCACCATTTCAAATTAGCGGATGGGGACATCGGACTTGTGGGTAAGCGTGCAGAAACTGCCCATTTAGTATACGTATTATTCGCCGCGCATATTACTCGTCCAGACGCCTCATTGATTTTAGCTATCATTGGCTCTATCACAGAATCATTTGCATACCAATTGCTAGTTTCTGCATTAACAGCATCGCAGTCTTCATCCATTACTCCAGTAAATAATGGTAATACTGTAAGCGATGTATATAGACCATTGTGGTCTAAGGCATACAATTCCACCGCCGACCGCATAGCCACTAATTGCTCCTGCACCGCCGCATCAAGGGCTTTTTTGCGCGAGGTTTGGAGAGAGGCAAGCACAATGCTCGAGAGGATGCCGATAATGCCGATAACAACAAGGAGTTCAATGAGCGTGAACCCTGCGACCCTTTTCGTGCGCAGATGCATAGGTACGGTAACTGTAGCATATACGGCAAGACAAAAAAAGCCTTTTCTGTTAGTATTTCTATATGGATACAGGAGATCAGCTCACCCGCGTGCGGCATTCACTGGCGCACCTGCTGGCCATAGCAGTCAAGGAGAAGAACACGGGGGTGAAGCTCGGTATTGGTCCAGTGATTGAGAGTGGCTTTTACTACGATTTTGCCTTCTCCTCGGGCTATTCCCCTTCTCCGGATGATCTGAAGCGCTTTGAAGCGCGCATGCGCGAGCTCATTGCAGAGCATCTCGCATTTACTCTCGCTGAAGTCAGTCCCGACGAGGCGCATGCGCAATTTAAAGATGAACCATATAAACTAGAGCTCATTAATGAACTCGTAGAGAGAGGGGAAAAGCTTACGACCTACACATCTGGCTCTTTTAACGACCTCTGTGTCGGTCCACATGTCGCAAACACGTCAGAAATAAATCCGGATGCCTTTGCCATTACGCATACTGCCGGCGCCTATTGGCGCGGGGATGAAAAAAACGCCATGCTCACCCGCATCTACGGCGCGGCGTTTGCCACCCCCAAGGAGCTTGCCGAATGGGAAAGCCTAAAGGAGGAAGCGGCATTGCGCGACCATAGGAAGCTTGGCAGAGAGCTCGGGCTCTTTGCCTTCTCTGACCTCGTCGGCTCGGGACTGCCCCTCTTTACTCCCAAGGGCACGCTGGTGCGCGACCTGATTGTAGAAAAGATACAGACCCTTCAAAAAGAGCACGGCTACGAGCGAGTGACTATCCCCCACATCACCAAGCGCGAACTCTACGAGACGAGCGGCCACTGGGAAAAATTCAAGGATGACCTTTTTTACGTCAAAGGCCGCAGTGAGACAGAATTCGTGATGAAGCCGATGAACTGCCCGCACCACACGCAAATCTATGCGAGCGCCCAGAGGAGTTATAAAGAGCTCCCTATCCGTTATATGGAGACGACTGCGGTCTACCGCGACGAACAGCAGGGCGAACTTCTCGGTCTCTCGCGGGTGCGCGCTATTACCCAAGACGATGGGCACGTCTTCTGCCGTCTGGAGCAAGTAGGAGCAGAGGTGACGCACATTATCCACGTTATCAAGGCTTTCTACACCGAGCTTGGCATGTTTGCCGAGGACAAGTACCGTGTCTCGCTCTCGGTGCGCGACATGGCTCATAAAGAGAAATATCTCGGGGAAGATAGAAATTGGGCGGAGGCGGAGGCGGCGCTGGAGAAATGCGCAAAGAGAGAAGCGCTGAACTACAAACGGGTAGAGGGCGAGGCGGCGTTCTACGGCCCCAAACTGGACTTTATATTTAAGGATTCGCTGGGCCGAGAATGGCAGTTGGGCACTGTCCAAATAGACTTTGTGATGCCGGAGCGTTTTGGTCTGGAGTATACAGCCGAGGATGGCTCACGACAGAGGCCGGTGATGATACATCGCGCTATCGCAGGATCTCTGGAGCGCTTTATGGCCATTATGATTGAGCATTTTGGGGGCGCCTTCCCTCTCTGGCTTGCGCCCGTGCAAGCAGTAGCGTTCCCCGTCGGCGGCGCGCACAAGGAGTACGCGCGAGAGGTAACGGATGTGTTGAAACAGCGAGGCGTCCGCGCCGAGCTGGACGAGCGCGATGAGTCCTTAGGCAAGCGCATCCGCGACAGTAAGCTCAACAAAATCCCTTACCTCCTCGTCGTGGGCGACAAAGAGCTTGCTTCCCATACCATCACCGCCGAAAGCCGCGAAGGCACTCTCGGGGCTCTCACATTGGAAGAGTTTGTTTCTACATTAAAGTAAATCGTCAATCTGAATTTCTGCTTGTGCGAGAATAGAGTTGACTGCTTCACGCTCCTTTTGCAGACCTTCCACATAACAGGAGATGGCATCCTCCGCCATAGTGCGAGCATGCTCAAGATTTTTGCCTTCAGTCACCAGACCGGGCAAACTGGGAACTGTAACTGTATAGCCGCCGAGCTCATTTCTCTCAAATACTGCCGTATACTGATATATTTTTTGCCGTGTAGTTTTCATGCTTGTATCATAACACAAAAAAATAACGTTATCAAACATCTAAATTCGCCAGTTTGGCGTGAGTTTGAATGAAGTGTCTGCGCGAGCTCACGTCAGCGCCCATGAGGGTGTCAAAGGTTCGGTCGGCCTCCTCGGCATCGTGCACGGTTACCTGTTTGAGAATGCGCCGCTCGGGGTCCATGGTGGTCTCCCAGAGCTCATCCGGATTCATCTCGCCAAGACCCTTATAGCGCTGGATGGATACTTTATTTGTGCGCTTGCTCCCCGAAGTCCGATCCGCCGTGGCGGATCGGACTTCTTCCGCAAGCTCTTCCTCGCTCTCTTCTTCTTGTTCCGGCTCCGGCTCTGCGCTCGCATCCACACCAAGGCGGCTTAAGACTTTTGCCTTTTCGTCATCGCTGAACGCGTAGTAAGATTCTTTCCCATATTTAATTTTATAGAGTGGCGGCTGGGCGATGTAAAGGTAGCCCCCTTCTATGATTCGCACAAAGTGCCTGAAGAAGAGTGTAAGGAGCAGAGTGCGGATGTGCGCGCCATCCACATCGGCATCGGTTGCAATAATAATTTTATGATAGCGCAATTTAGAGAGGTCAAAGGCATCGCCGATAGCGGCGCCGAGCGCAATGATGAGGTGCTTAATTTCTTGAAAGGCAAGAATCTTATCCAAACGCGCCCGTTCAACATTCAAAATTTTCCCCTTCAGGGGGAGCACTGCCTGGGTACGACGGTCCCTGCCCTGCTTGCCCGAGCCGCCGGCAGAATCCCCCTCCACAATAAAGAGCTCCGCCTCCTCCGCACTCTTGGTCTGGCAGTCGGCGAGCTTGCCTGGGAGCGTCATTCCCTCAAGCGCGCCTTTGCGCAAGACGCTGTCTTTGGCGGCTTTAGCGGCTTTGCGCGCTTTCATGGCAAGCGCAACCTTGCCGATAATCATCCTCGCGTCGTCCGGCTTCTCCTCCATAAAATCGCGAAAGGCATCGCCGAAGACTGACTCTACGGCGCTTCGCGCTTCCACACTGCCGAGCTTTGCCTTGGTCTGCCCCTCAAACTGGGGATTGGGGAGCTTGACCAAGATAACCGCCACGAGCCCCTCGCGCACATCATCCCCGCTAAAGTTTCCATCCGCCTCTTTGACACCGTTATTCTTCTTGGCATAGTCGTTTAAGATACGCGTGAGCGCGGTGCGAAAGCCGGTGAGGTGCATCCCGCCTTCGGGAGTTGCCGTATTGTTTGCAAAGCAGAGTTCGCGGGCGGTAATATCGTCCACATACTGGAGCGCGATTTCCACCATAACTTGCTCGGCTTCCTTCTCAACATGGAAGATTGTTTTGTGTATCGGCTTTTGCCCATGGTTGTAGTGCCTGACAAGCGAGATGAGCCCGCCTTCAAAATAAAAAGAGTAAGAAGGGAGCGTGAGTCCGAGTTCAAAGAGAAAGAGGGTCTTCTTAGCGTCAATAGACTTCTCCAGACTGCGTGCATCAATAACGCGGATGAGAAGGCCTTTGGTAAGGTATGCCTGCTCGCGCATATGCGCAATGATGCGTTCCCATACGTACTCTGTCTCCGAGAACACTTCTCTGTCTGCTTTGAACGCCACGACGGTTCCTTGATACTTGGAACTTGAAACTTTCTTTACCTTCTCTTTCTTCTTCCCTCGCACATACTCCTGGTAGTGCGCCCCGCCGTCGCGATGCACTATAACCCAGAGCCACTCGGAGAGCGCGTTGACAACCGAGGCGCCGACGCCGTGCAATCCGCCGGAAATTTTATATCCCTTGCCCTCAAACTTGCCACCGGCGTGGAGCGTAGTCATGACCGTCTCTAGCGAGGAGACCTTTGTCTTGGGATGGATGTCTACAGGGATGCCGCGGCCGTTGTCCGCCACACGCACCACGCCATCAGGCAGGAGCGCCACCTCAATCTCCGTTGCAAAACCGCCCATGGCCTCGTCGCGGCCATTATCAAAAATCTCGGTGAGCATGTGGTGGAGACCGTCAATGCCCGTAGAGCCAATGTACATGCCAGGACGTTTGCGCACCGGCTCAAGCCCCTCCAAAACAAGAATGTCTTCCGCCTCGTAGCCCTTCGTTTTTGATGCCATATATCCTTACAGTATAGCATATTCCGCCTACTTCCGCACCTGCCACAAAGGGTGTTTCTCAAGGGCAGAAACGATGCTGGAGAGAGCCTCATTTGCCTCTGCGTCGGAGAGGGTTTTTTTGTGAGATTGGAAGGCTATACGGAAGGCGAGAGAGGTGCGCGACTCCCCCGCCTTACTGAATTCATCAAACTTCACCGGCCCTTCTGCAAGCAAAGGACCGGCATTCTCGCGGATGACTGACTCAACGTCTTCCGCCCTTACCCCGCTGGGCACAAAGAGGGCAATGTCGCGGATAATGCGCGGGTAGAGAGAAAAGGAGCGGTACTGTACGTCCAGATTGACCAAGGGCACAATACCAGGGCACTCTTTCCCTGCAAGCACGGAGACTAGCTCTCCAAGCGGCATCTCACAGATGACTGAAGTCTGACTCCAGTCAGTATGCGGGAACCATGATGGCAAACTTTCTTTTTTGTACTTTTCCTTATTGTACGCAATACCTGCGGCAAGATGCAATTCCTCCCGATCTTTAAAAAACACCGTGCCGATCTCAAAAACTCTTGCCGCTTCCGTCTCAAAGAGTGCGTGGTCGAGATGGGAGAGAAGTGTTTCTCGCAAAGCATCGGAGAGATTGGTCCGCAAGAAAGATTTATGGCTTGCCAGAGATTTTTCAACTTCACGCTCTCCCGCGGCGCTGAAGGAGTAGCTGTAAATTTCAGTATAACCTAAAGAAACAAGGATTGCCCGCGCTTTTTGCGCCGCTTCGTATACACT
>MHTL01000013.1 GCA_001823095.1 Candidatus Vogelbacteria bacterium RIFOXYD1_FULL_51_18 | reverse complement strand
TAAACCGCTCTCGCACGAGAATCGCGTAGCCATTGCGGAGAAACTCCTCTCTGCATTTGCGAAGCGGCTCAAAGAAAAAGGAATTGGTCTGGAAATTAATGCCTATCTCAAAGACCGTGTTGCAAAGGCAGGAGAGGACAAAGCCTTTGGCGCAAGGCCGCTCAACCGCTTTATTCAAGACTTTGTAGAGCAGCTTATTGCAGAAAAGATGCTCACCGGAGAACTCAAGCCGGGCATGACGGTCTCATTTGCTCCCAGCGAGCAGAATTGGGATGAGATGAGGGTGCAAATTCAAAATTAAAAAATCAAAATGGAAAATGACAAAGAAAAAATCTAAAGTTCTTGTCCCTACTGAACGCATTGAACGCGCCATCCTCCTCATCCGCGGACAGAAAGTGATGCTGGATGAGGATTTAGCTCGGCTGTATGAAGTTGAAACACGGATTTTAACCCAGGCAGTTAAGCGTAATCTCTCGCGCTTTCCGGAAGATTTTATGTTTCAACTAACTCCAGCGGAATGGAAAAACTTGAGGTCACAATTTGTGACCTCAAGTTGGGGCGGCCGCCGCTACCCTCCTTACGTCTTTACCGAACATGGAGTAGTAATGCTTTCAAGTGTGCTTAATAGCGGACGCGCCATTCAAGTGAATATTGTCATAGTACGAGCATTTGTTCGTCTCCGCCAACTATTAACTTCCAACACGGAGCTAGCCCGCAAATTTGCCGAACTGGAGCATAAGTACGACAAGCAATTCAGGGTGGTCTTTGAGGCGATTCACCAGCTCATGATCCCGCCTGAAACAAAACGCAGGCAGATAGGATTTAGATTGAAAACTTAAAATGGATTTTTTGCCCCGCGGACTTCAAAGTGGACGTGGTAGCCGGTTGAGCGGCCGGTATTGCCCACAGCGCCGATGACATCCCCCTGTTTGACCCAATCTCCCTGCGAGACCGCATTTTCCTTATTATGCGCATAGAGCGTCTGTGCGCCGTTGTTGTGTTTTATGACAATGTACTTGCCGTAGCCGCCATTCCAGCCCTCGGAACGGCTTACGATTACCTGCCCATCAGCTGCAGCAACGATGGGAGTTCCTAAAGGCGCCGCAAGATCAACACCGTTATATCCGTGTATACCCTGCGTTTTGATCGCTTTCGCCACTGGCTTGATATAGTAGCCGGAAGAAACTTCTCTTTTCGACGTGCCTCGAGGTTTTTGCGCGATGCGGCCCGGCGCCGGTGCAGATTCTCCATCAGGAACAAGAATAATCTGTCCGGCAATGAGCGGATGATTCTCATCAATGCCGTTAAACTGCGCTATTTCCTCACTATCTGCTCCGTAGCGTTTTGCTATTTTTTGAACAGTATCCCCCTTAAGCACTGTATGTTGGATACCGGAAACCGGCAAAATGACGAGAGTCTGACCCTTACTGACTTTAGCGCTTCTGGGAAGGTCGTTTGCCCACACAATAGTGTTCACCGATACTCCGAACATCTGCGCAATTTGACTTAGAGTATCTCCATTGCGTACCACATAGAGACTAATCTGGTCAGAGAGCGGCGTGCTTGTAATATCCGTGGCGGCGCCCAAAGGGCCTGCATTAACAAGGAGCGCATTGCCCACAATTGCGGTGTCTCCGCCTCCCCGTGCCGGAGGATTAGGGTTGGGTGAGGGCTCCATGAGAGAGATGGTTTGCGAGCTCACAAAGCGCGACATTGCGGCCTCTTGGGGACTCCCTCGTTTAAATTGCTCCTTGATAAGGGAGAGGAAATTAGCGCTTACCGGCTTGCCGAACGTGAAGCTTAGGGCAAAAAACAGTATAAAGAGGAGCCCTGTTAGTTTTTTATGTCTATAGAGAATACGCCACCCATCGTATCACATCCGGAGACGCTTGAGTATATCCGCCTCAAGCTCCCCCCTGTCTCTCCCGTAAGTAAGTCGCGAGAGCTCCTTGAGCTTTTCAGTAATTTCCCGGGAGCCGCGCTTCACATCAAGAGTATGTATGTTGAAGGCCGGCACCGGTTCTCCACGCAAGAGCATCTTGAGCACGGCATTACGGTTCTCAATGCCTACCAGATCATGAATCGTAAAGTTGGGTGATACGGCTGTCTCCAAATATTTGGCGTCGTCGGCTCCCACCCGGAAAATAGCAAGCGTCCCCACGTTCCCGAAGACGGCGCTCTTAATGTTTTCGGTGAGCTGGGCAATGAACTGATGCGCGAGGGTGAGCGAGAGGTGATACTTGCGCGCCTCGGAGAGAATCACTGCAATTGAGTCAGTGCTGAAGTTTTGGAACTCGTCAATGTAGAGGTGGAAGTCCGTGCGCTCCTCTTGTGGTTTATCGGCCCGTGAGAGCGCCGCAAGGAGTATGCGTCCAGTGACCATCATGCCGATGAGGCTTGCATTGAGCTCTCCGATTGTGCCTTTGGACAAATTCACGAGAAGTATTTTTTTTGTATCCATTACCTCTCGAAAATTAAACGAGGAGCTTGGTTGGCCGATAATCGGCCGGATGTAGTCATTGGCAATAAAGTTGTTGAACTTGGAGGTAATATAGGGAGTCATGTTGGCGAGTCCTTGCTCACCGGAAGTTTTGACCGCCTCCTTTTCCCAAAAATCAATCACCACGGGATTGTTGATGCGGGAGAGCTTCCTTTTTCTGAATTCCGGGTCGGTAAAGACACGCGGCACTTCAATGAGTGTTGCCGGTTCTGCCTCTATGTCCTCCATAAGGAGCAGCAAGGCATTCCTCATGTACTGCTCAAACATCGGCCCCATCGTCTCTGCGGTAAAGAGCCGGTTGAAGATGGACTGAAGTTCGGAGACAATAAAGGATTTTTCTTCCGGCCGTGCGCTATTATGTTCCAGCATATTGAGCCCCAAGGGCCGAGTAAGGTCTCCAGGGTCAAAAACGATCACGTCATTGATGCGCTCTTTCGGCACCACCGAGAGGAGATCGTTGACTAAGTCTCCGTGCGGGTCAATAACGGCAAGCCCCCCGCCCCGTTCAATATCCTGCGCCGCCATAGTGAAGAGGAGCGAACTCTTGCCGGTGCCGGTCTGCCCGATAGTGTAGACGTGGCGGAGACGGTCAGGCGGAAGCAGGCGCACCGTGCGCCGGTCTCCGCGGAAGATACTCTCTCCAATTGCAATTCCCTCATCGGGGAGTGCGGGAGGAGGAGCCGTCTCGCGGGTAGAGAGCCAGCTTAGGCGCGGCACATCCAGAGCGGCAGTGGGGAGGTGGAAGATGCTCGCCAGCTCCTCTGCGTTTAAAGTCATGCTCTCGCGACCATTCCATTCCCTGAAGGCATACCGATAGAGGAGCGCCTGGCTGTCCCGGGGACGGACGGCTACAAAGCCGTTGCGCTTAGGACTTGCAAATTGAGAAAAAGAGCCGGCAATTGCATTAAAGAGGTCAAGCGCCCTGTCCTCGCTCTCGGATGAGGTAATGATGCGCACCACAACCGAGAGGAGCGGGCTTGCCGCCTTGCGTTCAAGACTTGCCACTGCTTCAGCATCCACCGGCGCCTGCGGCGCCTCTTGTCCGGCCTTTTTCGGCTTTGCTGTGAGCTCGGCATGAATCTCTTTGAGCCCAAAGCCGACGCCTTTTATCGCATCAGTAAGCGAGACGCCTTTCTTAACTTCTCCGATGGCTCCGAGCAGTCGCTTCTTTATTGCCGCTTCCTCCGGCCGGAAAATAAACTGCAGTGACGCCCCATCTCCGATTGCCTCAAGGTGGGAGAGAGTGCTCACAATGGGCGCAAAGGTGTCTAGTGAAGCTTCACGGTAGCTACGGATAGGGAGGGCAAAGGGTTCCTTGAGAGAGAGGTGCCCCGCTATTGCGACTCCGTGCGGATTGAACACGTTATAATCTTTAACCCGGGAGACCTGCGCCTTCGGGTAGAGACCGCGAACCTGGTCGCCGGCAAAGCGCTCGCTTTCTCGCGGGACAGAGAGGTAAAAATGGATTTCTTCGCCTATTGAGTGCACCGAGACTTCGAAAACAACCGGCTTGCCGATGGATGAGAGCGCAGAAAAAAGCTGCTCTGAGAGGGCAATGTCGCGGATTACCTGCTCGGCGTCAGTGTCTCCGGCGCGAGGCACTAAAATAGAGAGGAGCACGTACGAGAGTGTCGTGGGACGAGAGCCCCGCAGCCACCCAAAGAGGAGCACGAGGGCGACAGCAAGTGCAAGAATCGCTATACCGCCACCGATAATAAAAAGCGTGCTAGCTGATAAGACCATGCTGTTTCAGCTCACCATAGAGCTTGTCGGTAAGCGCATCATGGAAGGCATCTATGAGGAAGGGGTTCTCTTTCCGCACGAGCACAAGCGTTTTTTTGAGCCCCAACTCGGAAATGCGAGCAATATAACTGTTGAGCGCAGTAAGAGACTCATTGTCCAGGGAATCAAGGTAGTGACTCCCCGGTGGCGGCACGGCAAGAGTAGAGGTAGATTTCTCAAAGAGCTCCTCGCCGATCACGTGATGGACAATGCGCTTCTCCTCTATGATGCCGTGCTCACTCTCCAAAGCGCCTCGGCGCGATTCAATGGCGCGGGAGATTTCCAAGAGCTCTGCGGGGACCGATTCGGGAGAGAGGGACTCTGGCATATTATGTAGTATATACTGAAGCTTCTATGTGTGCACGAGAAGAATTGAACGAGAAACAAAAAGAGGCAGTCGCCATTACCGAGGGGCCGCTCTTGATTATTGCCGGGGCCGGGGCCGGAAAAACCAAGACGCTCACACACCGCATTATCCACCTCATTGAACGCGGCGTTGCTCACGAGAACATCCTTGCTGTCACCTTTACCAATAAGGCGGCGCAGGAGATGCGAGAGCGCATGCGAACCTGCCTGGATGACACAGAGAGACAGCCCCTCATAAGCACATTCCATTCACTCTGTGTACGGATACTGCGGGAGAATGCCGCTGTGCTCGGCTACCCTCGGCACTTCAGCATTCTAGACAAGGAGGACTCGCTCGCGCTTCTTAAAAGAGCAATGGAAGAACTCGGCATCTCACTTAAAGAACAGGAGCCGAGGAAAATTCTCGCGGTCATTTCGCGCGAGAAGAATAACCTCGTTTCGCAGGAGATCTTTGCCGGACGGGCGCAGGACACCTTTCGCCGCATGGTTGCCGCCGTGTGGTCGCGCTACCGCGCGCTCGTCAAAAAATCCCATTCCTTTGACTTTGACGACCTTATCGCGAGCACGGTAGCGCTCTTTGCGGAGCGTCCCGATATCCTCGCCAAATACCAGGAGCGCTGGCGCTACATCCACGTGGACGAGTACCAGGACACCAACACCGCCCAGTATGAGCTTGTCTTCCTTTTGGCAAAAAAATACCGCAATCTGGCAGTTGTCGGAGATGCCGACCAGTCTATCTACGGCTGGCGCGGCGCGGATTTTAAAAACATTCTCAACTTTGAGAGCGACTACCCCGGAGCGACGGTAGTGGTGCTGGAGGAAAACTATCGCTCAACCCAGACTATTATCGCAGCGGCAAACGAGGTTATTAAGAAGAACCGCGAGAGGCGGGACAAATCGCTCTTTACCAAAAATAAGGTAGGGGAAAAAATCGGACTCATTACGGCGCTTAACGAAGCTGGCGAGGCGCGCGGAGTTGCCGAGAAGGCCGGGGAGCTCATCCGGCGCAAGAAGGCGCTCCCGCGGGATATTGCCGTGCTCTACCGCGCCAACTTCCAATCCCGCGCGATGGAAGAAGCCTTCCTCTCGAGAGGCTTGCCCTACCAAGTCTTTGGAATCCGCTTTTTTGAGCGCAAGGAGATAAAGGACATGCTCGCGTACCTGCGCGCGGCGCTCAACCACAATGACACAGAGAGTATAAAGCGAATCATTAACACGCCACGAAGGGGCCTGGGCAAGGCGAGCATGGCAAAGATACTCTCGGGGGCATCCCATACACTCCCGCGCGCGGCGGCGCGCGGTGTGGAAAATTTTTTTTCTCTACTTGCGGCTATTAAAGAACGATTACAGATAAGCCCTCTTTCGGAGACGCTCAAATTCATCTTGACCGAGAGCGGCTGGGAGCGGGAACTTGAGGGGGGAGGAGAGGAGGGAGTGGAGCGGCTTGAGAACCTGCGAGAGCTGGTGAGTATTGCGCGCGGCTACGATGCGCTCCTTCCGAGCGATGCGCTGGAATCTTTCCTCACCGACGCGGCGCTTCTCTCTGCAGAAGAGGCGCAGGAAGAGGAACGGGCAGAGAACGAAGGAGTGCGGCTCATGACGGTCCACGCGGCAAAGGGGCTTGAGTTCGGCTACGTGTTTGTGACCGGTTTGGAGCAGGAGCTCTTCCCTCACACCAGAGTATCCGCATCCGCTTCCGCGGAACGAGAATATGAGGAAGAGCGGCGGCTCTTTTATGTGGCCATCACGCGCGCAAAAGAAAAACTCTACCTCTCCTACGCGCAGACGCGGACCATTTATGGCTCGCGGAGAATCAATATTCCCTCCGAGTTTCTCCTTGATATCAGCGACGACCTCATTGAAGAAGAGCTTTTTTCACCTATGGACTCCGAGGATGTGATAGAGTGGGACTGATGCGGGCGAAAAAGAGTCTAGCGCAACACTTTTTGCACTCTCCGAGCGCTCTTTCGGCAATCCGGGACGCAAGCGATGTGCACCCGGGTGATGTGGCGCTCGAGATAGGTCCGGGGAGGGGTGCGCTCACCGAGGTTCTGCTTGATTTTACGGGCAAAGTTATTGCGGTGGAAAAGGACCGCGAACTGGTCTTGTACTTGCGCGAGCGCTTCAGCGAAGCAATTATCGCGGGAGCGCTTGACGTGGAGGAAAAAGACATCCTTGATTTTGACACTGAATCGTTGTCGCTCTCCAACATACCCTACAAAGTTATTGCCAACATTCCGTACTACATTACCGGCGCCATTATAAAAAAATTTTTGTCGGCGCGATACCAGCCAGAGCGGATGGTGTTCCTCCTGCAAAAGGAAGTTGCCGAGCGGATAGTGGCGCGAGACGGCAAAGAGAGCATTCTCTCGCTCTCGGTAAAGGCCTATGGGGAGCCGCGCTACGTGGCAACGGTGCCACGGGGCGCCTTTGCCCCGCCGCCGCATGTTGACTCGGCGATTATTTCAATTAACAACATTTCCAGAGAGCGTTTCGCGACAATATCGGAAGAAAAATTTTTTTCACTCGTTAAAAAAGGGTTTTCGTCCAAGCGGAAGATGCTTAAAAATAACATTGGAGCTGATTCCACTTTTTTTGCCGTGTGCGGCATTTCCGAAAAGGCCCGCGCTGAAGATGTTACACTGGAGAAATGGTTCTGCCTCGCCTCGCATGTTTCGTAATCATTGCTCTCGCACTCGGAGCGCTCGGACTTCTTATCGAAGTCGGACTTCCAGAAGGAAGTCCGACTTCGGGAAATGACTGGAGTCGGACTTCAGTCATGGGGTACCGCGTAAAAATTGCAGATTCTCTCGCCGAACGAGCGCAGGGTCTCTCCGGGACCGCCGTGCTCGCGCCGGACGAGGGGATGCTCTTTATATTTGAGAGAGCGGGCATGTATGGATTTTGGATGAAAGACATGAACTACCCCATAGACATTATCTGGCTCAATGACGAGCTCCAGCCGGTTGGCGCAACAAAAAACATCTCTCCCGACACTTTCCCGGCCGTATTCTACCCTCCTGTGCCGGTGCGCTACGTATTAGAAATAAGCTCTACGAAGTCCCCACAATAGTCATAATGCCGTCATTGGGAACTTGGATGCAGGAATTGTGGCTTACACGGATCCAGCACTGGTTGCCGGTCCCCGGACGGTAATTACCGAGGAGCCAACGGCCAGGCGTGTAGACATTACCAAAGCTGTAGAGCCGTGTCCCACCAGGAATAAAGTGGAAGCGCCCCGGGCGCGGCGGGCCCACATTGACCACATGCCCATTACTGCAGGTGCAATAGATAGGAGAGCCGAGAATGCGCCCGCCAAAAGGCCGCGTACCCGACTGGGCAGAGAGTTCGCTCGTTGGGAGAGAGATGAGGAGGGCATAGAAAGTGAGTAATGCTAATTTTTTCATACTCATTGAAGCTCTTCTGTAAAAATTACCACATTGCTTGCTCCATACTCATTTTCAACATAGATGAGCACTTCTTGGCTTGGACTCTTTAGCGGTTTTTGGATGGCGCTCTCTTCCACCGGCAGAGGAGCAACGCCCCACGTCTTAAGAATAGCGAGCGCTTCATCCAAACTCTGACTCACAGGCGGGTAGCGGTAGATAAACTTGATTTCCGTCCCGTTTTTTTGCGAAAGAACACCGTAGCGCGACTCAAAAATAGTATGCACTGTATTACTTGCAGAAAATCCTCTGCCAATAAGGGTAATTTCCCCGCCGGAGCGGCCTCGGAGAGGATGTACGGCCGTAAGCGCTGGACTGACTGGGGCTATCTGCGCCGGAAGAGGGGCGGGAACGACGCGAAAACTTGCTATTTTTTGCAAAAGAATAAGGAGCAGACTGCGTGTTTCAGCTGACAATGCCGCTCCATGAGTAATTACTGGAACAAGAAGCGCAAGAACAATAGAGACTAAGGCAATCTGCTTCACAGACACAGTATACCGCGCATGCACTCTTACGCTATAATAGAGTTATGAAGAAGCTTGCCGCAGGACTCCTTGTGGGCGTTGTTGCCGTTGTTCTCGTTCTTTGGTGGGTGGGCGGGAAAGTTGAAAGGGGGGAGTTAGGCGATGCGCTCTATGTGGCATCTTCCACTGCGCAAAAAACGGTAACACTGGACAGCGACCGGGACGGATTAAAGGACTGGGAGGAGCTCCTGTGGAAAACCGACAAAACAAATGCGGATACCGATGGAGACGGGACAAGCGACGGGGAAGAGCTTGTGCTTGGCCGCGATCCGCGCAAAAAAGGTCCCGGCGACAAACTGTCAGGACCGGAAGACCTTGTCCGCGCGGCGGTTCATACAAGCGGAAGTGACGCAGAAGGAGTTATCTTCCCGTCCGAGGAAGACCTTAAGCCCAGCCTTGTTTACACCGCTTTTGACTTGCATACTGTTGATTCGAAGGATCCGAGCTTCATTAAGTACTACGGAATTTCTCTCCGCGATACACTCAAGCCATTGGGGAATAGTTCTTTCGGCCAAGCGGCAAGCAACACGGTTGCCGCGCTTTCAAAAAAAGATTCTGCGGCCATTGAGCGCATCCGCGCGGAAGAAGCGCTCCTCCTCTCCATAACAAAAAATCTCCTTGCGCTGGATGTTCCCGAGAGCGCGAGCGCAATCCACCTTAATCTCCTAAATACACTCACAGAAATGGCCGAGCTCGCGTATACTATGGAGCATGTGGAGCGCGAACCGGCGTTTGCGCTCGCGAGCGCAGAGGCGTACGAAAAGAAGAAGCCCGAACTTTTGGCTGTGCTCGGTAACGTAAATGCGTACTTTAGAGAAATGCGTATCACTTTTGACGCAAAAAACACGGTGAACATTAATTTATGAGAGAACGTTTCCTATCCACACACATCACGATTGCACTGACGCTTGCGCTAGCCATTCTGACTGTGGGCGCATACGCGCAGGCACAGGAGCAGAGGGCAAGCGCTGTCAATACGCGGGAAGGATTTGAATTCGGCCCGCAGGAACAGGCCGCGCAGGACATCATTGCCAACAGAGAGCAGAATGACCGCCTAGAGTGTGTGTCAGAAACCGGGCAAACAGAGAGTAACGGCGGGAGTGGTGGAGACTATGTGCCGGTACATGAGACGGGGGAGCTCCTCTCGCTCACCGAGGGTATTAACCGCAAAACAGTGCACGCTAACGACCTCCTCGTAGACATCTGCATGCACTTAAAGGCCGTACGGCGCGTGCAGTACCAGATAGAAGCGCAAGTTCTCTACCACGACCCTAATGCCCGCAAGGCGGCGGCAAAAGCAATTTTTGAACACAAACAAACCTTCATAGAAGAAAATATCAAGAAGGGCTACGAAGTTTCTCCGGGGCTCCTGAATGTACAAGGTGCGGCAGGAGGGGTGGCAGGGAGTTCGGAGAACAAACAGCCACTCTACGTAAGCAACATAGACGAGCACCTGCAGAATGTGCGTGATGAGGCGTACGGAATTTTTGACGCTGATTTGAGCAATTCGCAGAATCCAAATATTTTCAGTGAGGGCATCCGCAGAGACCTTGCGCTCCAGAGAGCGGCAGGGGACAGCGACCAGGCGCGTGTGCAAACTACTCTTGGCTCAACAATGACAAGGGACGAATTTAACGCTTTCACCAGCGATTTCTCACAGGGCGGTTGGGATGCATGGCTTAAACTCATTGACCCACGGAATAATTACCCAGGCTCGCGCCTGCTCGCGCAGGATGAATTGGCGTTGCGTGAATCGCGCGCTGAAGGGAATGCGCGTGAGGAGATATCCTCGGCAAAAGGGTTCCTCCCCGTGCGTGAATGCGCCAACGAGAATTGGGTAACAACCACTGATGGCAAAAAATACTGCAGAAAGTGGGTGGTTAAGACGCCGGCTTCCATCAACCAGAGCTACCTCTCCGACATTGTGGGCTCAACCTTGCGGCAGAATGAGCTTGCTGACCAATCCATTGAGGACTTCAGCAAAGATGAATTTGCGCGGGTAGAGAGCGAGCTGACCAATATAGAAAAAATCGGAAAAACGCAGGATACTGTTGCAGTACAGAGTGTTTTCCAAAAAGAAGAAGATCCTTGCCCAGGTCCCGGACCTTGTGTAGATTCCGGATGGACACGGGAGGGAGATATCTTCAGCGGGGGCAACCTGCCCCCCGGGGAAAGAGGTACGGGCCTCCCAAACCTGGGGAGTTTAGCCCAACAGCTCTACAACAATCGCAACCTCCCCGGCGCGCTTGCGTTGTTACCACCAGAATTACGGAACATACTCAACCAGCAAGGATCGCAAGAAGAAATTATCAGACAGGTCACTGAATGGCTCAACGGGGATGCTAATGGTGATGGGGTGAAAGACTACCTCACCGTACCTCCTTCAGTTGCCTTTACCGCAAATACAACACCCATGGAGCTTGCTCGTGCAGATCGCAACACTACTAAGCTCTCGTGGACAGCGCTCAATGCAAGCAAGTGCACTGCGATCAATGACTGGCTAAGCGCGGATAAAATTATTAAGGCGCGCAATGCAAACATCCAAACAAGCGGCACGCTTACGATAGAGCATCCGTACACCTTCCCCGTCACAATTACCCGCAGTCCCGATATCCCTAATTGGGCAAGCGGGAAGGTGGTGAGTGCGGCAGATGAAAAGCTCATCTCGCAGAGAACGATTATTGACTTCAGTGGCTTTCTCAACACATGGGCGGGCGACTATACACTCACGGTCGGTTCTGCAACACTGACGACAACGGACTGGAGAAAGGTAAGTTTTACCAGTTTCAACAAGCCAGAGGATCTTATGCGAGCCCTGCTTGAGGCATATACCCGTAGTGTAGAAAATGTACTTGATCCAAATCGCATACTGCTTCAGCGTTATGATTTTAATTTTGACATCAACGCAAAAAAAATCACCATTACCGCAAAGCCGGTCTATAAACTTCTCTGCGAAAACCAAAAGGGCGAGGTGATGATGGATGTAACCGCAACACGATGAGGCAATATTCACGAACCATTGCCGGAATTCTCTCACTTGTAACGATTTTCATTTTATTTTTTGGTGTTATCCAAGTAATACACGCTCAAGGAGGCGCACCACTTCCCATTTCTAACGAAAATCAATCAGCTACAGGATCATATACAGGGGGGAAGGGAGTCCTTGAGTGGCTTTTTGGTGATTGGACAAAATGGATTGCCACTACGTTTGCCAACCTCCTCATTTGGATATCGGGAGGATTCCTCTGGCTTGGGGGACAGCTGCTTGATTATTCTGTGCGGACCAACGTCTGCGACCTCGCGCAGTATACCCATACCGACGTTGTTACAAATGGGTGGACTATCGCGCGCAATGTGGCAAACTTCTTTTTCATATTCATTCTCCTCTACATTGCCATCAGCATCATTTTAAATATTGGCAATGACCAAAAAAAACTTATTGTATGGGTTATTATCATTGCGCTTCTCATTAATTTCAGCGCGGTATTCACGCGTTTTGTGATTGATGTGTCAAACGTATTTGCGTACCAATTCTATTCCAGCATTGTTGGGAGAACCGTCTCCGACCCCTGCACTGCAGAGCAAAGCAGTGCGAAGAGGATTGCCGCCCGCTACATGCATGCGCTCAAACTGAACGAATGGGCACAAGAAGATGAGCCGAGCACAGAAACCATTTACGAAGCAGGGTCCGGTTTAGCTGCAATTATGGTTGCGGGTATCGGTTCAGCAGTATTCATTATGATTACTGCGTGGGGCTTTATCGTGGCGGCCGTACTTATGTTCATTCGCACCGCACTCCTGATGATACTTATTATCTTGTCTCCACTTGCATTTATGGGAATGATTATTCCCCAGCTGCGGCAGATGTTGAAATCTTGGTGGGCGGCGCTTATAGGTCAGGCATTCTTTGCGCCAATCTATCTCTTCTTTGTCTTTCTTACTCTGGTGCTCATTCAGGGCAGTGCTGGGGTGTTTGAAGCGGCATCTTCAAAATCTGGAACTTCAATCCTTATGTCTGCCTTTGTAAAATACAGCATCTATATCACCCTCATCATCTTTGGACTTGTGCAGGCAAAGAAGATGAGTTCCATAGGAGCAGAGGCTGTTCAAGAAAAGGTTCTCGGCGGCCTTGATTGGGCACGAGGGCAGGCTACGGGAGTGGCGGGACGTCACACCATCGGGAGGATGGGCAGGACGCTGGGGGACAGTGATTGGATCAAGAGCGCCTCTGCAGGCGGAAAGGGGATGCGGGGGAAGGTTGTAGGAGTGCCGCTGAAGGCGTTTGGGGATAAGACTGCCGAGGCAAAGTACGGCGGGACCAAGAGTTATAGCGATATCGTGAAGCGCCAAACTGAACGCGCAAAGGGCATCAGAGATCCGTTTGCGCGCGCACAGGCAATGGGGACTATGGGTGCGGCTGCGCAGAAGGCCTACTACGACAGTCTCTCTGAACGCGAGAAGGCCGAAACCTTTGAGGCAGCAAAGACCTACGGTGGGCAGACGGCAGAGAGGGTAAGGAGGCAACAGGAACGCCTGACTCCGGAACAGCTTGAGAAGGTGGAAAAAGCTGGGGTTGAAGGCAAGGATGCCGCGCGCAAAAAAGAACAGTCTGCCGACATTGAAGCGATTGTGGGCAACCCAGATAAGAAACTAGAGGGGCTCAAGAAGGGTTCTCTTGGACGGAAGGAGCGCATTGAAAAGGTGGTTAAAGGACTTAAAGATGACGAGGGACGCAAATTGCAGAAAATTATTGAGGATGCTGATGAGGCAGATATTGATACCCTCTATGCGCACATGAACCCGCTTGATCTTGTTGATTTGGCTGGCAAGGCAAAGTTGACCGAGGATGCGAGAGTAAAAATGCGGAAAGGATTACAGCGACATGAGTCCGGCAACCCGGACAGCGCCATCGTGCTTGAAGTACAGAGCAACCCGAAGTTGAGAACTTTGTTCGGGATAAAAAAGTAAGGAACAACAGCGTAATATGAACACACTTACCCAAGATCAGCTCCGAGAAATATACAACTCGCTCCCCGAGGATCTTCAAGATGCAATGGGATCAGCCGAGACCTCGGCAACGGTCCGCAAAATTGCCAAAAATTATGGTCTCTCTATAGACCAAATGGGAGAACTTGCAGGGGAAATCGGGCTTACCATACTCGGCGTCCACGCGCTTAACGAGATGCCAAAAAATATCGCGCTCGCCCTGGGGGGCGACCTCACTGTGGGAAATTCAATCTACCGCGACATCAACGGGAGTATCTTCCTTAAGGTCCGGGCGAGTCTGGAGCGTGTGCACGACTTGCGCGGAGCAAATCCGCTCATTACATATTCAAACAAGAGTCCCGAAGTCGGACCCGTAAAGGAAGCGACGGGTGAGGAAGTCGGACTCGCCGCGGCGAGTCCGACTTTAGAGGCTGAACCGCCGCAGCCAGCAGTTGCGCAAAAACCGGAGCCAGAGACTCTGCCGCCCCGCAAGGCAGAGGTAGACCCGTATCGGGAAGCGCCACAATAAACAATGGATTTCCAAGTACCACAATTTATTGAGATAGAAGACAAGATATTCGGCCCGCTCACATTCAAACAGTTTGTCTATGTGGCCGGGGGAGCGGGAGCGGCTTTCATCTGTTACACGATTCTCTCCCAATTTCTGCCGGGCGTCATCGCAACGGCGCTTGCTGTCCCCTTTGCGGGCTTTGGTCTTGCGCTTGCATTTTATAAAATAAACGAGCGCCCCTTAGTCTATACCATGCAGGCCGCTATCCAGTACGCGCTCCGCGGCAAGCTCTACCGGTGGAAAAAGGACGAGCCGCCAATCGGCTCTGCAACGGTACGTCTCCCTTCTGCGCAAAAAAACCCCTTAGAAGCAGCCAGCTCGCGCACCGGAAGACTGAACGATATTGCATGGAGTCTTGATGTTCATACAGGCGAGAGCGGCAAGGAATAATATGGCATTACAAAACGCAAGCGCATCACAATCCTTCCTTCCCATCCGCGAAATCCGCGACAGCGTTGTGGTGCTCGTTGACGGCGGGATGCGCATGGTGCTCATGGCCTCTTCGCTGAACTTTGCGCTCAAGTCACAAGATGAGCAGATGGCGCTCCTGATTCAATTCCAAAACTTCGTCAATGCCCTAGACTTTCATGTAGAGTTCTTTATCCAATCACGGCGCCTGGACATCCAGCCCTACCTCCGCATCCTTGAAGATCGCATGAAGGAGCAAACGAATGATTTGGTAAAAATACAGACCAAGGAGTACCTGGACTTTGTGAAAAATTTCACCGAGAGCACCAACGTCATGTCTAAGTCTTTTTTTGTTGTTGTGCCGTACAGCCCCCCGATTGTGGAGATACAGCGCGGAGTGTTTGGAAAACTCTTCGGAGGAAGGTCAAAAAAAACCGAGATGGAATCCGCGGCGGCAGATTCGTTTGAGAAACACAGGAGTCAGCTTGAACAGCGCTCATACGTTGTCGCGCAGAGCCTCGCCTCGCTCGGTGTGCGCTCTGTTATATTGGGGACAGAAGAGTTGGTTGAGCTTTATTACAAACTTTTTAACCCCGGAGAGAAGGATGCGCCACAAGAGGGGAGCTATACCAACAATGAAGCTGTTTAAGAAAAAAGCTCTATTCCGCAAGGCGGGCGGGCGGGCGGAAAAAGAAAATTCAGTGCCGGTCATCCCGCACAACTTTTACGATGGGAATCAATTGTCCCTCAAGGACGTCATTGCGCCTGCGGCGCTCCAGGTCAGTCCCAACTTCATCAACATCGGCGGCAAGTACGCGCGGACATTCTTTGTCATTTCCTACCCGCGCCAGCTTTCCAAAAACTGGTTCATGCCCATCATCAATCTTGACCGCGTTTTTGACATTTCCATCTACGTTCACCCCATTGATACGTCCATGGTTCTGCGTGGCCTGCAAAAGAAAGTTGCCGAGGTGCAGAGCCAGATTGCGGTGCGCGAGGAGCGGGGGGTGGTGCGCGACCCAAAACTGGACACCGCCTACCAAGACATTGAATTTCTGCGGGACCAGCTCCAGCAATCGCGCGAAAAGATGTTTGATGTCGGACTGTACCTCACCTTCTACGGCGAGAGTGAAGAGGAGCTTAACAAGACCGAGAGCGAGGTGAAGAATATGTTGGAGTCCAAGCTTGTCTACGTTAAGCCAGCCGTCTTCCAGCAGGAAGACGGCTGGAAGAGCACCCTGCCGCTTGGTATGGACCTCCTCTCTGTGCACTCAAAACTCAATTCCTCACCGCTCTCCTCGCTCTTCCCCTTCACCTCCTTTGACCTTACCAGCAATCGCGGCATTCTCTATGGCATCAACCGCCACAACGCCTCGCTGGTGATGTTTGACCGCTTCTCTATGGAAAATTACAACTCGGTCACCTTTGCCAAGTCGGGGGCAGGCAAGTCCTATGCCACCAAGCTGGAAATCCTGCGCAGTCTCATGTTTGATGTTGATGTCATTGTGATTGACCCCGAACGCGAGTATGAGTACATGTCGGAAGCGGCGGGCGGGCGCTACTTCAACATTTCGCTGACTTCCGAGCACCACATTAATCCCTTTGACCTGCCCTTCCCCCGCGAGGACGAGGCTCCTGCCGATGTCCTGCGCTCCAACATTATCAACCTCGTGGGGCTTTTTCGCATCATGCTCGGCGGTCTCACGCCGGAGGAGGACTCCATTATTGACTCGGCTATTACCGAGACTTACGCGCTCAAAGACATCACCCCCGACACCGACTTTACGGGCAAGCCCGCCCCTCTGCTTTCTGACCTTAATTTGGTGCTCGCGGGGATGCAGGGAGGCGAGTCGCTGGCCCAGCGCCTCAATAAGTACACGCAAGGCACCTGGTCGGGCTTTCTCAATCAGCCGACCAACGTGGACATTAACAAGAAGTTTGTCGTTTTCTCCATCCGCGACATGGAGGATGAGCTCAAGCCAGTCGCCATGTACATCATCATGCACCACATCTGGAATGTGGTGCGCCGAACACTTAAAAAGCGCGTGCTGGTGGTGGACGAGGCGTGGTGGATGATGAAGGCGGAGGATACGGCGTCCTTCCTCTTCTCGCTCGCCAAGCGCGGCAGAAAGTACTACCTGGGGCTTGCTACTATTACCCAGGATGTGGGCGACTTTCTCAAGTCTCCTTACGGGCTCCCTATGATTACCAACTCGTCCATCCAGATGCTCCTCAAACAGTCCCCGGCGTCCATAGACGTGGTCCAACAAACCTTCAACCTCACCGACGAGGAAAAGTACCTCTTGTTGGAATCTGCGGTGGGGGAGGGAATCTTCTTTGCGGGGCTCAAGCATGTGGCAATAAAGATTATCGCCTCGTACACGGAGGACCAGATTATCACCTCCGACCCATCCCAGCTCCTCGCCATCAAAAAGGCAAAAGAAGAACTGCGTCAGCATGAAGCATCGAATTAATTCTATCACCGCCACCCTCCTCATCTGCGGGACTCTCCTTGCTGAAACACTTCAAGCCTTTAGCAACCTCATCGGTGTTGGCTTTGTCCTTAATCCTGTCATTGGCATTTTTGTATGGCTTACGGCCTACTTTGTGTTTGCAACGCACAGTGTGAGCGTCTTTGGCTCCCGCAAGCTTGCGTCGGCATTTGTCAGCAGCGTTATTGAGATGATTCCCTTTGTTTCCATACTTCCTATGTGGACACTTTACGTTCTCTCTATTATTGTCCTCTCGCGGATTGAGGACAGGTCGCGGGCGCATGCTACACTATAGGTATGCGGGCGCGAAACTTTTCTCTACTGCTTATAATTCTCACCTTCCCTTTCGCAGTGCAGGGCGCGAGCATACGCGGTGATGATGCAATCATTATTTCCGTATCACCAGAATTCCCAGGCCCTGGGGAGTCAGTAACGATTACCGCGTCTGGACGCTCTTTTGACAGCAACCAGGCCGTCTTTATTTGGAGTGTAGGTGGGAAGGAGGTATTAAGGGGCCCCGCGGAAAAAAATTATATGCTTGAGACAAGCCGATCGGGCGCAGCCACATATATTTCACTTTCTGTAGCCAGCGTGGAAGGTGCCCGCTACCAAAAGAGCATCACGGTAACTCCTTCTCTTATTGACCTTCTCTGGGAGGCGCGAGTATACACCCAGCCATTTTACCGTGGACATAGTCTGGCCACATCAGAGAGTATCGTCACTGTTGTCGCACTTCCAGAGCTTACAACAGCAGGTGGCACGCGGATAGCTCCCAGCAAACTCATCTACAAATGGAGCAAGGACGGCAAGAATATCGGGAGCGTCTCCGGACTGGGAAAACAATCTTTCACCTTTACCAGCGCAAAGCTTTTTAATGAGAACCACATAACCGTAACGGTCAGCTCCTCTGACGGGACCATTTCAGCCAGTAGGAGCATGGGTATCCTCGTGAGCAATCCTCGCGTCGTGCTCTATCCAGCCCCCGCGCTTTTGGGAACCCTTTATAATAAAGCTTTGGGGACTTCATTCTCCCTTCTAAGCGACGAAATGGGTGTGCGCGCTGCCGCCTATTACTTTTCTCTCGCGACAGACGGGACAAATCCTACAACACTCATGTGGTCCCTAAATGGCAAGCTACTCCCCACAGAACCGGAGGGGAACTCGTTGGTGACCCTGCGCAAGGGGGGCGCCGCGGGAACAGCGCGCATTTCGGTGACGGCTACACACCCAAGCAATCTCCTTCAGAGCGCCGCGTGGTCAGGATCAGTTAATTTAGGGAATTCTGCATCGCAATTTTAATACTATGAAAAGAATGCTCCCTCTATTTGCCGCAAGTATTATTCTCCTCACCGGAGTACCTCTCGTGCTCGCGGCAGATCCAACAGGGAGCGGTGTGATTCTCCTTGAGCCGAGTGTTGTCAATAAAACAGAGGGGGCTCGGGTGCAGTTTGGGGAGTATATGAGCACACTTTTTACCACCTTTATTGCCATTGCCGCAGCGCTTGCAGTACTCATGATTGTGTGGGGCGGCATTGAGTACATCTCCTCATTTTCCGGGAGCGGCAAGGAGCAGGGCAAAGAGCGCATTACCAATGCCGTCTTTGGCCTCCTCCTCGCTGTTTCCGCTTTCCTTATTCTCCAGACGGTGAATCCAGACTTGGTCTCGACTGAAACGCTTAATTTAGATATTGGCAAGCTATCAGCAAATCCGACAGCAATCCGTGAGGGTCTCTATGGCCCCGGTGGGACACGTGATTTGGAGCACGAGGATAGGGAAAAAGATCAGTCTGAAGAACAACCAAAAGATGAGTGGGGTAAGTGTTCTGAAAACGGCTATCTAGACTGTCAGTGGATAGGTAGTTTCAAGAATCCTCAAAATGGATACAGAGAGATAGAGCCTCATAACTGCGAGTACAGAGTCTTCCGTACTGGGTTTGGATGTTACGGGAAAATAGACACGGAGAACCAACGTTATTACTTTATCTTAAATAAAGAAGGACAAATATGCTACAAAGGTCCATACACAACAAATGAAGAGTGCTCCTCAGCAAGAAATGCTTACCAAACGGGCACCGGGGATTGTGTGAACTCGGAATCCGTTACTCGGAATGTCCAAGGATATCCTCTCTGCAGTAATGAAGGTTCCGGAACAGCTGATGCTGGAACATGGCGCTACCAGGGAGGCATTGAAAGGCAAGCCGGTGACATGTCTCACTCATTAAAAACATTACTCTCTTGTATGCGGCAAGAAATACCGGATACGAGTATCGGGCAGATTTCCTCCATCAGCGACTCCGGGCATATTGGCAAATTGGATGAATGCAACGGAGCAAACTCTAGTAGTAATTGCGCGCACAGCCGCAACTCGTGCCACTATGGAGGAGGTACCGGGTCAAACGGTTCAATGGCGGTGGACTTTGGCGACGAGTGGAATAAAAAAGTTTTGTCGGCCGCGGCGCGAAAGTGCGACCCTGGGGCATATGTTCTTGATGAAGGCAACCATCTCCATGTAAGCACCGGCGTCTGCCCAAAAAATTAACATGTCTTCACTAATCACTAAAATCACATTCGGAGCCGTCATCGTTATCCTTCTCTCTGTAGGAGGAGGGCTTATTTGGTACACCCTCTTCTATGAGCCTGCCGAGCCGGCTGAACCAATAATAGCCACGTCAACGGAGCCGCTTTTCCCAATAGGGGAGGGGTTAGGAGAGACAGTGGTGGGAACAAGTACGGCGACCAGCACCCTTGGTGTTATTTCAACCGGGGGTGGTGTGCGGGCATGGGAGCTCGCATCAAACCCCATTGCCGGGTTCGGTATCTTTGGCGGAGCTACAAGCACGACCGTCGTCGCTGTTGATAAGAGTACTGGCCATGTGTACCGCATGAATATCGCAAGCGGCACCGTTGATAAACTCTCTAATAGCACTATGGTGGGCATACAAGAAGCGTATGTAGGAGAGACAAAAAGCAACTACTATATTATCTCCCGCTATGAGGGGAACTCTGGAGCCCAGACGTATATCCAAACAATCAAAAAGAGCGTCACTGCAAGCACAAATGTGGAGGTTGGGACATTTATAAGCGACTCTATTGTAAGTATCGCGCTCTCCCCCAAAAAAGACCGTTACGCCACCGTGGTAAGAGGGAAGATGGGGGGTATTCTCTACATCACTGATTTTGCCTCTGGGAAGAAGCGGGAGCTCTTCCGTTCACCACTTAACGAATGGAATGTTTCCTGGCCGTCAGAGGGCACTCTTGCGCTGGAAACGAAGGGTTCTTCACAGGCACGAGGCGTCCTCTTGCTCATCAATAGCCAGACCGGGGCATCTACACGAGCTATGGGCAATATCCCGGGGCTCACTGCGCTAATACATCCAAATGCTTCACAATTTGTCTTTGCGGAGAGTAGAGACAAGAGCGGGTTCAATCTCTTCTTGTATACAATCAAAACGGGAGACATAACTCCCCTCTCATTCCAAGTGCCCCCCACCTCATGTATGTGGTCAAAAAAGATTGCAAACACTCTCTATTGTTCTGTCCCCGACGCGCTCCCTACTGCAGAATTCCCCGACAGTTGGTACCGTGGGGAAGTCTCCACAGAGACAAAAATATGGAAGTTTAACGTAAAAACAGGAGAAAGTGATATCCTTTGGAACCCCAGGCTTGCTGGCGGCACCCGTGGAGAAGCGCTCTCTTTGAACCTTGATTCAGGAGAGACTCTGCTCTTCTACATTGAGAAATCTTCGCAGACTTTGTGGTCACTTCGCCTGACTGACCTGTAACCCGCCGGACGGGTGTAAACGACGGTACCACAATTCATATATAATTGAAAAGACTGTGCTCGTAAGCCAATAGACCGAAACAGCCGCCGGGAGCCCTGCCGACACAACTCCAAGGACAATTGGCATGATGTATTTCATTTGGAAGCTAAGACTCCTGCTAAAATCATCAGCAAAGGAGGAATTGTTCTCGCGGGGTGAGGGGGGAGGAATGGAGATGTACGTTTGGATAAACTGGGTAATTGCAATTCCTACCGCAAACACAATACTCCTCATCCCCAGGTCAACTCCAAAAAAGATAGGATTTACATGTGAGGGCACCTGTACAAAAGGATACAAGGTAAAGCGCACAGATTCTAACCCCTCGCGGAATACCAGAAAAAGCCCTATAAAGATTGGGATTTGGATTAAAATGACCGCAAACCCCGCAAAGGGATTGACGTTATGCTCCCGGTAGAGCCCCATAACCTTCCGAGCCTCAAGCTCCTTATTTCCTGCGCACTCTTTCTTTATTCTCTTCAATTCCGGCTCTATTTTTTTTATTTCCCGCTGTGTGGTAAGCGCTCGATTCTGCAGTGGGATGAGGAGAACCTTTATTAGGATGGTAAGAATGATGATAGAGAGACCGATATTATTTCCGGGGAGCATACCGGTAATAAAGACCAGCGCATTATAGAGAGGTTCTGAAATAAATGTCTGGAACATACCGTATTACCTTAGCATACAATGCGCTTCGTTGATGAGTTTTCTGGAACTCATCCGTATCTGTTCGGCAAAAGGGCTTGTAGGGAGTGTGGTGAGTCGAAATACAAAAACAAAGCCCGACATTTTATTGACGGGATGTTTCTCAACACATATATAGATCAGACGCTTGATAGAGTGCCGCTCTACCGCGCTTTTTACGACAGATTTAGGAATGATAACTGATGTTTTATTGGGGCCTTCTGTCTTAGAAACCCGTAAAGTAAGGATTTTATCTCGATATGTATTCCATGCCCGTCTCACAGAAAAATCGGCTCTGCGTAGCCGGTTTTTTTTAGAAAGCATGGTAAAAAGCTACACCGCCAGCCTCTGGCGACCCTTCCTCATTCTCCTTAAAATTACGCGCTTCCCCGATGAAGTTTTTGTCCGTGACAGATACCCATGTGTTTTTTGCCTCTTTCGCTTCTTTGGTTGATAGGTAAACGACATAAAAAGAGCATAGCATAGTTATCCACAGAAATCCACTCCTTATAAACA
Organism: Candidatus Vogelbacteria bacterium RIFOXYD1_FULL_51_18; assembly: GCA_001823095.1. Classification (GTDB taxonomy): domain Bacteria; phylum Patescibacteriota; class Minisyncoccia; order Phycocordibacterales; family UBA9988; genus UBA9988. The sequence goes on along the minus strand of MHTL01000013.1, from coordinate 10,912 downwards.
ACCTGTAATAGTTTGTGCTTTGCGCGCGAGAAGACTATAATCGCTTAATAAAAGAAACGTTGTTTTTATGGATAATAAAGAATTGTGGGATAGCGCGCTTGCTGAAATAGAGACTTCTGTCTCAAAAGCAAATTTTGGAACGTGGTTCCGTAATACTTCTATTTTAAAACAAGAGAGTGGCACGGTGTATCTTGGAGTGCCTAACGCGTTTGTAAAAGATTGGCTTTACGATAAATACCACCTCTCTGTGTTAAAAGCGCTCCGCAATAACGCCGAGTATATTAAACAAATTGAGTATATTATCACCAAAGGAGATCGAGTTAAATTTGAAGAACAGCTCTCAAAACCGATTTTCAGAGACCAACTTGAGCTTACCGAACTCTATGTAAACAAAGATGACAATCTGAATCCTAAGTATATATTTGATAATTTTATCGTAGGCCCTTTTAATGAGATGGCGTATGCGGCCGGGCAGGCAATTATAAAATCGCCTGGTGTGGTTTACAATCCACTCTATATCTATGGAGGAACTGGCTTGGGGAAAACACACATTACCCAGGCAATAGGAAACAGTATTAAACGGCTCCATCCAAACAAAAAGGTGTACTATATCACTTCTGAAAAGTTTGTTATTGAAGTAGTCAGCGCAATACAAAATAATAAAGCAAATATATTTAAGGAGAAATACCGAAAATATGATGTGTTTATTATGGATGATATCCAATTCATAGCAAATAAAGATAAGTCGCAAGAAGAGCTTTTTCATCTTTTTAACAGCCTTTATGACCAAAATAAGCAGATTATTTTTTCATCGGACAAAATACCAAAATACATCCCCAACCTTGAGGAGAGATTGCGGTCCCGTTTTGAGGGGGGGATGATGGTTGACATTGCGCCCCCTGACTATGAATCACGCCTGGCGGTGCTGAAGTCAAAAATAAAAAACAGTGATTTTACGCCTTCTGATGAGGTTATTGAGTATGTGGCGTCTGTAATTAAAGGAAACATACGTGAACTTGAGGGCGCGTTGAACTCAATCGTCTGCCAATGCCAGCTTAAAAACAGAAACTTAAACCTTATAGAGGTTAAAAATCTTATTAAAAACACTATTAAACCTCAAAAAACAATATCCATTAAAGATGTCCTTAAAATCATCGCTGGATTTTATAATATTGAGGAACGGGTGTTGTGTGAAAAAACAAGAAGAAAAGAGGTGGTGAAGCCGAGACAGATTATTATGTATATCCTCCGAGAAGATTTCAATATCTCATACCCATACATTGGACAGAAACTTGGGGGGAGGGACCATACCACAGTAATGCACGCGTATGAAAAAATAAAAAGAGAAATAAAACAAAACAACCTCGTTACCCAAGAAATCGAGCAGATACGATTATTGTTATATAACTAATACATAGTGTGTATAAAAAGTGAATAATACAATACTATAAAGTGGATAAAAAATAATAGATAAAAAAGATAAAAAAATAACCATTACATTATCCACATTCCATACATAAAAAAATATTCAAAAAATCAACTCAATTAAAAAGAAAATCAATTAATCCACTCTATCCACATACCTAATAGTAATAATCTTATATAAAGAATAAATTATTATGAAAGCCGAATGCTCGAGAGAGATATTAAAAAATATATTAATTACCCTTGACCGTGTAACTGGTAAAAATCTATCACTTCCATCATTATCGTTTATTTATATTCGCACAAATAAAAATAAATTACTCCTTCGGGCGACAAATCTTGATATTGGAGTTGAAGTGAGTATCCCCGCAAAAATTTTACACGAAGGATGTGTGTTGATTCCAGGACAATTACTCATCTCTGTGTTATATAATTCTCTTTATGAAATAGTCACTCTTGAGGAATTTAATGGAAATATTACACTTTCAACTCCAACATACACATCAGTAATTAAATGTATCTCCAGTGATGATTATCCTAATCTGCCAAAAACATCAAAAGAGAATGAATTTGTTTTCGAATCAAAAAATTTTATCTCCGGAATCCAATCAGTGGTCTTCTCTTCCGCAGTGAGTGATATTAAACCAGAGATTGCAAGTGTGTATATTTACACACTTGAATCAGAATTATATTTTGTTTCAACAGATGGATTCCGTTTGGCTGAAAAAAAATATAACCACTCACACTCGACTGATTCATTAAAAATCATTATTCCATTTAAAAATGCTATAGAAATAGGGCGTATTTTAGAGAATGCCGAAGAGCAAGTGAGTATATACACATCCCCATCACTTCTCTTATTAGAGAGTGGCGGATACATCATTACTTCGCGGCTTATTGATGGGGTTTACCCGGATTACCCACAGCTGATTCCCAGCAGTTTCTCAACAACCATCAAGGCTCCGCAAAAAGATATTCACAATACGCTCAAATCAGCTCATATTTTTTGCGACAAAACAAACCAAATCCAACTCACTATACATTCAGAAGGGGCTGTTTTTGAAGTTCACTCTCAAAATTCAGAGAAGGGGGAATATTCAGAAAAAATTTCATCACTCATTGATGGCGAAGATGTTGAAATGAATGTAAATGTAAGGTATTTAAGTGAAGTTTTTCCAATTCTTAAACGCTCAACAACAATGATCGGCTGTAATGGGAAAGGAAAGCCACTTCTCATTAAAGATGATGGAGACAACTCATTTCTTTATTTAGTAATGCCTATGAACCGTTAAAAAGTATGAACCCCATCGGCAATTATTTGGAAAGATTTTTCAATTCTCACAGAGAGCAATCTAATATAAAAACTGTGGTGGCGATTATTGTTAAAAATATAAGCGATATCAACATCCCCGAAGCATTCATAGAGTTGCGTGGCACAAAAATTTATTTCAAAGTTCACTCGACTATTTTGAGTGAACTCTATATACACAAAACAAGCCTTATTGCCGAGCTTAAAAAGAAAACCTCAACACACTACACTATTGCGGGGTTGTAGTTGCTTGCGGGGCAATAAACTGGCGGAGCCGAGCCCAATGTTGCACCGGAGTTTCCCAGAGAATGAATTGGGGGTCGTCTCCCGGGTTTCTCGGCGCAGGGCCGAGAGGATTGTTTTTATCAATAGAATAAAGGATAGAGTGAATACCGCCATCTTGCCAGACTCCACGCAGTATAGACTTGATTGTTTGCGGGGTTGGTTCTGGTTTTATAAACGATTCTTGGGGGATAATCTGGAGAGCTTGGGCCATAAATTCATTCCACAAAGGAGCGACGATGTAGCGGGCTACCCGCTTTTCCATGGGGGTATTATCGTTATTGCCGACCCATGCGCCGGCTGAAATAGTGGGGGAGTAGCCGATAATCCATGCGTCCCTGTAATCATTCGTCGTTCCTGTTTTGACTGCAACATCGTAGCCGGGAAAATAGAGGGGTGAATGTGCGCCAAACGCAGGAGTCCTCGCCACATTATCGGAGAGCACATCAGTAATCTGCCGAGCAATGTTGATCGTGATAACCTGTCTCTGGTTTTGTCTGAATTCCTCAATAGTTCTGCCGCGAGAATCTTTTATTTTTAAAATGAACGCGGGCTGATTTCGCGCCCCCTCATTTGCAAAAACGCCGTAGGCGCTGGTGAGTTCAAGGAGGGATACCTCGCCGCCGCCAAGGGCAAGAGAGAGGCCGTACTGAGTCGGATTCCCCAAGTTTTTAATCCCCATAGTTTCTGCGGTCTTGATTGAATCACTAATACCCGCGAGGTACATGACTTTTACCGATGGGACGTTGATGGATTGCGCCAAGGCATTCCTCATACTTACCGGACCGCGGAACATTTCATCATAGTTATCTGGGTGATAGCATGAACTGGCCTCTCCGCGCGGGGTGCCGTCTGGGTTGCATGAAGTGTCAAACTCTGTGCGCAGGTCAAAAATGACCGTGTCAGGAGTAAATCCTTTGGCAAACGCGGTTGCGTAGGCAAACGGCTTGAATGCCGAGCCTGGCTGGCGGTGTGCTAGAGTGATATTAAAGTTACCCTCATTTTCCCTGTCAAAATAGTTGCGCGAACCCACCATTGCCCAAATTTGCCCCGTCTTAGGGTCAATAGCCACCAACCCTGCGTTGCGCGCGTTGAAGTTTATCTCATTTTCTGCCGCGTGTTTTGCCACAATTTCCTGGGCGCGGTCCTGCAGGCGCCAGTCAAGTGTGGTGATGACAGTATAACCCTCGCGCTCAATCGTCTCTCTCCCATACTTCTCTTCAAGATATGAACGCACATAATCAACAAAATGCGGCGCCTTAATACCTCCATCATCGCGCTGGTGGAAGATGACTCTCTCTGCGCGTGCGGATGCCTCTTGCGCTTCAGTAATCATCCCTAGTTCACGCATTCTCCGCAGGACAAGATTTTTTCTTTCATCAAGTTTGTCGCGGTGTGATCCATAGGGAGAATAGTAAGTGGGGGCTTGGGGGAGCGCCGCAAGATATGCCGATTCCGCGAGAGTAAGCTCCTTCGCGCTTTTACTGAAGAATGACTGTGACGCTTCCTCAATCCCGTACATACTGCCGCCGTAGGGCGCCTCATTAAGGTAAATCGCAAGGATATCGTTCTTGCTCATAGACCGCTCAAGCTTGATTGCGAGGACTGCTTCTTTAATCTTTCTGGTAATACTCCGGTCGTTGGTGAGAATCGTCATCTTAATTACCTGCTGGGTAATCGTTGATCCTCCTTGACGCACCGACCCGGACCCTATATTGACTAAAAACGCCCGAGCGATGCCCTTGGGGTCAATACCGCTGTGCTCAAAGAATTTTGCATCCTCAATGGCAATGGTAGCCTCCTGTGCATTCTCTGCAATCTCGGAGATTGGCACGATGGTGCGCTTCACGTTGCCGTGTATGTCATAGAGCACCACTTTTTCTGTCCGATCGTATATTTTGGTTGATTCTGCAATCTCTCGCGCCTGGAATGAGTCAAAGGTAGGGATGTCTAAGGTGACTGCCCAAAGGATGGAAATGCCCGTTGTTACAAAAAAAAGAATGCCGGCAAGCGCAATGCCTTTTAATACAAACCCAAGAGCCTTCCGGCGCTCTGTGTGACCGTCACGATGCATTGCTCTTTATCATATCATAAATCCGTGGTACTTTACAGTCATGAGTCTTTTATCCAATATTCTTTCCCGTGGTGTAGAACGCATTTACCCATCTTGCGAGGATTTGGAAAGACGCCTCTTGCAAGCTCCTCTTCGTCTCTACAACGGTATTGACCCAACAGGCCCCTCACTCCATATTGGCCATGTCGTTGCGCTTAAGAAACTTCGCGAGTTCCAGGGTCTCGGGCATCAGGTTGTGCTTCTTATCGGCGACTTTACCGCAATGATAGGAGACCCGACAGGGAAGTTTTCTGTACGGAAAACACTCACGGAGAAGGAGGTGCAATCCAATATGGAGAGATATGTGAGTCAAATAGGGAAAATCCTCAACCTTGAGAAAACGGAACTTCGTTACAATAGTGAGTGGCTTGGAACACTCTCTCTCCGCGATATCATATCTCTCTTGAGTGAATTTACCGTGGGGCAGATGATTGAGCGGGACATGTTCCAAGAGCGAGTGCGGCGGGACGAGCCGATCTTTGTCCACGAATTCCTCTACCCCGCGCTCCAAGGGTACGATTCCGTAGCGCTTGACGTTGATTTGGAGGTGGGCGGGAACGACCAGACTTTTAACATGCTTGCCGGCAGGACATTGATGAGGCGGAGAGGAAAGGAAAAATTTGTGCTCGCCACTAAATTGCTCACTGACCCCACGGGAAAAAAAATGGGAAAGACAGAGGGAAATATGCTCGCGCTCTCCGATTCGCCCGATGACGCGTTCGGGAAAATAATGAGCTGGCCTGATGAGATGCTCCCGCTTGGCTATGAGTTACTCACCAATCAGGATATGGACGAGGCGCTCGGGCGTATTGAATCAAATCCTAAGGCCGCGAAGGAGGCGCTTGCGAAAGAAATCTTGGAATGGCTCTGGGAGGACGGCGCGGGGGCACGCGCACAAGAATCCTTTACTGAGAGATTCAGCAAGGGGAAAATTTCAGGGGAACTCCCCGTGGTTGAAGTGGAGCGCGGGACACTTCTTTCCGACGCTGTCATCAGCTCCGGTCTTGTAGAATCAAAATCACAGTGGCGACGCCTCGTGCGCGCGCACGCAGTGGAACTTGTCGGCGGAAAAACAATAGATAATCCGCTCTATCGCGCCGACAAAAACCTGCAGGTGCGGATCGGGAAGAGCCGCTTCCTGCAGGTTGTCATTCTCTAGAACTCCTCAATCCTCAACTCCATCCACACTTGACTCTATCTCGTCATCCTTATTCTCTTCCTCCTCATCTTCATCCTCCTCCTCTACACCATCCTTGAGAGGCTTCTCCTCCTCTCCTTCTTCAACATCTTTATCAAATTCGTCCATACGCATGCGCTATTAATTTTTAATAAGACCATTTTTTTGTACCATACTGTCTACCATTTGCAATGGAAAGGATGGTACGCGTGTGGATAAGTTAGCGCAGAGAGGGGAGCGCCGTCAAGCCGACTGCCACCGCATCGTACTCATCGTCATAGCGCCGCGCCTTTTCCATACGTAAGAGCGCGCGCACCATTGACTCCACTTGGGCCTTCTCTGCGTTCCCGTACCCGGTCACGGCGCGCTTAATCTCCTGTGGAGTGTACTCGCAGAAGAGGAGCCCATGCTGTGCAGAGAGGTAGCGGATGATGCCGCGCAGTTCAGCAACGGCAATTCCTGTTTTTTGATTGCGGGTAAAAAAAATTTTTTCGCAGGCGATCGCCTGCGGATGCCACACAGTAATGAGCGCTTCTATACGCGTGCCGAGCTCGAGGAAGCGCGTACCCAGCTCCCCTTTTTCGGGAATGATACAGTTTGAGTAGAGCAATGTTTCTTTGTGCTCCCTGCGTTCAACAACCGCAACTCCACAGCGGTCATACCCCGGGTCAATGCCAAGCACTCGTCGGGCCGTCTCAACTCTTTTCTGCATTTGAAAAAATACTTTTCACGTCCGCGTGCTCGTCAAGCGCGTCAATAAGGAGCTCTAGTGCGCGTTGGTCTGCCTCATTCACTTTCGTTAATACCTTCGGTACCCATGTGTCGCCACTTCTGACGAATGCCCACTCCGCGCTCCCCGGGCTCGCGAGCGAAGCGTCGTGTATACCAAGGAGATGGCGGAGCTCTGCCGCAGTGCGGTTTTTATTGTCCGTCATCCCTACAATAATCAGTGCGGTTCCGCCTGGGCCATAGACCTCATAGCTGACCTCTTCATATGACTCGTTTCCCGCCCCACCACCTCGGAGTGTTGCGCGCTCAATGTTCTCTGCTGGCATGTTTGCCGCGCGCGCTTTCTCAATGGCCGCTCGCAGGCGCGCGCTCCCACGGTTTCCGTTCACTGCCCGCGCCTCCATCGCGATGGCTCTCGCGTGCATGGAAAATACCGTGCTCTTTTTGGCATCCTCCGATGCTTTCTTATTTTTTATCTGCGACCATTTATTGTGCCCTGACATACGCGTTAGAGTAAGGTTTTTTGATGGGGGTCCGCCGCAAGCCCGCCTGCCGGCGAGGCAGGCGGGTATCCCAAATGCTCATAGGCAAGAGGGGTGACCGTCCGTCCGCGCGGTGTGCGCTCCAGGAGTCCGAGCTGGATCAGGTACGGTTCGTTAATGTCTTCAATGGTTGACTCTTCTTCGGAGAGTGCGGTGGCAATCGTCCCCACTCCCACCGGCCCGCCGTGGAACTTATCAATAATAATCGAGAGGATGTGTCGATCCACTGACGAGAGGCCAAGCTCGTCTATCTCCAAGAGTGTAAGCGCCTCGCGCACGGTCCCGCGGTTAAGCGGGCGTTGCTTAACCTGGGCAAAATCACGGGCGCGCTTCAGGTACTGATTAGCAATGCGGGGGGTAAAGCGGCTCCTGCGCGCGATTTCGGCAATGGCGCTCTCTTCAATCGGCACCGACAGGATATGCGCGGAGCGCTCTACTATGAGCCCGATTTCTTCTTCAGAATAGAATTCAAGCCGGAACGTCCCTCCGCCGAAGCGCGAGCGCAGGGGCGCGGAGAGAAGCGAAATGCGCGTCGTCGCGGCAATGAGTGTGAAGGGGGGGAGCGGGAGCTGTATACTGCGCGCTCCCGGCCCCTTACCGATGATGATGTTGAGCATTCCTGATTCCATTGCCGGGTAGAGTACCTCTTCTATGAGCTTGTTGAGTCGGTGCGCCTCATCTATGAAGAGGATATCGCCGGGCGAGAGATTGGTGAGTATGGATGCCACGTCGCCGACCTTCTCAATGGCCGGGCCAGACGTCGTTTTAATCTGCGCGCCCATCTCGTGGGCAATGAGGTAGGCAAGCGTTGTCTTCCCGAGCCCTGGAGGTCCGTAGAAAAGGAGGTGTTCCGGCGGATGGGCGCGTTCCCGCGCCGCCGAGAGGAGGATGTGGAGGTTAGCCTTAATGTGATCCTGCCCGATATATTCCTCCCAAGTGCTGGGGCGCAGGGAACTGTCCAGATAATACTCGTTTTCAGGCTTACTTGACATGTAATATAATATATGCTAGTGTCTGATTTGGTGAGTTTAGAAATCTCTAAGCAATCGGGGCGTAAGCCTATGGGTAGCAGTGCGGAGACGTTGTGGTTGTTCCGTTTAGTCGGGGCGGCTGTAACCATCCCCGTGCTCCTGCCTGCCTTCTTGGAGTTCCAAGAAGGATTGTTTAGAGATTTCTGGATTTACTCTACACAAACTCTGCGTGAAGGTCTATCACGCGCCCCAGTTCCTCAATGGAAGTCTCTCCGCGGAGCACCTTAATGATTCCATCCTCCCTCATTGAGAGGATATGTTGCGGTAGCGCCGCAACTGTAATCTCGCGTTCACTCGGATTCTTTACTGTTGCCTCGGTTATCGCGGCGTCTACCATGAGCGCCTCAAAGATGCCCACACGCCCGCGATAGCCGGTTTCGCCGCACGAGGCGCAGCTCCCTGGTTTGTAGTAGCGGTTTGCGGGCGGGAGAGCAAGCTCCGGACGGCGTTCATGAATCTGTGCAAGCACTTTTTTAATAAGCTCTGCTTCGTCCCCACTGATGATTGCTTCCTGGCGGCATTCACTACAGAGTGTCCGCACGAGGCGCTGGGCAATAGAGATGGTAAGCGCCGAACCCAAGACTTTGGGATTTACTCCCAAGTCTATGAGGCGAGGGATGGTCCCCGCGGCGTTGTTGGTGTGGAGCGTGCTGAAGACAAGATGCCCCGTGAGCGCCGCGTTGACAGCAACCTCGGCGGTTTCTTTATCTCTAATTTCACCCACCATAATAATGTCCGGATCCTGTCGCAAGGCGCTCCGAAGTCCTTCCAAGAACGTATATCCCTTGCCCTCCTCAATCTGTGTTTGATTGATTCCCTCCATATGGTACTCAATAGGGTCCTCAATCGTGATTATTTTATTGCCCGTGTTTGAGACGCGGCGCAGAAATGCGTAGAGCGTGGTGGTTTTACCACTGCCTGTGGGGCCGGTGAGGAGTATCATCCCGTTTGGCTTTGCAAGCTCGGCCTCAAAGATTTTTTGCAGTTCCTCTTCAACGCCGAGCTTCTCTAAGGTAAGCGCAATAGTTTCGGGATTGAGAATGCGCATCACCACCGACTCGCCGTAAGCCCCGGGGATGACCGAGGAGCGGATCTCAATCGGAGAGCCTTTGATTTTAATGCTGAAGCGTCCGTCCTGCGCGGCGCTCGTAACATTGAGCTTCATTGCAGAAACAAGTTTGAGACGCATTAGGAGGGGGTGAGAAGTTTTTGCGCTCAACTCCGCTGCATCTGCCAGCACGCCATCAAGCCGGTAGCGGATGCGCACGGATGATTCTCTCGGCTCCAGGTGAATGTCCGACGAGGAGAGTGCGAGCGCTCCGGCGAGCATAATTTCCACCAGCCGCGAGATGCCCTTCCCCGAGCGGACGGATGCCTCTTCATCAGTGATGGCCTGTTTTACCTCGGCGAGTGTGGTGAACGAGTCAAGGTACTTGACAATGTCCTCGTCGGAAATAGCAATAATGCCGGCGTGGGTCTGCGAGCTAGCAGCAATGTCGGCGTAGTGTCCCCATGCTCGCTCCAAACTTGCCTTGGACGCCACGTAGAGCGTGGTAGAGAATCCTTTTCCCGCAAAATCATCTATAATTGCCTTTACTTCCGGTGACTCTGGCGAGGCGACGGCAATGTCTAAGAGCTTCCCTGTTGCGCGGAAACAGGCAAGCGAGGCTTTGCGAGCGTCAGTTTCGTGGATGATACCGAGCGCGTCAGTGTTGATGGCAATCTTTGAGAGGTCCATATAAGGGAGCCCAACCTTGGCCGCAATAATCTCGGCAAAATCCTCTTCCTCCTTTGCGCGCAGTTCCTTAATGCGGGCATCCTGCTTCTCTTCATCAAAATGAACCATGGCTCTATTGTAGCACCCGACGGAGCCCAAGCGAAGAGAGTAGATGGGCGTCTTAAAATATGCTAAAATACACCTATGAAATTTAGGCAGTCGCTCTTTTGGGACGCGAATCCGGAGAAATTGGATCCAGAACGAAATGCTCAATATATCATTGAACGAATTTTAGATTTTGGCCGCGATGATGAGGTTCGGTGGTTGAAACAGCAGTACGATTCCGCCCGCATCAAAAAAGCCGTTGAGAAATCGCGCAGCTTGAGGCCAGATACAAAAAAATTATGGACGCTGATACTTCAAAAAACGTAGCGCTTCACTTTGAGACAGTACCCGAGGCGACGCGAAAGGCGTTTGAGTATCTTTCACAACAACAGTGGCTCGTTGAGGGAGGGTGGTATCTTGCAGTAAATTAGCACTCTAATTGCACCACTCACGTTCTCAGAAATATGCGGTGCGGACTTTTG
>MHTL01000012.1 GCA_001823095.1 Candidatus Vogelbacteria bacterium RIFOXYD1_FULL_51_18 | reverse complement strand
GAACCCAGTCATACTAACCTTTTTCCAGCAAGGAGTCAAATTGTGCTACCATGAGCCCATGGCCTTGGCAGAGAACAGTAAGGCGCGGTTCAACTACGAGATACTCAAGAGCTTTGACGCAGGCATTGAGCTTTTTGGCCATGAGGTCAAAGCGCTCAAGACGGGGAAGGGGGCGCTCCTGGGGAGTCATGTGGTGGTGCGCGGTGGGGAGGCCTTCCTGGTGGGAGCGAGCATTGCGCCCTACCAGTCGGGGAATGTTCCCGAGGACTACGATGCCGAGCGCGCGCGCAAACTCCTCCTTACCAAAGGGGAACTGCAGGAGCTTGCGGATGCGGAAGGGACCAAGGGATTGACAATCGTAGCTCTTAAGGTGTATAATAAAGGGAACAGACTCAAGCTCCAGGTAGGCATCGCGCGGGGGAAGAAGCAGTACGACAAACGGCACTCTATCAAAAAGCGCGATATGGAGCGCGAGCTGGGAAGGACTTTGAAAAGGTAGCCCGATCCGCCGCGGCGGATTTAAGGGGATGATCGGCATAGACAGTGGGTACGCCTTGTATGTGCGCGCCGGCCTCCTGCAATAGGCCGTTACTATAATTGCAGAACAGATAAGTGCCAACTCATCTGAAAACGGCGGCAGTGTGGCATCGCCATACTTCACGCCCGCATTCGCGTTAGCGTAATGCCGCCCGCGTTTTACAGTATCTTTGCTTAAAACGCAGGGTGTCATATCTCAAAGATCGGTACCGTAGAATGATTGACTACGATACCTAAACAAACAATCTAGGATGCTGTGCGATTTCGTCTGCTCTTGACGCGCGGCACCGAATACTACCGGCAAGTAGTTAAAGCAGTCTAGGCTCCGTAGAAGCATGCATGCGCCTCTCATTGCACGCGGGTTCGATTCCCGCCATCTCCACCAGAATTAAAGTCAGGTCATTTTTAGAAATTTTTTCTTTGGCGTTCGCCAAAGAAAGCCAATGGTTTTGGGCAATTCCGAACGCTCCGCGTTTTTTTAAGGTGAGGTTCGAGCCGAAGATTTTTTGGAGGGAGATTTTTTTGGAGGGGAGGTCGTCTGTTTTTGCTGTTTCTTCCAGTATGGAAGCGTCTTTAATCCAGTCTCGGGTCGGTTCGATCCACGCGGAGGGGGTATGTTCAAGACGGGCTATTTGCTCCTCGACGGACTTCTTGTCGGACATGAGCGAACGACGCCTCTCAAGGTAGTCATCTCGCTCTATGTCTTGCGATACATATATATCGGTAAGTCTGGCGAGGTTGCGGGAAAAGTCGCTGACTTGCCCTCGCATTTCTTGAACAGCCTCCGACGCGGAATTTTTTGTGTCGTGTTCCTCCTTGTCGAGCATGACGGAAAGTGGGGCTACCCATTCTTTCGGCATAGCGTATTCGGAAAGCATGACCGACAACTGGCGGTCTAATTCCTCTTGCCGAATACACGGCTCGGGACATTTCTTCGTCTTGGACTTCTTCGTGCAATGGTAATAAATATAGCGGTGGGTGTTGCCGTTCTTCTGCCTCTTTATCTTTATCTCTCCCGTTATTCCCATACCGCAACTCCCACACGACAGGAGGCCACAAAACGGCCTCGGGTCGGTCTTTTTAGCGGGGGTGCGGCCTCGGCCTCGCAAGACGGCGTTAGCCCTATCAAAGAGGTCTTTCGTGATTATCGGCTCGTGCTTGCCCTCGTATATTTCCCCTGCGTGGCGGAAGTGTCCGTAATAAATCGGATTGGTGAGAATATTTGATATTCGTGAAATATGAACACGATTTTTATTTTTGGATTGGATACCCGCCTGTTCCAAAACAACGGAAAGATTTTCAAGGCGGACACTTCCCGTTGCGTAAAGTTCAAACATCTTTTTAATGAGCTTCGCATTTTTACGATGAACGGCGATTTTCTTGATGTTGGAATTGTTGATGTAGCCAAGCGGAGCAAGGCCGGGAAAGTCTCCCTGCCGTGCTTTCTGCCGTAATCCTCTTGCGGTGTTCGCACTTAGTTGGCGGATATATTCGTTAGCCATGCCTAACTCGACGGACATCATCAAAACATTGTCGTTTGGATAATGGCTTCTATCGTGGGTTTGAATATGTGCGATAACTCCTTGTTGCAGAAGCCATTGAATTTGTCCGCCGTCCACGGGATTGCGAGCCAAGCGGTCAATCTTCCAACAAATAATGCCTTGTGCTTCGCCCGTCTGTATGCGGCGGAGCATATCGTTGAAGATCGGGCGACCGGGCATTTTTGCCGATCGCTTTTCTATAAACTCGTCCGATATGGAAAGGTTCTCGTGCTTGGCGAGTGCCCGCAGTTCGGCGAGTTGGGCTTCAATAGAGAGGACTTGCTTGTCCTCGACATCGGTGGATTTTCTTGCGTAAAGAAAGTATTTAGACATATGGGTAGAATGATAATTCTACATAGAACTATATTACAATATCTGATAGAATGCACGCAAGGGGTAAAATATGAATTTATGACAGATATATCAGCCAAGTTTGGAAAAAAGGTTAAAGAAATTAGACTCAAAAAACAGATGTCGCAAGCCGATCTCGCCAAAGTTTTAGGTGTTCACTCGACTTATATAAGCGGTATTGAACGGGGTGTGCGGAATATGGCTCTGAAAAACATTGAGCGTCTCGCAAAAGCACTAGCCGTTCCGATTGAAGACTTAATCAAATAAATTTATGAAATTAACTGATAATGAAAAAAGAGATGTTGTGAAATACTTGGAAGCGGGAAAACCGCTTCCGGAAAAATATCGTTTCTTGCTCTTTGATGATGACAGAGAGGTTGAGCTTCTTTGGAATGGAAAGACAAATGAGGTAACGAATGTTGTCTTGCCTTTTCAAGTTATTGAGCAAATAGACGAGCCAAGAAGTGATGCAAAATTCGGCAATCAAAATTCTCTTTTTGATACAACAGGACGACAAATAACCGGATGGACGAATAAATTGATTTGGGGAGACAATAAACTGATTCTCTCCTCTCTCAAAAATGGACCACTTCGCAAAGAAATAGAAGCGCAAGGCGGTTTGAAATTGATTTATATTGACCCGCCGTTTGATGTAGGCGCAGATTTTTCTATTGATATAAAAATAGGAGAAGATGAGTTTAAAAAGAAACCTTCCGTCATAGAGGAGATCGCTTTTCGTGATACATGGGGTAAAGGGGTGGATAGTTTTAATGCGATGCTTTATGAGCGACTAAAACTTATGTATTCGTTACTCGCTGAAGACGGAAGTATTTATGTGCACTGCGACTGGAAAACAAATTCTTATATAAGATGTATTTTAGATGAGATTTTTGGAAAAGATAATTTCCTAGGTGATATATCTTGGTATTACTATAATAAAATGGCGAGTGGTACTAGAAAATATTCCTCCGCACACGACAGAATATTGTTTTATGTAAAAAATAAAGATTCAAATTATACTTTCAATCCACAAGAAGAAAAGAGAGACCAACCCGTTAAGCAATTAAAAAGAAAATATTTTGAAGGAAAAGCAATAAATGCTAGAGATGAGAGTGGTAATGTGCAGTATCAAATGAGAGATGTAAGAAGAGTTGATGATGTATGGAAGATAGCTTGTTTACAACCTGCCGATAAAACTCAAAACACCGACTACGCGACACAGAAGCCCGAAGCACTACTGGAGAGAATCATAAGTGCATCCACCAATGAGGGTGATCTTGTAGCAGATTTCTTTTGCGGTGCTGGTACGACTCTCGCTGTTGCTGAAAAACTTGGTAGAAAGTGGATTGGTTCTGATTTGGGTAAATTCGGCATACACACATCTCGTAAACGACTAATTGGAATACAAAGAGAACTGAAAAAGGAAAGTAAAAATTTTCGAGCTTTTGAGATTCTGAATGTTGGGAGATATGAAAGAGAAAATTTCCTAGCGACAAATGATGATTTGCGAGCAGAGGAAAAATCAAAACAAGCCGAAAGGAAAGAAAAGGAATTTGTAAAACTTATACTTTCCGCATACAAAGCAGAGCCGATAGAATCTTTTGTGAATGTTATCGGCAAGAAAAGAGATCGCCTTGTAGCGGTAGGACCTATCAATACACCCGTTTCCTCAAAACTCGTGCAAGATATTGTGAAGGAATGCAAAGAAAAAGGAATAACTAAAATTGATGTACTTGGCTTTGATTACGAAATGGGGCTGGATTTTTCACAATACAAAGATCAAGGGATTGATATCGCTTTCAGAATAATTCCACGAGAAGTTTTTGACAAAAAAGCGGTAGAAAAAGGACAAGTGAAGTTTTATGATGTTGCGTTTATTGAGGCGAAGCCGATTATCAAAGGACGAGGAAGTGATAAAGAAATATCAATAGAGCTTACTGATTTTTCTGTTTTTTATAATCAAGATGATTCTGGTGAGATAGCCGAGGCGTTGCGCCCGGGCGGATCTAAAGTTGTGGTGGAAGATGGCCAAGTGGTAAAAATTTCAAAAGATAAAAAGACGGAAGAAATATCCAAGGAGATTTTGACTAAAAAATGGAGCGACTGGATTGACTATTGGGCGGTAGATTTTGATTTTGCGAGCAGAAAGGAAATCATAAAAATAATGGAAGACGGCAAAGAAAAAGAAATTTGGACTGGCGACTATATTTTTGACAACGAATGGCAGAGTTTCCGCACAAAAAAGAACAGAAATCTTGACCTCGTTACTTCTCCAAAGGTGGCGACAAAAGGTAAGCACAAAATCGCCGTAAAGGTTGTGGATATTTTCGGAAATGATACGACGAAAGTAGTTGAAGTAAATATATAACATGGCACTCCATAAAGATTTTCCCAAAGACCCATACGCAATACTTGACCCGAACATTCGGTGGTTTCCTGCTGACGAAGATTTGAGAGAAAAGGGAGCTATTCAAAAACTCTTACCTCCTCTTGTTGCTGGTTTACGAGAAAAAGTAAAAGAATGGCGAGATAAAAATTATGATGGAGCGAGCGATACTTCAAAATCACTTTTGAACTGGTGGTTTAAGGAAGAACATATTTTGTATGACCAGCAAGGAGTATCTTCTCATTTCAAATACTATTTCGCACAGAGAGAGGCACTAGAAACAGTCATTTGGCTTTATGAAGTAGCAAAAGTAAAAGATAAATACGACCTCATTCGCTACAATTCTACCGGCGTATTAAGCCCACAAATGTTTACCGAGGAGTGGCTTCGTTTTGTAATAAAAATGGCGACAGGCGCAGGTAAAACAAAGGTAATGAGTTTGATTGTCGCATGGGCGTATTTTCATAAAAAATATGAGGAAGATTCTAATTTGGCAAAGAATTTTCTTTTAATAACCCCGAATGTCATCGTTTTTGAAAGGATAAAACATGATTTTGAGGGATTGAAGATATTTTTTAGCGACCCTGTTCTGCCGGAGAATGGATACCAAGGGCAAAACTGGCAAGATGATTTTCAAATGACTTTGCACTTGCAAGATGATTTGCGTAATGTTTCTGATACTGGAAATATATTTTTGACTAATATCCACAGAGTTTTCGAGGGTGATATAAAAGATTCAAGCATAGAAGACGAGGATACTTCTGCATATTTCTTGGGTGATAAGCCAGTTACGAAAACAAGCGATTCTACTGTTGATCTGGGAATGATTGTGAGGGATATTGACGAACTTATTGTAATCAATGACGAAGCACATCACTTGCACGATGACAAATCAGCTTGGGTTAAATCTATTACGGACATAGATAATCGCCTAAAACAAAAAGGAACGAAACTATCCTTGCAAATTGATTTGACAGCTACGCCAAAAAAGAATGACGGCTCTATTTTTGTGCAAACAATTTCGGATTATCCGCTTGTTGAAGCAATCCATCAAAGAGTGGTAAAAAATCCGGTTGTGCCAGACGCGGCGAGCCGAGGAAAGTTAAAAGAAAATCAAAGCACGCTATTTAGCGAAAAATACAGAGATTATATAAATCTTGGTATTGAAGAATGGCAAAAAACATACGAGGCGTTAAAACCGATGGGCAAGAAATCTATTCTTTTTATTATGACAGACGATACAAAGAACTGTGATGAGGTGGCAGGTTATATTGAAACAAGTTTTAAGGAACTGAAAGGCGCGGTTTTGACCATTCACACAAATAAAAGTGGTGAAATTTCTGAAAGTGTATCTGGCAAAAGCAGAGAAGAATTGGATTTGCTTAGAAAACAGGCAAACGAAATTGATAGTTGGGAAAGTCCTTTCAAGGTGATTATTTCTGTAATGATGCTCAAAGAGGGTTGGGATGTAAAAAATGTAACGACAATCGTTGGGCTACGACCATACGCCGCCGATTCAAAAATTCTTCCTGAACAAACTCTCGGGCGAGGACTCCGCAGAATGTTTTTTGGCAGAGATGATGTTGAGGAGTATGTGAGTGTTGTTGGAACTCCCGCTTTTATGGACTTTGTTGAGTCAATCAAAGGCGAGGGCGTTATTCTTGAGAAGAAAGCCATGGGAATAGGAGCTAAGCCAATAGCTCCGATGGTTATTGAGGTTGATAAAGATAATCCGAATAAAGATATTGAGAAACTTGATATTGAGATTCCGGTAATGTCCCCTAGAATTCAGCGAGAATACAAAAATCTTGCCGAGTTGGATGTGTCTAAGTTTGGAAATAAAAAAGTAAAGGTTAAAATATTTTCGGAGGAAGAAAAACGAGAAATTGTTTTTAAAGATGTTGTTGGTGAAAAAACTCACCATACAACAATACTTTCTGGAGACATAGAGCCAGATTATCAAAGCGTTGTCGGGTTTTTTGCGCAAGCAATAATGCGAGAGCTACGATTGTTTGGTTGCTACGATATTTTATTCGGCAAAGTAAGAGAGTTTTTGCAAAATAATATGTTTGATAGTCCTGTGAATTTGTCAGACCTCAATACCTTGAGAAACTTATCAGAAGTTGAATATATAAGGCTCATTAAAGATTCTTTCAAAAAAGCTATCAATGATCTCACTGTAGAGGACAAGGGCGATACGGAAATAAAGAACTATATAAAAATCAGCGAAGCAAGACCTTTTGTTGTTAATGACAAATCATATTTAATACCTAAAAAATCAGTTTTCAATAAGATTGTTGGGGATAGTGATTTTGAATTGGTATTTTCGGATTTTCTTGAAAATTGTGATGATGTAATTTCTTTCGCAAAAAACTTTCAAAACAAGGAAGCGAGCGCGCTTAGAATTGAGTATAAAAATTCGGAAGGGTTTATCGCCACCTACTATCCAGACTTCTTTGTTAAAAAAGACGAAAAAACTGTATATATTATTGAAACAAAAGGACGAGAAGAAGAAAATGATAAGTTGAAATTTGAAAGACTGCAAAAGTGGTGTGTAGATGTGAACGATCGCCAAAATCGGGTTGTCTATAAAGCACTTTATATAAAACAAGAAGAATGGGAAAAAGATAAACTCAAAAACTTTGATGAGGTCGTGAGGGTATTTGATAAGAAATAAATTTATGAATAATTCGTATTAAAGAGGTTCAGAATGGAAAAAATGGAACTCTCCCAAAACCTAAGAAAATTACAATGATTAAGCCAAGTTGGAACATCTTTAAGGCGAAATTTAGCGAAAATCCTCAAAACAATTTTGAGTGGTTTTGTTACTCATTATTTTGCAGAGAGTTCAATAAAATTGTTGGAATTTTTCGTTATAAAAATCAATCTGCCATAGAGACAGATACTGTTCAAGAAAAAGAAGAAGTGATAGGTTGGCAAGCTAAGTTTTACAGTACATCATTGTCAAACCATACGACTGAGCTGATTGGTGTCCTTGAAAAGGCAAAGAGAGATTACACAAATATTACAAAGCTAATTTTATATACTAACGAGGAGTGGGTACAAAATAAAGGCAAAGAACCTCAAGGGAAGAAAGACGTAGAGGGTAAGGCGAATACGCTTGGCATTAAGTTAGAATGGAGAACTGCAAGTTTTTTTGAATCTACTTTTGTATCGGTTGATAACGAAATAATAGCTAAACATTTTTTTAGTTTAGACAAAAGTATATTTGACCTAATAAAAAATCAACAGGATCATTCGGAGAATATATTAAGCGAGATACAAACGACCATCGCCTTTAATGGTCAAAATATAAAGATAGACAGGAGTGGTAATTTGGAGAAAATAAAAACTAGCCTAGATAAGGTATTGATCTTGAGTGGTGTTGGTGGAGTTGGAAAGACAGCGGTCATTAAAGACTTCTATGAAGAAACGAAAGGCAAGATACCTTTCTATATTTTCAAAGCAACCGAATTTGAGCTGAGAAATCTAAGTGAATTCTTTACAGGGTATAGTTTTCAGGATTTTTTAGATGGGCATAAAAATGATGGCGATAAAATTATTGCAATTGATTCCGCAGAAAAATTGTTGGATTTGAAAAACACCGACCCCTTTAAGGAGTTTTTATCTATTGTGGTTAAGGAAAATTGGAAAGTTATTTTTACTACAAGAGATAATTATCTAGAAGATTTAAACTATCAGTTTTTTGAGATTTATGGAATTGCCCCTTTAAATATCAATATCCAAAATTTGGAAGCAAAGGAGCTAAGTAAACTTTCTGAGACATATAAGTTTTCTCTTCCGAGTGACGAAAAATTACTAGACCTTGTTAGAAATCCATTTTACTTAAACGAGTATTTGAAGATTTACAAGGAGGGTGAGCAAATAAACTATACGGATTTTAAAGACAAATTATGGAATAAAATAATTATTAAATCTAAACCTGCAAGAGAACAATGCTTTTTAAAGATGGCATTGCAGAGGGCAACCGATGGACAGTTCTTTATTAATCCAGATTGTGAATCAGAAATTCTGGATAATGAGTTAAAGAAGGACGGGATTTTAGGATATGAATCGCCGCATGGCTATTTCATTACTCATGATATCTATGAGGAGTGGGCGTTGGAAAAAAATATTCAAATTGAATTTGGGAAAAAGACCGACACTAAAACTTTTTTCCAAAATCTGGGCAGTTCTTTGCCTTTGCGCCGTGCTTTTAGAAAATGGGTATCGGAAAAGTTGTTGCTACAGAACGAAGAGATAAAAACCTTTATTGAAGAGGCTGTAAAGAATAATGGGGTAGAATCTTTTTGGAAAGATGAAATATTGGTTTCTGTTTTACTTTCCGATTTCTCCTCTGTATTCTTTGAATTCTTTAAAAACGAATTACTAAGTATCCCAGAAAAAGTAGTCAAGTATGACAATTCATCCAAAGTCGCGCAATCTTTAACCGTTAACTATAAATACGAAGAAAGCTTGTTGCACAAAATGTTTTTCCTTTTAAGAATTGCCTGCAAGGAAGTTGATGATGACTTTTTTAAACAGCTAGGAGTTAAAAATTTAAATATCTTTTCCCTCAAATATATTTTGACGAGGCCGAAAGGACAAGGATGGGAAAGTCTTATTAAATTTGTTTTTGAAAACTTTGATCAAGTTGGTATTAGAAATATCCATTTTATCTTGCCGATAATCCACGATTGGACTAGTAAATTTAAGGAAGGAGAAACGACAAAATATTCTGGCTTAATGGCACTGAAATACTACCAATGGACTATTAAAGAAGACGTCCATATTTCTGACGATGGTACTAAAGATAAGCTCTTGCAGACAATTCTTTATAGCTCCCTAGAGATTAAAGGCCAACTAGAGGGAATTTTTAAAGAAATTGTAAAGAATAAGTGGAAAAGACACAGAGACCCTTATGTTGATTTATCTGAAATTATTTTGACAAAATTTGAAGGGGTCACTATTGCCAAGACTTTTCCTAAATATGTTTTGGAATTAGCAGATTTATTTTGGTCGTTCACGCCAAAAGAAGATCACTTCTCCGGTCGTTCTGGGATAGACATTGCGGAACATTTTGACATGGAAGATGATCATTTAGATTATTTTCCGGCTAGCTCATATCAGACTCCAATTTATTGGCTGCTCCAATCTTCGCTCCAAGAAACAATAGATTTCATATTAAAATTTACAAATAAAGCAGTAGAATACTTTGCCAAATCTGAATTTGCTAAATATGAAGTTGAAGAAGTTGAGGTCTTTATTGAAAAAGATAAGCCAATAAAACAATACATAAGCTGTCGGCTTTGGTGCGCGTTCAGAGGTACGCAGGTTGCTCCTCACGTCCTAGAATCAATGCACATGGCCTTAGAAAGGTATTTCCTTGAAATTGGAAAGGTTACTGATTCAAAGACTTTGGAAAGCTGGCTTTTGTATCTAATTAGAAATTCAAAATCAGCTTCTATCTCAGGCGTGGTTGCAAGTGTTGTGTCGGCTTATCCCGAAAAGACTTTTAATGTGGCTAAAATTCTTTTTAGAACAAAAGACTTTTTTCTTTATGACACTAGCAGGTTAGTTTTAGACCAAGGTCAAAAAAGTTCACTTCTGTCTTTAAGAGCAAGTTTTGGTATCAATTCAAAAAATGAAATTCACGAAGAGGAGAGGTTAAAAACCTGTGATGACAAGCATAGAAAATGGTCTTTAGAGAATGTATTTCTAAATTACCAATTATTTAGAAGTGAAGAAGTTGATGAGGAGGAATCAAAGAACAGACAAAAGATTCTGTGGGAAATATTGGACGATTATTACAAAAAGTTACCCGATCCATCGGTAGAAACCGAATCAGACAAAACGTGGAGACTTTACTTGGCAAGAATGGATAGAAGGAAAATGAATCTTGTCTCAGAAAAAACTGATGACGGATATTTGATTAATTTTAATCCTCAAATTGATCCGAAATTAAAAGAATACAGCGAGAAATCTTTAGAAAAGAATTCCGAATCATCTAAATACCTGCAATTAAAATTATGGGCAAATTTCAGGCTCAGAAATGACGAAAAATACAAGCAGTATAATAAATATGAGGACGATCCCAAGCTTCCGCTTAAGGAAGTTGAAGAGATCATTGCAAAATTAAAAACTGTTAAAAAACCTGAATCATTAAAACTTCAGCACTCGGAAGAAGAAAGTTTTTACCTTTTAAATCATTCTATCCCCTCAGAAGTCTGCTCTGTCATGATTAGAGATTTTCTTGATAAGCTTTCAAAAGAGGAAGGCGAATTTTGCGCCGATATTGTTTTAGAAGCCGTGTCTTCGTCTTCCGGCCCTAACTATCAATATCAGGTAACTGATGGTGCGCAATCGGCAATTTCGGTATTGCCAGTTCTATTTGAGAAATTTCCGAAAGAAAAAGGAAAGATAAAAGAAATTTTGTTGTTTAATTTGTTTAACTATTATCCCATTGATATGGCTGGTACAAGTTTTAACGTATTTTCAATCACGGCTATTCACAAGCTATGGAGTACCAATTTTGATGATGCTCAGTCATTATTGTTTGGCTACTTATATTTGAAACCAAAATTTGATGAGTTAAGAGAAAAAATACGCCAAGAAAAATATATAAAGAATCAGTACGATATACAAGATAGTGATGCAATGAAAAGATTCTTGGAAGAAAATAAAGTGTATTTAGAGAAAATCCAAAACAATCAATTGTTAATTGGTGACGTTGGAGATATTGAGCAGATAGATTTATACACATTAAAAACAGCTTTCCAATTGATTCCTCTAAAAACTAAAAATGAGGAGCATAAAATAGTAGTCAAAAAAACCATCTTTGCTTTTGCTGAAAAATTAATTTCAAATGACAGAGAGGACAGAGTTGATTATGCGACAAAGCATGGTTTTTTAGAAAAACTAGCCTATCTCGTCTTGAGTTCTTCAAAAGAAGAAATTCAAGAATACCTTCAACCATTTCTTGATAAATTTAATAGTTCAGAGGCAATCGCTGATTTATTTGAGGAATTTATATCTGCTGAGGATTATTTAAACTCTTATGAGATATTTTGGGAAGTTTGGAGAATATTTAACGAGAAAATAATTGAGCTTTGTAAAAAGGGAGATGGATATTGGTACGTTGATAAAATTATTAAAAGTTATCTTTTTGCTCAAAATCCGTGGAAAGAATCTGCGACCGAATGGCATACATTCAAAGATAGTGATAAAAGATTTTTTAAAGAAATTTCGGAGAATATTGGACAATGTGCCTCAACCCTCTATGCAATTTCAAAACTACTAAATGATATCGGGAGTACCTATATGGAGGATGGCGTACAGTGGATATCAGGTATGTTAGTAAAAAATAAAAACTTATTTACTGCCAAACTTGAGGTAAACACGCTTTTCTATATAGAAAATCTTATCAGAAAGTATATTTATAAAAATCGTACAAAAATAAGAGAGACCAAAAAGTTAAAACAAGATGTGTTAGTGATACTAGATTTCTTAATAGCAAAAGGTTCTGTTGTCGGATACATATTGAGGGAAAGTATAGTTTAGATATATCAGTTGCTTGCTTGTTTTTAGGGAGTTTGCCGATCTCCAAGTCGGCAAAAGTTTTTAACACGCGCACGGGAAGGGTGGGGCAAGTGTTATGTATTCGTCTTCGACCTCCCCTCCAAAAAAATCTCCCTCCAAAAATCTTCGGCTTTTGAATTTTTGAACCTCACCTTAAAAAAACGCGGAGCGTTCGGAATTGCCCAAAACCATTGGCTTTCTTTGGCGAACGCCAAAGAAAAAATTTCTAAAAATGACCTGACTTTAATTCTGGTGTTTGTTTGAAAAAGTCAGAACCCATTTTACGGAGAACCCTGAAAACTAATGCGGACTCGGCAGGGCGAAACATTTGTCTGGGGATATGGATTCGCCCTGCCTCGGCTTCCGTCCCGCCCGCAGGAGGGGTCTGGGGAGGAATGCGGGCGGGTTTCGGACTGGGGGTTTTCGGAAATTCGGCGGCTATCATAAATTAAGCATAGCACATTATTCTAACTTTGAATATTGCCTTTGTGAATATAAACTGTTAATATATGGGTAGTTCAATAAGAACAAAGGAATATCAGAATTTTGCGTTAAAATTGAAGAATGCCCGCTTAGAGGCAGGTTTTACGCAAGTTGAAGCCGCAAAGAAATTGAAGCGTCCTCAATCTTATATTTCAAAGTCCGAGGCGGGCGAACAAAGGCTAGATATTGTTGAGATAAGGAAGTTTGCTGCACTTTATAAAAAAGAGGTTGGATATTTTATAAAATAACTTTTATAAAAATATGATTGAAAATAATATAAAATTTACAAAAAAGCATCTTATCATCGGAGCCGTCTTGTTGGTGATAATTTTGGCTGTTATATTTTCACAAAAAACTTCTACTAATAAAACCGTAGTTTGGGAACAATCCAATACTGGATTAACCACTCTTTCTGTGAATACTGTTATTGCTGATGTAAACAATCAATCCATTCTTTATGCCGGAACGGATACGGGAATTTTTAAAAGTATAGACAAAGGGGTAAGCTGGGTTGCAATAAATAATGGTTTACCAAATCCATTACCAGAGATTAGAAAAATAGTCCACGCTCCATATGCAAAAGCCATATTTGCATTGGGTGTAGGCGACGTGTTTGAAAGTTTAGATGGGGGGAATAATTGGATACTCGTGGGGACAGGAATGGCGGACATTGCCCTAACACCATATTCAAGGGAAAATCGTTATGAAAAAATTCACTTAGCAGATTATGGCATTACAAAAGATCCAATAATCTATTCTATATCAACTGGCATCGGATTTTTTGCTGAGCCACAGCAAGAAACGCGAGCATATATCAAATCATTTTTCGAGAGTCTTTATAAAGATCAAAAAGAAATTAATAAAAATAATCGAGAAGAGACGAATAGGCTTTTGGGGAAAGCTATCGAAGATGACGATATAACATACGACATAGTGAGAGCCAAGAAAATAGATTTTTTGCAAGAAAGAACATTATCCAACGGGGAGAAAGCTCGCGTTATCAATTCTGAATCTGTTGTTTCTCTCTTGACACAAAATACTTGGCCGACGTGGCTTCATACTGATAGAACAATCTATTCTTGCTGGGAGGATTTTATGGGTTGCGAAAAAGATGATCTTCTCGAGTCTATTTTAGAAAAATTTGGACCTCATCCACTTAATTCTGGCGCGGAAGTTGCATACTCACAAAAAGGCATTCCACATATATATGCGAATATTAGTTTAAGTAGCAAGTTACTTGTCAAAACCTGCCTAAATAGAGGAGGTCATTGGATTTTAGAAAACTCTTTAGAAGATTTGGGAGTTTCTCCAACCCACATTTTTGTCTACTCACATAATGACAACGACATTAAAACCTATGATTGTTATGACAACGAAGAAAAAGAAGAATTTAATATTAAGGAAAGAACTGCACTTGAAGATGTGGTATTTGTTATAGGTAGTAAAGAGTATGGTCAAAATTTACTCTTGGTTAGTATAGATAACGCACATACCTGGACAAAGTTCGAGAGTAATTTACCAACATCTATAGAATCTTTGTTTACGATTGAAGATGAATCTGTTGGTGGATATGTTGTATTCGCAACAACAAAAGATAGTGGTGTGTTTAAGACTTCAATTTTTCTCAAAGACATTAAATAGTTTTTCTTAATAAAACCAACACCCTCAGGTAAATAATGGAAACAAAGGATCAAATCAAAGAACGACTAAAGAAGGAATATAACACCGAGCTTACGCCAAATTCGGATTTTACCAAACTTCCAGACGAAATATTGGCGAACGCTCATTTATACGATTATGGCGACAAGGTTTCAATTCAATCAAATGTGGAAATGTCTCGTAGATTGAAACCCGCTGTCCAGAGTCTTGAAAAAACTATCGTAAATCTTGACGGTAAAAACGAGAAATTACAAAAGCGAATTTTTTGGCTAACCGTTGTCGGCGTTGCGCTTGCCGCAACACAAATTGTCCAAGTTTTGGAAATTGTCAAATCTTGGTTAAAATAATTGATAGCCGCCGAATTTCCGAAAACCCCCAGTCCGAAACCCGCCCGCATTCCTCCCCAGACCCCTCCTGCGGGCGGGACGGAAGCCGAGGCAGGGCGAATCCATATCCCCAGACAAATGTTTCGCCCTGCCGAGTCCGCATTAGTTTTCAGGGTTCTCCGTAAAATGGGTTCTGACTTTTTCAAACAAACACCACAACTTTCATTTTCTCCCTATTTCGCTATACTCTGTGCACATGGCAAGCGCCGGCAAAACGGGGAGAAAACCGCCTCCAATCCGCGGCAACGGATGGGGGGCTTTGAGCAACCAGCTCATCTTGACCTTTTTCATCCTTTTTCTCATCTCACTCGGCTACTCCTACCTCTCAAACCAAAGTGCGCAGAGTGAGCAGATACCACTCTCGGAGCTCGCGCGGGACGTGCAAACGGGGCAGGTAAAATCTATTATCATCTCGGGCGACAAGCTTGAGATAACCCTGATTAACGATACAAAAAAGATCTCGCAGAAAGAGAGCGAGGCTTCCCTTACCGAGACCCTGCGTAACTACAATGTCTCTCCCGAGGCGCTCGCCCTCATCGCCGTTGAGGTCAAGAACCCCAGCGGATGGGGTTTCTGGCTCCTCAACCTGCTCCCCATCGTCCTGCCTGTTCTCTTTGTGCTCTTTCTCTTTTGGATGGTGTCGCGACAGTTGCGCGGCGCTTCGGCGCAAGCGTTCTCTTTTGGCCAGTCCAAGGCGCGCATCACCAACCCTGACGACCAAAAACAGCGCATCACCTTCAAGGACGTTGCTGGAGCCAAGGAGGCAAAGGAGGAGCTGACCGAGATTGTGGACTTTCTTAAAAATCCGAAAAAATTTTTAGAAATCGGCGCGCGCATTCCCAAGGGCGTGCTTCTTATGGGCGGTCCGGGGACGGGGAAGACTCTCCTCGCACGGGCGGTGGCGGGCGAGGCGCACGTGCCATTTTTCTACATTTCCGGTTCTGAATTCGTGGAGATGTTTGTGGGTGTGGGCGCCTCGCGTGTGCGGGACCTCTTCAACATGGCCAAGCGAGCCGCTCCCTCAATCGTCTTTATTGACGAGATTGACGCCATCGGCCGCCACCGCGGCTCCGGGATGGGTGGCGGCAACGACGAGCGCGAACAGACCCTCAACCAGATTCTGGTGGAGATGGACGGCTTTGAACCCAACGAGAAGCTTATCGTCATGGCGGCAACTAACCGCCCCGACGTGCTTGACCCCGCACTCCTACGACCCGGGCGCTTTGACCGCCGCGTGGTGATTGACCTGCCCGACATCAAAGACCGCGAGGAAATCCTCGGTATCCATGCCAAAAACAAGCCGCTCGGGGAGGATGTGAAGCTTGCGATCATTGCCCAGCGTACGCCGGGCTTCTCGGGCGCCGACCTTGCCAATCTGATGAATGAGGGCGCCATCCTCGCGGCGCGCGAGAACCGCATCAAGGTTGCACAGTACGACCTCATCCGCTCTATTGAGAAGGTGATGCTCGGCCCCGAGCGCAAGAGCCACGTGCTCTCCGAGAAGGAGAAAAAGATTACCGCCTATCACGAAATGGGTCACGCTCTCGTTGCCTCGGTGCTCCCCAATGCAGACCCGGTGCACAAGGTTTCCATCATCTCGCGCGGCCATGCCGCCGGCTATACCCTCAAGCTCCCTCTGGAAGAGCGTCGCCTCCAATCGCGGCAGGAGTTCCTGGACGACATTGCGGTCTCCCTCGGCGGCTATGCCACCGAGCAGATTGTGTTTGGCGATATTACCACGGGCGCTTCCAACGATATCCAGGTTTCTACCGCACTCGCGCGCGACATGGTCGCGCGCTACGGCATGAGCGACTCGCTAGGCCCCGTTGCTCTTGATGTGGGTGGGACGAGTATGCTCACCCCGCGTGGAGCGATTGTGGAGAAGTTTGCCTCCGAAGCCGTCTCGGCGCAGGTAGACAAGGAGGTCTCGCGGATTATGAACGATGGACTCGCGCGGGCGCACGAGGTGCTCTCCAAACATCGCGCCGCGCTTGACTCTATGGCGCACGAGCTTGTCTGCGCGGAGACCATTGAGCACGAGGAATTTGACAAGTTGCTTGTTATCAACGGCATACAACCCAAACGGGTGGAACCTGTGGTGCCCATTGCGGAGAGCGAAGCGGCGGGGGTATAGTTGAGGAGGGGCGTGTAGCTCAATGGTAGAGCAGCCGTCTTATACACGGCTGGTTCTAGGTTCGAGTCCTAGCACGCCCATTACTCAAAATGAATCGTCTGGGTTCGGGAGAAGCGCTTGTTTTCAGAGTGTTTTTGTGCTAAATTTTTTTTATGAAAAAAACAGTACTTCGATCATCTGGGCGGCCAACTATTCCTGTCATCATTGAGCGTGATGAGGATGGTTTTTATGTTGTGGAATGCCCTCTTTTTGATGCCTGTTATACTCACGGCAAAACACTCGATGAGGCGCTTAAGAATATTCGCGAGGTAATTGCCCTCTGCCTGGAAGAGAAGAGTAATCGAGCCGTCCTGCATCGATATCACCCTCAAGAGTTGAGCCTCCACACCATTAGCGTTTAGTTATGCCAAAGCTGCCGATCGTCTCTGGTAAGGAATGTGTTAATTGTCTGGCAAAATTGGGGTATACCATGGTTCGTCAGCGTGGCAGTCATGTGCGCCTTAGTTGTATTAAGCGTAAGCCGGTCACTGTGCCGATGCACAAGATAATTGCAACTGGCCTGTTAAGGAAAATTTTACGTGACGCTCAACTTTCTGCCGAAGATTTTATTACCTTGTTGAAGTAAGACGGCGCTTCTAATTTTCAATCTTGCTCCTCTTTTATCTTTTACTCAAAATGAATCGTCTGGGTTCGGGAGAGACGCTCGTGGAGGAGGGGATGGGCGGCGAGAGTAGGGTCGGAGTCAATGATTTTTGCCGCCTCGGCGCGGGCGGCTTCAACCATTTTGAGATTCTTGAGCGCTTCCATGCCGATGTCGGAGAGTCCCGACTGCGCGGAGCCGCCGAGCGTCCCCGCGCCACGGATTTGCAAATCTTTCTCCGCAAGCTCAAAACCATTCTTCGCATTCACCACCGCCTTAAGCCGCGCCACGCTCGCGGCGCTTCGGCTGCCCAGGAAGAGGAAGCAGTACGCCTGCTTGTCGCTCCTGGCCACGCGGCCGCGGAACTGGTGTATCTGCGCAAGGCCAAAGCGCTCCGCGCCCTCAATGGCGATGACCGTGGCGTTTGGGATGTTGACCCCTACCTCAATAACCGACGTTGAGACGAGCACATGGAGCCGTCTCTCGGTGAAGTCCTTCATAACCTGCTCCTTCTCGTGAAGGTGGAGTTTGCCGTGTACGAGGCCCACCTCGTACTCGGGGAAGATGTCTATCTGGAGTCGTTTTGCCTCAGACTTTGCCGACTTTGCCTCAAGCGCAAGCTCTTTCTCGGGGTCGGGTTCTTCAATGCGCGGGCAGATGATAAATGCCTGCCTTCCCTCCTCAATTTCTGCGCGCATGCGCTCATAAGCGCGCTCGCGCTCACCTTCGGGAATAATCTCGGTTATTACGGGCTTGCGCCCCACCGGCTGTTCGTCCAAAAGAGTGAGGTCAAGGTCTCCATAGATGGTGAGCGCGAGGGTGCGGGGGATCGGCGTTGCGGTCATGGTCAACAAATGCGGAACGGATTTTTTCGTGTTGTTCTGCGTATGTTCTGCATTTTTTCCGCGAGCCAACGCCATGCGTTGGCTGATGCCAAAGCGGTGCTGTTCGTCAATAATGACGAGGCCGAGCGCTTTCCATAACACGTTTTTTTGTATCAGCGCATGGGTGCCCACAAGAATCGGTATCTCGCCGTTCGCCACCCATTTGAGGAGCTGTGCGCGGGAGATGTGCGTGTGCTCCTCCGTCCGCCAGCCGGCGGATATTTTGGAGGGGAACTTGCGGCACTCACTGCCGGTAATGAGGCCAACCTGCACGCCGAGATGGGCAAAGTAGCCGATGAAGGATTCAAAGTGCTGGCGCGCAAGGATCTCGGTGGGCGCCATGTAGGCAATCTCCTGGCCAGAGAGCACTGTCGCATAGGCCGCGATTGCCGCAACGGCGGTCTTACCCGAGCCCACGTCACCTTCCAAAAGGCGCATCATGGGGCGCGGCCGCGCGAGGTCAGTGAGGATTGCCGCAACAGCGCGCGCTTGCGCGGAGGTAAGCGTAAAGGGGAAGCGCGCGGTAAATTGCCCAAGCGCGCTTTCCGGCGCGGCAAGGCGCGGCGAGCCGAGCTCCTGGTAGCTCTCACGGTCTCGGAGCCGCACGAGGTTGAGAAAGAACACCTCTTCAAACGCAAAGCGCTTCTGCGCCGCTCGCGCATCCGAGAGACGCTGGGGAGCGTGAACGTAGAAGAGTGAGGCCGAGAGACTCGGCAGTTTGTAGCGCGCGCGCAGGTCATCGGGCAGGGGGTCGGAGAGTCTCTCATGCGCTCTACGCCCGAGGAGTTCCCCAATATGGTAAGCAAACCACTGCGAGGAGATTCCCGCGCTTGCGGGGTACACCGGGGCAAGGCTTTTGGGACTGCCCAAGAGCGGTGTAGTCTCCCCTGTGGAGAACTCTATGTCCGGGTTGATGATAGAAATCTTCTTATTTCGTTCTCGCACCTGCCCGCGCACCTGCACCTGCGCTCCTACTCCGAACTTTTTTGCCATGTAGGGTTGGTGGAACCAGATGAGTGTGAGCGTGCCGGTGCCGTCGTCAAGCGTTGCCTCTCCCAAGGGAGTCTTTTTCTTGAATGCTCTGCGCGCTTCTGACTTGGTGATGGTGCCGGTGAGTGTTACCGTTTCGAGCGCCGCGCAGTCGGCAATGTGCTTTGCCTGCCCCGGCTCCTCGTAACGGGAAGGGTAGTGGCGGAGGAGATCATGCACTGTTGCAATATGAAGCTTTTCGAGCGTTGCTTCCTGTTCAGGATTGAGCCTCCACAGGGAGCCGAGAGGCATGTCGGCGGTGATGAGCTTGCCGATGGTGCGCATATACTTGCGTATAATAGCACAATAAAAAACCCCGTCCGCCGCGGCGGACGGGGTTTTTGAGAACTACTGTGCAGGAACAGTAGCTGACGTCTCGGTTACGGGGGGTTCTACCGGAGCGCCTTGGCTCGTGTACCACCAGTACCCGCCTGCGAGTACAATGATGACGACAACGATCCATGTGATAGTCTGACCACTCATAAGAGCATTAGTTATCTACTAATGAGATAAGTATAGCACAAGTGGATTATGCGTCCACAGCGCAAATGCGGAGAGGGAGGGATTTGAACCCTCGAGGGGATTACTCCCCTAACGTCTTAGCAGGACGTTGCTTTCAACCGCTCAGCCACCTCTCCAGCCAACTCTTTCTACCACATTTTTTCCCCATGCGCTACGGCGATGCCATATACAGCGCGCGCACCTGATTTTTTAAGCGCACCCATGCAGGCGCACATGGTTGCGCCAGTGGTAATGACGTCATCAACAACGACGCAGATTCGATTGGCAGTAAGATGCTTGTCTTTTACAGCAATGATATCGGACACATTCTTTTTCCGCTCGATTCTGTCCTTTAGTGTTGTCTGGCGTTGATTGTCTCTTATCTTGTATAGGACATCTGCGGGCTCCCATACATCAGTTTTGCCTTGTGCCAGCGCACGCGCAATAAGCTCTGCTTGGTTATAACCACGCTCAAAGTATCTTTTGCGTGTTGACGGAACGGGGATGAGAAGGATTCTCCCGCCATAAGCAAGGCGAGAGAGCATCTGCGTATGCTCTTCTAAAAACTCTTCCGCCATACGCTTGCCAAATATTTCTGCAAGCGTCCGGTCTCCGCGGTACTTTAAACGCCATACCGCCCGCCGCACCACCTTGTGATTGTAATCAAAGAGCGCTTCGCAATCCAAGGGTGCGGCTACTGCCCGCGGGAGCGCGTCTGTGCACTCTCCGCAGAGACTCACACCCTTCTTGCCGCAACCGACACAGCGACGCGGGAGAAGGAGATCAAGAATCCTTAAGAGAGACTCCATGTGGATAAGTGTAGCGTGCTATACTTATATCTACCAAACATCATGGCGAACCCTTTCGCGAAGTTTTTTAAGTTATCTGCTACTCCACTGGGCAAGAAAAGTGTTGAGAGCGCTGTCGGCATTGATATTGGTTCTTCATCTATTAAAGTCGTCCAAGTGTCGCGCGAGAAAGAGAAGCTTGTGCTTGCCACCTACGGCGAGCTTGCCGTGGGCCCCTACGCAGACCTCTCCATTGGAGCGAGCGCTTCTTTTGGCGCGGATAAACTGATATCTATTGTCAGTGACCTTTTTAAAGAGGCGGGGGTTACCGCTGTGACGGTGGCATTTTCTATCCCGCTCAAATCCAGTTTAATCCTTGTTGTTGAGATGCCTGACCTTCCGCTGGAGGCCCTCGCGCAAGCTGTGCCCATTGAGGCG
This sequence comes from Candidatus Vogelbacteria bacterium RIFOXYD1_FULL_51_18, assembly GCA_001823095.1. Classification (GTDB taxonomy): domain Bacteria; phylum Patescibacteriota; class Minisyncoccia; order Phycocordibacterales; family UBA9988; genus UBA9988. Next base: position 44,172 of record MHTL01000012.1, on the reverse strand, counting down.
CGCAAGTACATCCCGGTGCCGATTGCCGAGGTGGTGCTTGACTGGCAGCCACTCCCGCGGGAACGCCAAAATTTTGCGAACGTGCCTGTCGGCGAGAAGGAGAAGTTGCCAAAAACGACTGACCCCACGCTTAAAGGGGTACATGTTCCCGCGCAAAAAATTGAGGTGCTTCTTGCCGCAATCCACAAAGAGACCATTGCGCTCTACCAGAAGCTTGCCCAAGGGCTCAAGATTGAGCCGCGCTTCTTTGAAATTGAGACGTTCAGCACACTGCGCTCCGTCGTGTCCCCCTCTGATAGGGCGCCGGTTGCGGTGATAGACATGGGCGCAAGTTCCACCAAGATGACCATCGTTGAGGGCGGCATGGTCAAGATTTCGCACACGATCGGGAAGGGGTCCCAGGACGTAACCGGCGCAATCAGCAAGTCTCTTTCCGTTGATTTTGCAAAAGCGGAAGAGATTAAACGCGAGCTCGGACTCTCGCGCCGCGGAGTTGAGGCGGACACGCTCTCGGTTGCGGTTACGCCAATCGTGGAATATATTTTTACTGAAGCGAACCGCGTGATTGTGAATTATCAGCGCCGTTACAAACGACCTGTGGATAGAGCGCTCTTGGTCGGAGGGGGGGCATTGCTCCGTGGCGCGCCCGATATTGCAGTGCGCCGCCTCGGTTTAGACGTTGCTATTGCTCATCCGTTTGAGCGGCTGAATTCGCCGCCGTCCATGTCGCGCGTGCTTGAGGAAGCGGGCCCGTCATTTGCAGTTGCCATCGGGCTTGCAGAGCGTCTCTTACTTGACGCATAATAGAAGTATATACATGCCACCAGTAGCAGAAACACACACATCGTTCATTCCAAAAGCTCCGGCAATGGAAACGCTAACGCGTCGCACAACTTCGATGAGCATACTTCTTGTGGTGTCTGTTATCATCTTCCTCGTCTCTGCTGGCGCATACGTGGGCGCGCTCGTGTACCACCGCATACTCTATAAAGAAATTAACGACGAATGCGCGGGCAATACCTGCGGTTTCAAAGCGGCGCTCATACGGGCGCAGTCAGAAGTGCGTATGGACTTGGTGGAAGATATCAAGCGGATGGAGCGCAAGATAGACCTTGCAGAGCAGATTGTCCATGGTCATACGAGTCTGGTACCTATATTTAAAAGACTGGAGCAGACGACTGTACGGAGCGTGCAGTACGCAAGTTTCTCATTTGGGAGGGAGGGAGTAACGGTCTCGGGAAAAGCAAAAGACTATGATGCAGTCGCCCAGCAACAGGACTTGTACCAAAAAGAACTGAAAGGCGCTCTCACATCCTATACACTCTCCGATTTTACTGAAGAAGAGAAAGGGGGAGTGACCTTTAAGGCAATGCTCGTCTTCAACCCGGAAATTATTAAATATTCATATACTGCAAGCACAACGCCTGCAGCGACGGCAACGAGCACTGCCACCAGTACAACGCCATGAAGCTTCTTCTCCCCGTGCTGATTATCATTCTTGGAATCGCGCTCTTCTTTGGGCTGACCCAGCCGCTCTTGAGCTCTGGTTCAACTGCCGACCCCGGAATTGCGGAGCTCAAACAGGAAAAGGAAGTTCTCGAGAGCGCACTTAATACGGCGCGGCTTGCGGCGGAAAAACTTACCGTGCTGGAGACGCAGTACAATGCCATTACCCCCGAACAAAAAGCGGCGCTCCAGAATGTCTTGCCCAACACGATTGACGAAGTGCGCCTCATCATCTATGTCCAGAATATCGGCATGCAGAACAAAACACTGCTGAAGGGTGTGGCCGTCGCGCAGGCAACTGGTGCCGGGGGCTCGGCGCGAAATGCGCCGAGCGAGACAGGCGTGGCGCTCGTTGCCGCTGGCTACGAGCCCGTCTCTATCTCGTTTACCGTCAAAGCAACCTACAACCAGTTTCTCTCTCTGGTGGAAAAGATGGAGAAGAGCTTAAAGATTTTTGATATCACTTCGGTGGAATTCTCATCAGCTGACGTCAAAGGAACCTACGAGTTCAAGGTCGCCGCACAGGTATATCGCCAACCATAAAATGCCATGATGAGTAAAATCCTCAATGTCGTCATTATCCTCATCGTCATCGCCGGAGCGGCCTACGGGTACTATCTTGCCACCAAGCCGGGCACAGACGGAGTCGGACCCGTCGCGGCGGGTTCGACTTCAGGAGCTGTATCCCTTGACGAAAATGGAATGCCTCTTGCCGATGGCGCCATGACGCTCGCCGAGCAGGACCCCTTCGTCCAGCTTCTCGCCGAGCTCAACACGATTACGATTGATACTCAATTCCTTGAGAGCGGCACGCTCCTCTCCTTTGTTGATTATACCCGCGCGCTCCGCAGTGACGCAGTAGGGCGGGATAATCCATTTGCTCCTCCGGGGGCGGGAAGCGCTCCACCGACAACGGTTAAAAAGTCTACTGAAACAAATGACGCTATTCCTCCGGGGGAGCTTTAATTTTAAACGACAATGGACGAAGATATCGCAATTCCCATCAAGAACCTCGAGGGAAAGAAAGTTTCCTTTGATGTCTTAAAGCATATCCCCGAGGATTCGGCCTCTTTTTACAAGTTTGTTCCGCTTGGCGTTATGGACGGCGCCCTTGAGGTGGGCATGTTGAACCCTGATGATGTCACCGCGCGCGACGCGCTCCAGTTTATTACTTCAGCAAGCCGCATGCCGTACCGCATCTTCGGCATCAGCCAAGCGGATTTTGACATGGTGCTGAAGAGCTATCAAGGGCTCAAGAGCGAAGTGACCAAAGCGCTCGGCGAACTGGATACCGAGATACAGGACGCAAAGGCCGAGAAAGGAAAAATTATCAAGAAAAATACAGAAAATCCCGAAGTTGGACTTGTGGAGGATGCGCCGGTAACCAAGATTGTAGCCGTTATCCTCCAGCATGCCACCTCGGGCGGCGCCTCGGACATCCACATTGAGCCGACCTCGGAAAATGTAAAAGTGCGCTTCCGCGTGGACGGGAGTCTCTATACGAGCCTCATTCTCCCCACTCCTGTCTTGGAGGCCGTGGTAGCGCGTATAAAAATTTTGACCAATATGAAGCTTGATGAGAAGCGCAAGCCGCAGGACGGACGTTTCTCCGCGCGCATTGAGGGGCGCAAGATTGACTTCCGCGTATCCACCTTCCCTATTTACTTTGGAGAGAAGGTGGTGCTCCGTATCCTCGACCCGGACAAAGGGCTCGTCAAACTAGACAATATCGGTTTTGGGGAAAAGAGTCTCAAGATTATCCGTGATTCCATTGACCGGCCCTACGGCATGATACTCATTACCGGGCCGACCGGGAGCGGCAAAACCACGACGCTCTACTCAATGCTCAACGAACTGGACCGCGAGGTAAGCAACGTGGTCTCGCTTGAGGATCCGGTTGAGTACAGCGTCTCGGGGGTCAATCAGTCACAGGTTCGCCCGGAGATCAATTATACGTTTGCAAATGGCCTGCGGAGCATCCTGCGCCAGGACCCCGACATCATTATGGTGGGGGAAATCCGCGACAAGGAAACAGCTCGGCTTGCCATACAGGCGGCGCTCACGGGCCATCTGGTGTTCAGCACGCTCCATACCAATAATACGGTGGGCGTTGTCCCGCGTCTCATAGATATGGGCGTTGACCCCTATTTGATTGGTCCGACGCTCATCTGCGCCATTGCCCAGCGTCTGGTGGCCAAACTCTGCCCAGAGGATAAGGAGCCAATCCCTACCGAGGGCGGCATCAAGATGATGGTGGAGAAGGATGTTGCCGACCTCCCGCCGGACGTGCGCGAAAAGTTTGCAGTGCCGCAGTTTGTCTACCGCGCCAAACAGTCGCCCTCCTGTCCCTCGGGCACCAAAGGGCGCATGGCGGTATTTGAGCTCTTTACCATGGATGCTGATATTGAAAAAATCATCCTCACCAACCCCTCTGATGTGGAGATTTATAGGGCCGTACGCAAGAAGGGGATGATTACCATGAAGGAAGACGCAATGCTCAAGGCCTTTCAGGGTATGATTCCCTTTGAAGAGGTTAATAAACTATGATAAAATAAGTATCAAGTTACAAGTATTAAGTACCAAGTATGAGCGACGCAAAACAAAAAATTCTCCTCGTTGACGATGACAAGTTCCTTTTGGATATGTACTCAACCAAGTTTACGGAAGCCGGTTTTGAGGTCACTGCGGTTCCGTCTGCTACGGAAGCGCTCGGGAAGCTCAAGGAGGGACTCGAACCGGATATCTGCCTTATTGACATCATTATGCCGGGTATGGATGGCTTCCAGTTCTTGCAGGAGATTAAAGAGAAAAAGGTATGCAATGAGCGCACCGCATGCATCATCCTTTCCAATCTCGGTCAGCAGGAAGACGTTGACCGCGGGCTCTCGCTGGGCGCTGACGGTTACATCGTGAAGGCAAGCGCAACGCCCTCGGAGGTGGTCTCTAAAGTGCTTGATATTACCAAAACAAAGCAAGCTCGCCATGGCTGATTATAAGCGCGAACTTGAGGAGCTCATATCAACAGTAAGCAAGGAGGGGGCGTCAGACCTCCACTTTTCTGTCGGCCACTGCCCGACGATACGCGTCTCCAGCGAGCTCGTCCCGCTCACCAAGTATGAGAAGCTCGCCCCGGAGGCGACGATGGGCTTTGTGATAGAGCTCCTCTCTGACGAGAGCCAGAAGCGCTTCCTCGCGCGGAAGGAGATTGATTTTTCCTACAGTCCCGGCGCGGGAATCCGCTTCCGCGGCAACGCCTTTTTTCAAAAAGGAGTAGTGGGCATTGCTATGCGCGTCATCCCGCAGAACATACCTACACTTACAGAGCTCAATCTCCCGGAGGCGCTCTTGGAGTTTGCGAATAAGAAGCAGGGCTTTTTTTTGGTGGTGGGACCGACGGGGCACGGCAAATCAACAACACTTGCCTCATTGATTGACCACATCAGCCGCGAGCGCGCCGAGCACATCATCACCATCGAGGACCCTGTTGAATACATTTATGAAGCACAGCGTAGCATCATTGACCAGCGCGAGATACATTTTGACACGCACGACTTCCACACCGCGCTCCAATCTATGTTCCGCGAGGACATTAATGTGGCGCTCATCGGCGAGATGCGCGACCCCGAGACCATGTCTGCCGCGGTAACTGCGGCGGAGACGGGGCACCTCATCTTCAGCACGCTCCACACCAATACCGCCTCGCAGACCATTGACCGCGTATTGGACTCCTTCCCCGCCGTCCAGCAGAAGCAAATTCGCGTCCAGCTCGCCGCCAACCTCTTGGGCGTCTTTTCCCAGCGGCTCGTGCCGCGCGTGTCAGGCGGGCTCATCCCGGCCTACGAGCTCCTCCTCAACAACAAGGCGGTTGCCAACCTTATCCGCGAGGGGCGCACGGCGGAGATTGATGTGATTTTGGAGACGAGCATGGAGCTCGGCATGATTGACCTCAACCACTCGCTTGCCGACCTGTTCCGTCGTGGAGAAATTACACAGGAGAACGCGTACCGCTTTTCCACTAACCCCGATGTGCTTGAGCGACTCTTATGATGTACTTTCTATCACTTGGTCCTCGGCACTTGTTACTTGATACTTTCTTCTCATGATTTTTAGGTACCACGTTACAACGAAAGACGGCGGCGACCAAAAGGGCACCATTGATACCGCAAACATTGATTCCGCCATCAGCTCGCTCCAGAAGCGCAACTTTATCGTGCTCTCCATTGTGCCCGACGAGAAGCCGAGCTGGTCGGAAGACATTCTCAAAATCTTTGAGCGCGTCAAGACGCGCGACATCGTCATCCTCTCGCGGCAGATTTCTACGCTCTTTGAAGCAAAAGTCCCCGTGCTCTCGGCATTCCAACTGCTGGCAAGCGAGGCGGGGAGCAGATTGCTCAAGAAAAAGCTTGTAGACATTACTGATGACATCAAGAGCGGCGCGCAAATCTCGCAGGCGCTCGCCAAGCATCCAGATATTTTCTCCGAGTTCTATGTCTCCATGGTGCGCTCGGGTGAGGAGACGGGGCGACTCTCGGAGGCCTTTACCTACCTCGCCAATTACCTGGAGCGCCAGCACGCGGTGGTGAGCAAGGCCAGGAATGCCTTGGTCTATCCGGCATTTGTGATTGCCTCTTTCATCGGAGTGATGGTGCTCATGATGACGCTGGTTATCCCCAAGCTTGCCGATATTATTGAAGAGACACAGCAGGCCATCCCCTGGTATACCAAGCTAATCATCGGGACAAGCGACTTTCTCGTCCATTATGGCATCTTCCTCCTCCTTGTGCTTGCGGCAGGAGGAGTGCTCCTCTGGCGCTACGGTATCTCGGCGGTGGGCAAGCAGGCGCTCTCGGAGCTTAAACTGCAGGTGCCTTACCTCGGTCTCCTCTACCGCAAGCTCTACCTCTCGCGCATCTCGGACAATCTTTCCACGATGGTGGAGAGCGGCATCTCCATGCTCCGCGCGCTAGAGATTACCGCCGAGGTGGTGGACAGCGAGGTCTATAAGAACATTCTGAAAGAGGCGAGCCTTAAGGTGAAGGCGGGCATGCCCGTCTCGCAAGCGCTTGCCGTCTACCCCGAGATACCCGGGATTATTGTGCAGATGATGAAGGTGGGGGAGGAGTCGGGCAAGTTCGGCTACGTGCTCTCCACTATGGCGAAGTTCTACGAGCGGGAAGTGGAGAATGAGGTGGATACGCTGGTAGGCCTCATTGAGCCGGCAATGATTATCGTCCTCGGCGCCGGGGTAGGCATCTTACTCACCGCAGTCCTCCTGCCCATTTATAATATTGCCGGATCTATTTCATAGGTCGTTTATCCACATAAGCATTTGTAGGCCATAGAAAGCAAGCATATAATCTAGGGTAGCCAACGGTCGGATGATTTCCGTATCAAAGCTTTAATTATTAGAATATAAAAAGAATGTATGAAGAATTATAAGAAAGGTTTATCCAGGGTCCGCTGTGGCGGATCGAAGGGCTTCACCCTCATTGAACTCCTCGTCGTCATCGCCATCATCGGTATTCTTTCAGGAATTGTTTTGACGAGTTTAGGCTCAGCAAGAAACAAGGGAAAGGACGCGTCAGCTAAAGCCTCGATGTCATCTATGAGGGCACAAGCAGAGCTTGGTGTTACTGATTCTGGTACGTATGCTGTAAATTTGTGTGCTGCAGCAGCGTCCGTCTCTGGTAGCTTGTTGACCTTAAAGACAGCTGTTCAAACACAAGTACCTGCGGCGAACGTTGTTCAGTGTGGTCAAGATACCGCTGTTGGCGTTGCACCAACAAAATGGGGAGCAGCAGTTGTCCTCAACGATGGTACTACTTACTGTGTTGATAGTACTGGCTATGCTGGTGTGAGTACTGCTGCAGCGGCCACAGAAATTGTGACAGGTGTCAGTAGTACGGATGTAGTCTGCGATAACGCTTAGTAAAGCCTTTCAGCAGGATCTTATTTTGACGATTGTGATCAACCCCCCGCCACATGGCGGGGGGTTGTGATACGATAGAGGAGTGGAACATTGACTGAAGTCTGACTCCAGTCATCGGGTTTGGTTGAGGTTTGAGGGTGTTTTTGTGGTATGATGCGGGAGTATGGCAATCCAATTGCATACCTCAACGCTCAAGAGGCTGAGAGTGAGGCTGGTGATCTTGTTTGGGTCAGCCGCAACTGATTCCGCCCATCCCTTAAGCGATCTTGATATCGGCGTGGTTTTTGCCGACCTTAGTCTACAGAGGCAGGATCCGGTAGGTGTCTACGGCGAACTGTTAGCTGAAATGCAAAAACATTTTCCAGACCAGAAGATTGATCTGGTCTACCTTGATGAAACTGCCCCGGGGCTACGCTTCCGCGCAGTGACTCAAGGCTGGCCGCTGTATGAGGCGGTGACGGGAGGGTTTGCAGAGTATCGCGCTGAAGTGATGTTACGTTACTTTGACTTCAAGCATTACGAAAATATTTTCCATGCTTCCGTTCTTGGGCAATCATCCTAACTGTATATGGGCACACAGCCGCTAAACAAGGCCAAAGTCGTTGATTTGATCGCTGATATTGAAGCGGGGATTGCAGAGTTGCGTGCAGTGACAGACATGAGCCGAGAGCAATTTATTGCCGATAAAAAAACGTATGCGTTAGCCGAGCACTACCTGCGCCGTACCCTTGAGGGGATTTTGACCATTGGGACTCATATCGCCTCCCGGTTAAACGGCAAAGCTCGAGATTATCAGGAGATAATTATGTTGCTGGGCGAGCATGGCATCATCACCGTTGACTTCGCCGAACGTAATAAAAAATTAGCGGGTTACCGCAACCGGCTGGTGCACCTGTATTGGGAAGTGACTGCTCAAGAAATGTACGATGTAATCCGTGCTCACGTGCCCGATCTGGATTTCTTTGTCCAGACGTTCAAATCAGTGGTTAAGGATCCTGGCCGGTTTGGCTTATCTGTTGAATAGCTGACTGGAGTCAGACTCCAGTCATCGGGTTTGGTTGGGTTTAAGGGTGTTTTGTGATATGATTAAAAAATGATATCCGTGCCGCTTTTAAGCCAGGAGTTTGCTGAATTAGCTTCTGAACGTGGTTTAGTTCTTGGCGTACTCTTTGGCTCCCAGGCAACGGGCAAGACCCATGCGCAGAGCGATATTGATATTGGTTTTATTGCTGAACGCCGGCTTGGTCTGCGGGAGATCGCAGAACTCCAGGAGGAGTTGATGACTAAAACCGGTTACGGCAATATTGAACTGGTTGACCTTAAAAATGCTCCACCACTCCTCTTGAAGAAGGTAGCGGAGGAAGGTGTATTGCTCTATGAACAAGAAGTCGACCTGTTCAACCGTTTTAAAGTGTATAGTATTAAATTATATATGGAAGCCCGGCCGCTCTATAAGCTGCAAGGCGCTTCCATTCAATCATTTATTAAGCGTCATGCTTGATCAAACTCTTACTACCAATAAAATCAATGACATCAGAAATTATCTAGATGAATTGTTGCCGTTGTTGAAAAAAGAGAGCCGCGAAATTATTGACGAATCTTTAGTCCTTCACACCGTTGAAAGATTGTTCCAATTAATCGTTGATTCGGCAATTGATTTGAACACTCACATTATCAGCCAATCTCATCTAGCTGTTCCCGCCGATTATCAGAGCACTTTCATTGTCTTGGGCGAGAATAAAATTTTACCTATGGAATTTGCGCTCGAAATCGCTCCCTCTGTTGGGTTGAGAAATTTGATCGTTCACAAATACGGCAACGTAGATATGAAGAGAATGGTGGATGATATAAAAAACAACATCGGTGATTACCTTCAGTATCTTAAACTGGTAAGTGCAACCGTAATCAACATTGACTGAAGTCGGACTCCAGTCAATCTATGATGAGCGCGTTGGTGCCGTCTGCTTCCGATTCCGAATAGGATTTTAGCCATTCTTGAGTTTGTTTCCTAAAATTTTCTGGCGTCTCAAAAATTTCGGAGAGGAAGGTGGTATCTATAATTTCCGGATATCTCTTATTCCCGGCATCCTCTGCATATTCTCCATAACTTGACCATCGGTACCCTTTGACTGAAGTCGGACTCCAGTCATTCTTCTTAGCCGGATTGCAGTGTATGTAGTGGGGGAGCCACAAAAAATGAGCGTCATCCATGATAGGGACGGATTTATATTTATTTTGGAATAAGGACCCTACACGCTGGCGGCGGAGATTGAAATAATTAGCATACCCGGTTCCCAGTTTTTGCATAAATTTTGAGATACCCCGTTCTGTTCGTGCCCGCATCATGAGGTGAAAGTGATTCGGCATCAGACAAAACGCCATAATCTCCACAAGCTGGTCATCTGACTGAAGTCTGACTCCAGTCATTAGAGTATTCCGCATTGTGCGGCTTACGTTTGGGTCGAGATCGCTCGAGTTAAAGATAGCTAAGGAATTAATAAATCTGATTCTATCTCGGTCATCAAGAAAGATTGTCCTCTTCTCAACACCTCTATTGTAGATGTGGTAGATGGTGTCCATTGAAATTGACTGAAGTCTGACTTCAGTCAATTATAGCAGGAGAGGAGTACAATGGTACTGTGGAAAACTTATCGCTTGTGATTTTTTTTATTTTTGGCACTGTCGTAGGGAGCTTCCTTAATGTGCTGGTGCTCCGCTACAACACGGGGAGGTCCTTGGCGGGGCGCTCGGGGTGTTTTTCCTGCGGCAAAAAGCTTGCTTGGTACGAGCTCATACCGGTGTTGAGCTACCTTCTGCAGGGAGGCAGGTGCCGCGGCTGCGGGAGCAGGATATCCACACAGTATCCACTGGTAGAACTGGGGATAGGAGCCCTCTTTGCGCTTATTGCTTGGCAATCGTGGCCATTATGGAGCGCCCTTTACCACCTTGCCGTATGGAGCATCCTCATGGCCATCACTGCCTACGATATCCGCCACAAAATCATCCCCGACGGGATGGTGTATATACTTATCGGATTGAGCGCCCTTTCCGTGCTGTTGACTGAAGTCAGACTTCAGTCAATTGGATGGAGGGTGGGGGTGGCGCTTTCTATGGCGCTCTTTTTTGCGGCGCTGTGGCACTTCTCGGCCGGCAAATGGATGGGATTGGGGGACGCTAAGCTTGCGCTCGGTCTCGGGCTCCTCTTGGGCCCCAGCCAGGGCTTTGCCGCGCTCCTCTTGGCCTTTTGGATTGGGGCGGCCTTTGGCGTTGCCCTCCTCCTTTTCCGCGGACGCTATGCTACAATAAAGACCGAGGTACCCTTTGCGCCATTTCTCATCCTCGGAGCCGCCTTGGCGGCCTTTGGCCACATAGACATGGCGGCGGTACTCTCATTCTTCTCATTCTCCAATGCACTCTACTAAGCAAAAAGGGTTTACATTGATTGAAATGTTGGTAGTGACAGTGATTATTATTATCATCACCAGTATAGTTGTCTCAAGCCTCCCTGATTTCCGCTCACAAAAAGAGCTAGAATTGACCGCCCAACAAGTCCTTGCCGGGCTCAAAGAAATGCAAGTCTCTGGAATTTCCGGCCGCAGTCAGGGAATCACTGAAAATGATATTATTACCATGACTTCGGTTCCTGTGGTGGGAATAAATATTAGTAAACTGGCAAATAACTACACTCTTTTTAGAGATATCGCAAATAACCCTGATTCTCAAGACGGTGTGTATACTGGCGGTTTAGAAAATATTGAACCTACTAAAGATCTTCCATCAAGGGTGAGGATAACAAAAATCTGCCGAAAAAAAATAATATCAGGTGAGAGTTGCCATTCAGGTACAGACACATACCTAGCGCAAGTAAATATTACATTTCAGAGTCCTCATATAGAAGCGATGATTAGATCGGGTGATCAATCTGATAATCCACCAGATGAAGAATATGTTAAAATTACTTTCACAGCACAAGGTGGCAGACAAAAAATCTTAGCAGTATGGTCTTCTGGCAGAATGGAACTGCAATAAATATGCTGTATAGACGCTCTAAAAAACAGATACGAGGTTTTACACTTATTGAGCTCTTGGTTTCTATCACTATTTTTGTTGTCATCGCAGTTCTCACCACTTCCACACTCGTCCTCCTTTCCCAAGTCAATCGTGAGATTCTTGCCCGAAAAGAGCTCATGGATAATGCGACAACTATTTTAGATAGTATTTCGTTAAGGGCGAGGGATATTAAGCAGGGGACAAGAATATTGTGCGTCTTTCCTGGAGGAGCTGACTATTTTAATGACGATACGACGTCAAGGCAGGGTTGTCCTATGCCAGCCAATAGTGATCAAATCACTTTTATTTCAGGATTACCAACGGCATATTTTTATTACTATCAGTATGATAGTAGTGGAAAAGATCTCAACTACCTCCGATCTTTCATTTTTAAAAGTAGTCCGTTAATGGGGCAGAATTTAAATTCCACAGGAATTGAAGTTGATGAAGCAAAGTTTTATGTGTCCAGAGCCCTTCCCAAGACTCTCTATAATAACATAAAGCCTAATTATGATTCACAATACTTGACGGTTTCCCTTGTTCTTTCAAAGATGGTCGGCTCGAAGAAAGTTAGCCTGCCGATACAGGCAAGTATCACAACACGATGGTAAAGACTACTTTTGAAAACATAAAAACTAATTCCGGTTTTACACTAATTGAAACCCTTGTTGCGATCGCAATATTGCTCATAGGAATTATCGGGCCATTGTATATATTTTCAACAAATCTCGGCGCTATTCGCCGCGCAAGTGATGAGACAACAGCCTACTATCTTGCGCAAGATGGCCTTGAAATGGGGATAGCAAAATTAAAACAGAACCTTGTGTTAAGCAAAGGTGAGGGGATTCTCATAGGTGACGATATAAATGAATGTGCGTTTAATGCAAGCGACCACAAAGAGGGCTGTGTAATTTGGACAGAGAGCGGTAGCATCAGTAATGGTTGCGTTTCTTCTGATGCTCAAGGTCCTTGCACTCCTATCTACCAGCCAACTGGAGGTGGAGACTGGAGCATCTTTAGTGAGCAGTTCTGCACAGTTAATGTAGCAGCTTCCGGTATAGATGACTGCACGGTGTACCAAGACACTTCTCCTCGTTACATCCAGGGCAATTCAAGCTTGACCACGACAAAGTTTAGGCGGGTAATTTCTTTTGAGAAAGTGGATCTGGATGCAACTCGACAGGTTGCAGAAGGAGCTCGGATTCGTGCAAATGTGTACTGGTCTGAAAAGGGAAAGGAAGTAAAAATACCTGAAATTACAACATTCTTTTACAGGTCATATGTATATTAAATCCAAAGGAATTGCGCTCTACTATGCAATCATGGTGACCATGATCGTTAGCCTCGCGGTCATATTGATGAGCTCAATAGTGGCGCGCTCCTTAAAAGTATCCAGGTTTGACATTGAGGGATACCAAGCCTACTATGCCGCTGATTCAGGCTTATCCTGCGCTCGATTCTGGGATAATTATGATAATCCAGCTGTGATTAAAAATCATAGACCGGTATTCAAATGTCTCACCGTGTCAATTGTTGACGGCAATGAGATGACGAATCCGTTAGATAATTCGCCAAAAAAATGCCGGGCATCAATTTTAACAAATGATAATCCTGTTTTCTCTGATGGCGCTGTACCATGTGGTGACTGGGATTCTGGCGCACCAGGCTTTAAGCCAGTACTTTATGCTGATGATTTCAACGGTACACCCCTTACCTCACACATCTACTTTATATTTCCTATAACAGGAAGTGGGAAGGGAGGGTATCTCTCCTGCGCGATCGTTAAAGTTGAGAATGCTAATAATATCATCTCAAAGTTTACTGCATATGGTTCAAACATCTGTAACATCACCAGTCCCAGAACGGCGATCCCAAACAGTCTTTACCGAGCTGTTAAAATGATTAAGCAGGAGTAGGATATGGATGCCAGGATTCGGGAGCGGGTTGCACAATTGCGGAAGACCATCAATCGGCATCGGTACCTCTACCATGTGCTGGACAGGGCTGAAATCAGCGATGCGGCGCTGGATTCGCTGAAGCGCGAGCTTGCGGAGTTGGAGGCGGCGCATCCCGAGCTCATCACGCCGGATTCGCCCACACAGCGTGTGGGCGGCGAGTCGCTCGCAAAGTTTGAAAAAGTGATGCACCGCGTGCCGCAGTGGTCCTTTAACGATGCTTTTACCGAGAGAGATTTACGCGCTTTTGACGAGCGAGTGGAGAAAGGGATCGGCCCTCCTCCGCACAAGGCTTCGGACGGGCATAGCACGCGGTGCTCGTATGTCTGCGAGCTGAAGATTGACGGGTTTAAGATCGTGCTCACCTATCAAAAGGGAATCCTCGTTACGGCCACAACGCGCGGAGACGGTGTTGTGGGGGAAGATGTGACGGCAAACATTAGAACAATAGAATCCGTGCCGCTTACGCTTGAAAAAGACGTGGACATTATTGTGGAGGGAGAGGTGTGGATTTCAAAAAGAGAGTTTAAAAAACTCAACGAGCGTCAAAAAAAAGAAGGGAAAGAGCCTTACGCAAATCCGCGCAATGTGGCGGCCGGCACCATACGCCAACTAGACTCGCGCATCGTAGCCGAGCGCAAGCTAGACAGCTTTATGTACGACATTGCAGAATTCCAATCCCAGCCCACAACTCAAGAGGAAGAGCTCACACTTCTCTCGGCGCTCGGCTTTAAGGTGAACAAGCACTACGGGCGCTGCAAAGACATTGACGAGGTTTTTGCGTTCTATAAAAAATGGATCGCTCGCTCGCGGCGCGAACCTTACGGTATTGACGGCGTAGTGGTGAAGGTAAACGAGCGCGAGCTGCAAGAGCGGCTCGGCTTTACCGGCAAAGCGCCGCGCTTCGCCATCGCCTACAAATTCCCCGCAGAGCAGGCGACGACGGTGGTGGAGAACATCATCCTGCAGGTGGGCAGAACCGGCGTTATTACGCCGGTTGCGATCATGCGTCCGGTTGTGGTGGACGGCTCCACCGTCTCTCGTGCGACCCTGCACAACGAGGATGAGATCACACGACTGGATGTGCGCGTGGGCGACACGGTCATCCTGCAAAAAGCTGGCGATGTTATTCCTGATATCGTGACGGTGCTCACTGAATTGCGCACGGGGAAGGAGAAAAAATTTGTGTTCCCAAAATCAATTCCCGAGTGCGGCGCCATAGAGCGCATCCCCGGCGAGGCCGCGCACCGCTGTGTTGACCGCAATTCAGGAGCGATCCAGCGCCGCAAGCTCCAGCACTTTGCGGGCAAGCACGCCTTTGACATTGACGGGCTCGGGCCCAAGATCATTGACCTCTTGATTGACCGCGGGCTCGTAGCGCGCTTCCCCGACATCTTTACCCTCGCTGAAGGCGATCTGCTTGCCCTCCCCTCATTCAAAGAAAAGAAAGTGCAGAAACTCATTGCCGCCATCACTGCGCGGCGTGAGGTCCCGCTCGCGCGCTTTCTCATTGGGCTCTCCATCCCGCAGGTGGGCGAGGAGACAGCCGAGGACCTCGCAGAACATTTCGGCACACTGGAGGGCCTCGCGCGCGCGAGCGCGGAGGACTTGCGGGCGGTGGAAGGAGTAGGGGACATCGTTGCAGATTCAGTCGTTTCCTGGTTCAAGGAGTCCGCGCACAAAAAACTCCTTGCTGAACTGCTCGCGCAGGTCACGGTGCGGGAGGGAGCGCCCCACCGCGCAAGCGCTCTGCTTGGGGCGAAAATATTCGTCTTTACCGGAACACTCCCCACTATTACCCGCGATGAGGCAAAGCGTCTCGTGCGCGAGCGCGGCGGCGAAGTATCAGAGTCCGTCTCACAGAAGACCAGCTACGTTGTTACGGGAGAAGCTCCAGGTTCAAAAGCTGCGCGCGCTCGAGCGCTCGGGATCACCATCCTCTCTGAAGGGGAGTTTTTGAAGCTGATTAAAAAGTGATAGGATATACGGCATGGATGTAGAGCGCCTTGCAGGACTTGCGCGCATAGAACTCACCGTACAGGAGAAAGAGTCACTTGCCCGTGATCTTGGCTCTATCATTGCCTATGTTTCTGAACTAAGTTCGGTCACTGTGCCTGATGCGATTACTGTTCCCCATGGGGGGAGCCCTGCAAGTATTGGCGGGGCAAGTACTAATACAATGCGTGAAGACAGAGATGCTCACGAACCGGGAATTTTTAGCGAGGCGCTCCTTGCTATGGCTCCGCGCGCAAAAGGCGGCGCTATTTCAGTAAAAAAAATTATCACCAAGTAGCATGACAATCGCTTTAGAAACTCTCACCATTACTGACGCGAGCAGAAAACTCTCTCACGGTGAATTCTCTGCGCGTGAACTTACAGAAAGCTACCTCTCCCGAATTGAGAGAGAAAACGCTGGCTTGAACGCATATCTTGAAGTTTTTGATGATTGCGCAGAGCAAGCTTCTCGTATTGACGAGCGGAGAGCGAAGGGTGAAGCGCTCGGCTCGCTCGCGGGCATCCCGCTCGCGGTAAAGGACAATATCTTGATTGAAGGGAGGCGTGCTTCATCAGCGTCAAAAATTCTTGAGGGATATCGCGCGCCCTATGATGCAACGGTTATCCGCAAGTTAAAGGAGGCTGGAGCCGTGCTCTTGGGACGCACCAACATGGATGAATTTGCCATGGGCGGCTCAACCGAGAATTCTGCTTTTGGACCCACAAAAAATCCCCATGACACAAGCCGCGTTCCCGGTGGCTCATCTGGCGGCTCTGCCGCAGCGGTGGCGGGGAATCTGGCGCTTGCCGCGCTTGGCTCTGACACCGGCGGCTCAATCCGCCAGCCAGCCGCCTTCTGCGGCGTGGTGGGGCTCAAACCATCCTATGGGAGAGTCTCCCGCTCGGGGCTTATGGCGATGGCCTCCTCGCTGGACCAGATTGGCCCCTTTGCAAAAACAGTTGCTGACGCGGAACTGCTCTTTGAGGCAATTGCCGGCCGCGACCCGATGGACTCAACAACACTAGATCCCGCACAAATCCAAAAAAAGAATAAAAGGGCAAAACGAATTGGTGTCCCGCGGCGCTTCTTGGAAAAGGGAGTGAATGCAAAAATACTCGCGCGTTTTGAAGAGACACTTACGACGCTTCGCGGCAAAGGCTACAAGGTCTGTGACATAGAACTCCCCACCATCACACACTCGCTTGCCGTTTACTATATCATCATGCCGGCTGAAGTCTCCACAAATCTCGCGCGCTTTGACGGTGTGCGCTACGGGCTGCATGTGGACGGGGATGATCTTTACGGGGATTATATTAAAACTCGCGGCGCAGGATTCGGCCGCGAGGCAAAGCGGCGCATTATTCTTGGGACCTACGTGCTCTCTGCCGGCTACTACGACGCCTATTATGCGCAGGCGTGCAAGGTGCGCGCCGTCATCCGCAGGGAGTTTGAAGAATCCTTCCGCGCCGTGGATGCCATTGCAATTCCCACTACGCCCTCGCCGGCGTTTGCTATTGGCGAGAAGGCGGATGACCCACTCAAAATGTATCTTGAAGACATTTTTACCGTGCCGGCAAATATTGCCGAGCTCCCTGCCATCTCCATTCCTGCGGGGAAGACCATGCCGGGCCTGCCTGTTGGCTTCCAGCTCATTGCACCCTACTGCGGTGAGTCGGCGCTCTTTAGCATAGGGAAAGATATCGATGGTGATTGACGCAATTTTTTATTATATCTACAAGCTCATGCAGTTTTTGCGGGGGCTTTTTCTTGCCTTTATTGACGGCGACCTTGCACGGCTCCCTGCTGTCGCAGAGACAATCCATTGGTATAAAGTGTTTGCGATTATTATCTCCGGCCTCCTTGCGGCGGGACTGATATGGGTGGCGTTTAAAATCCGTGAGCTTAATATGGCACGCTCCCTAGCAGAAGAAGCGGAGATGGAACATGTTGCCGTGGAGAGCAACCGCACTCCCAATGAAGCTCGGTGGCAGTTCATCCAGGATAAGTTAAGCTCCTCAAACGAATCAGATTGGCGCATGGCGATTATTGAGGCAGATAGCATCCTTGGAGAAATTGTGGGGACCATGAATCTGCCCGGTGCGAGTTTGGGGGATAAACTCAAGGTGGTTGAGAAGAGCGATTTTGTAAGCTTGGACGATGCATGGGAAGCGCATAAGGCGCGCAACCGCATTGCGCACGATGGGAGCGCCCTGCCGCTCTCCGAGCGTGAAGCACGCCGAATTGTCGGCCTCTATGAAAGGGTTTTTAAGGAATTTGACTATCTATAACCCTGTGCTACACTTGTGGTTGTTGCGGGGCTTGCCCCGCGTATATTGCGGGGTGGAGCAGTGGTAGCTCGTCAGGCTCATAACCTGAAGGTCGTTGGTTCAAATCCAACCCCCGCTACCATAGCTGAAAAAGGCCAATTCTCCAGTCGGTAGGTTGGCCTTTTTCAGTGTTCCGTGGCACTATATGATTTGTACGTCATATGTATGCCGGGGTATCCGCCGGCTGGCGGAGTGGGTCGATGATAATGAGATTTTTGCGTTAGAATTTAGAATAGAGTATCAAATAATATGCTGCCGGGGTAGCTCAGTTGGTTAGAGCGTGGGACTCATAAACCCAAGGTCGTGAGTTCGATTCTCACCCCCGGCACCACGTAGGAAATTGCAAGTTTGAAGGGTTCGCCTCGCGGAGTTTATCCGCCTTTTCGGCGGACTCGGCGACTAATTCGTATTCAATTTTGGGGGTAAAAACGAATTGGCGGTTTCGCATTTTGGGGGAAGAAAATTTTTTAATCCAAAGAGTTAAGAAACGAGAAGCACCAGAGATGGTGTTTTTTTGTTGCCCTTGACACAGAACTCCTGTTATGGTAGGATAGCATGAAATCAAGTCATGGTGGCTTGATTCAGTCAACCAGTACCTTGAAAGGAGAACCGCATGAAAACCTCGTTGATAGTTTCGTTGGTCGTGTCGGTTTTGGTTGGTATTTTCCTGATCAATCAGGGCTACCAACTGAACCGAGACGTGGAGTCCGTCGCCCATCGCGCACAGGTCGCTGCGGACGTGCCGGACATGTTGGAGTACATGAAGGAGTTGAAGTCGGGGATGGAGCGTCATGGCATGACTCGTGGTCACACCGCCCTGATCTTCAAAACTCCCGCGAATGACCTGGCGAAGTTGAATGGTTCCATCTCCTCGATCATCACGCGACTCGAGGCCGTCAAGGATATTCCGCGTACCGAGACGACCTACCAGGTTGCGCTGGATGACATTCGTGGAACCATCCGCGAACTGGAGGGTCCCTCTGGGGGATACCTTTGGGTTCAGTACTGGTTCCTGTTTCTCGCAGGAATCGGAATCTGGATCTGGCCAGCGGTAGCGGTCATCTTTTTTTGCGACGATTTCTAGTCGTTGTCGCAACAATCCGAGCCCCTCGTGGAATTCAATTCTGCTTGGGGCTCGTACTTTTTCTATATTTGAAAACATTGAAATTTTCATAAAAATTCTTTATTCTTTAAGTATTCACTCCATAAATTTTTGGATTGAATGCCGCCAAAGAAAAACTTGAAATTGTCAGCGGTGCGACTCCGCCGCCTTTCCGTCCGCCAGCTGGCGGATTCGCGGGGGGAATTTTCCGGAAAAATGCGTTCGGACTAATTCAAGAATACTGCACTTGCATCCTGTATCTTTCAGTTCATTTTTGTTAGGATAATGCCGTTGCGGCCGTGGTGTAGCGGTTAACACAATCGCCTGTCACGCGATAGATTGAGGGTTCAACTCCCTTCGGCCGCGCCCAGAACCAGAGCAAAATGATGTCAGCCCGAGCGACAATTGAATCTCTGCTCGCACAGGCGGATGTGGCCATAGGAGGCTCTCGTTCGCAGGATGTTACGGTTTACAATGAGCGCTTCTTTGCACGGGCGCTCGGCGGAGGCTCTCTCGCACTCGGTGAGGCCTACATGGACGGTTGGTGGGACTGCGAGCATTTGGATGAATTCTTCGTTAAGGTACTCGCGGCAAAACTTGACGAGAAGCTCCCCTGGAGCCCATCGCTCATTCTCCTTGCACTCAAGTCGATCCTTAGGAACCGTCAGTCCTTCCAGCGCGCTTTCAGTATCGGTCGCGCGCATTATGACCTCGGCAATGATCTCTTTGAGCGCATGCTGGACCCTCGTATGGTCTACTCCTGCGCGTATTGGGAGAAAGCCCAGAACCTTGCCGAGGCGCAAGAGCAAAAATTAGACCTCATCTGCCGCAAGCTCAAACTAGAAAAAGGCCAGCGTCTTTTAGATATTGGCTGTGGGTGGGGGAGTTTGCTTAAGTTTGCGGCGGAACGCTACGGTACGGCGGGGCTTGGCATTACCGTTTCAAAGGCGCAGGCAGAGCTCGCGCACACAAGGCTTGCCGGATATCCGGTTGAGGTGCGCCTCGCTGATTACCGCGGGCTCGCAGAGGCAGGGGAGCGCTTTGATGCGATTGCTTCAATCGGTATGTTTGAGCATGTGGGGCAAAAAAATTATCGGACATTTTTTGATGCTGTGTCGCGCATGCTCTCGCAGGGAGGACTCTTCCTCCTTCACACAATTGGCGCTACTATCACGCAGTACAACACTGACCCCTGGATTGACCGCTACATCTTCCCCGGGGGAGAAATCCCCTCGGTCGCGCAGATTGGGGGCGCTCTTGAAGGGCTCTTCGTGATGGAGGATTGGCATAACTTTGGACCCGATTACGATAAGACACTCATGGTCTGGTATCACAATTTTAAATCCGCATGGCCAGAACTTAAAGAGAAGTATGGCGAGCGCTTCTACCGCATGTGGAGCTACTACCTCCTCTCCTGTGCAGGCAGCTTCCGAGCTCGCCACAACCAGCTCTGGCAGGTTGTCCTCTCCAAGGGTGGAGTGCCCGGGGGCTACCGCTCAGTGCGCTGATGCTTAGACTTGAGCCACCTCCCAGGATTGAACTGGGGACCTGCGCGTTACGAATGCGCCGCTCTACCAACTGAGCTAAGGTGGCACTCTAGATACTGGAGGCTAGAGTAAGCCGTTGGGCAGGATTGAACTGCCGGCCTCGCGCTTACCATGCGCGTGCTCTACCAACTGAGCTACAACGGCAGGGAACTCCACCAGTATAGGGCTCAATGGAGGCAATTTCAAGCGCTTTGCGGATGCGATTCACTCGTATATAATACGAAGGATGGCAGAGAGAGATGTGCGGGAGGCGCTTACCGAGAAAATTTCCGATGTGGAAGCACAGATGGCCGGCCCACACTTTTGGGAGGATAAGAATCGTGCCCAGGAAGTGCTCAAGGAGCATAGCCGCCTTAAGGCGGAATTGCGCGATATGGAGCCCTACGACAGAGGGAATGCCGTTCTCACTATCTTTGCCGGCGCCGGCGGCGACGATGCAGAAGATTTTGCCGCATTGCTCTTTCACATGTACGAGCGTTTTGCAGGGAAGCGAGGATGGAACATGCGCGTGTTGCACGAGAATGAGAATGACCATGGCGGCTACCGCAACATTACGGCAGAGATCAAAGGGGCCGGTGCTTATGGCACGCTCAAGCGCGAGTCTGGCGTGCACCGTCTGGTGCGCATCTCGCCCTTTAACGCCAAGAAGCTCCGCCACACCTCATTTACGATGGTGGAAATCATCCCGGAGTTCACCAAAGTGGAAGACGTGGAAATCCCCGAGAATGAGATTGAGGTGGAGTACACCAAATCATCCGGCCCCGGCGGGCAGAACGTGAACAAGCGCGAGACGGCAGTGCGCGTGCTGCATGTCCCTACCAAGCTCTCGGCGCACTGCGAGAGCGAACGTTCACAGGCACAAAATAAAGAGCGAGCTCTTACTATCCTGCGAGGCAAACTCTATCGGAGGCTGCAGGACGAGCGTATTAAGAAGGTGGAGAACATGTACATCAGCAAGACGACAGAAGCCGAATGGGGTAATCAGATACGCTCCTATGTGCTCCACCCATACAAGATGGTAAAAGACCATCGGACGGGGGTGGAGACCCATGATGTGGACGCAGTGCTTAAGGAGGGTGAGCTGGACGAGTTTATTGCGGCAGAAGAAAAACTATGATTGTTTTTGACAAGGTAACAAAAATCTATTCGGACAATTCCAAAGCCCTTGAAAAGGTAAGTTTTGAGGTGGGACATGGTGAATTTCTTTCCATTGTCGGCCAGTCAGGGGCAGGGAAGTCTACTCTCCTCAAACTGATACTTGTTGAGGACGAGCCGAGCGACGGACAGGTCCTCTTTGACAAGGTAAATGTGCACGAGCTCCCACGCCGCGAGCTCCCACATCTGCGCCGCCGCATCGGCTGTATCTTCCAGGACTTCCGGCTCCTACCGGACAAGACCGCTTTTGAGAATATTTCTTTCGCCATGGAGGCGGCGGGTCGCAGTGATGCGGAGATTGAGGCGGATGTGCCGCATGCGCTTGATCTTGTGGGGCTTAAGCAGAAAATTTGGAGCTTCCCACGCGAGATGTCTGGCGGCGAGAAACAGCGCGTGGCTATTGCGCGCGCCATCGTCAATCAGCCTGACCTCATTATTGCCGATGAGCCGACGGGCAACCTTGACCCGCTCAATACCTTTGAGATTGTGCAGATTCTCAAAAAAATCAATGACCTCGGCACAACGGTCATTCTCACCACACACAACAAGGGAGTTATTGACTCGCTCAAAAAGCGCGTGATTACGCTGGAGAACGGTCGCATTACCCGCGATGACGAACACGGCAAATACGTTTTATAATACAGCTATGATTTGGTCATACACACGGAGGATGATGCGGTCGGGGTTCATCGGTTTTTGGCGCAACGGCACCGTGTCGCTTGCGGCAATCTTTGCCATGCTCATTACGCTCTCCGTGGTTGGCGCTCTTATGGTGGGAAACGTTTTTCTTTCTTCGTTTCTTGAGACGGTCAAAGAGAAAGTGGATGTGACCCTTTACTTTACCATAGACGCGCAAGAGCCGGATATTCTGGCGCTCAAAAAATCCCTCGAGACGCTCCCCGAAGTGAACCGCGTTGAATACGTTACGCGCGAGCAGGCGCTCTTGGCTTTCAGGGAGCGGCACAAGGACGACGCGGTGATGCTTGCCGCGCTTGAGGAGGTGGGTGGGAACCCTCTGCGTGCGAGCCTCAATATTAAAGCAAAAGAACTCTCGCAGTACGAGAGCGTGAGCAAGTTTCTGGAAGGCGACACCGCGCTCTCGCCGGGCGGCGAGAACATCATAGAGAAAGTGAACTACCGCCAGAACAAAATTGTTATTGAGCGTATGAACACTATTCTTTCTTACACGCGCCGAGTGGGCGCCACCATTGCGCTCACACTTGCCATCATGTCCATTATGGTTACCGTAAACACCATCTCGCTTGCTCTCTACACTGCGCGGGATGAAATCTCGGTTATGAAGCTTGTCGGCGCGGGGAACAACCTTGTGCGTGGCCCCTTTATGATGCAGGGAGCCATGTACGGCATCGTCTCGGCCATCCTTGCGGCGGCGCTCCTGTACCCGGCAACCTTCTGGCTCGGACGGAGCACAGAGAGCGCCTTTGGGGGCCTCAACATCTTTGCCTACTACGTGGCGGATTTTGGGCGGCTCTTCCTCTCGCTTTTGGGGCTCGGGATTGCGCTGGGTATTGTCTCAAGCTTTGTTGCTCTCTCACGCTACCTTAAGGTATGAGTGCGGCCCGCCGACACAAGTACATCTTCGTCTTAGGCGGAGTGATGTCTGGAGTGGGAAAAGGGGTCACCACATCGTCAATCGCAAAAATTCTCCAAGCGCGGGGCTTCACGGTAAGTCCCGTTAAAATTGACCCCTATCTCAATGTTGACGCGGGAACGATGAACCCTATTGAGCATGGGGAGGTCTTTGTGCTGGATTCAGGTCTGGAGTGCGACCAGGATATGGGCAACTATGAGCGCTTTTTGGACACGCCGCTCCCGCCGGAGAACTACATGACCAGTGGCATGGTGTACAAGCACGTCATAGACAAAGAACGCGCGCTGGGCTACGGGGGGAAATGCGTTGACCCGGTGCCCTACATTTGCGAGGAGATAACCCGCCGCCTCAAGCGTTCGCAGGAGAAAACCGGCGCGGATATCACGATTGTGGAAATCGGCGGGACGGTGGGCGAGTACCAAAATGCCATGTTTATTGAAGCGGCGCGCATTCTCAAGCTTAAACATCCCGAGGATGTGCTCTTTGTGCTGGTGAGCTACTTGCCGGTGCCGGGGAAGATTGGCGAGATGAAGACCAAGCCGACGCAGGAGGCGGTGCGTACCATGAATAGCTACGGTGTGCATCCGGACATCATCATCGCGCGCAGTGACCGGCCACTGGACAAGAAGCGCAAAGAGAAAATTGCCGTCTCAAGCAACATTGCCGCCGAGGACATCATCTCGGCCCCCGATATCGAGAGCATCTACGAGATACCCATCAACTTTGAGAAGGATGAACTCTCTGACCGGCTCCTCAAGCGTCTGCGCCTGCGGCCCAGGAGCACCGACTTGCATGAGTGGCGCGCTATGGTGGCTCGTCTGCAGAAAGCGCGCGAGGAAATGCCCATTGCCATTGTGGGGAAGTATTTCAAGACTGGGGACTTCGTGCTCTCGGATGTGTACATTTCAGTCATTGAATCACTCAAGCACGCAGGTGCGGCGCAGGGTAAAAAAGTTTCCATCAGCTGGCTGGATTCCACGGAATATGAAGAGGATTCGTCCAGCCATAACGAGGGAAAGAAGAAACTCAAAGAACTCTCTCGCTACGCGGGCATCCTTGTCCCCGGCGGATTTGGCGAGCGGGGGGTGGAGGGGAAGATTAAGGTGATTGAGTATGCGCGCGAGAATGGCATTCCCTACTTCGGCCTCTGCTACGGCATGCAGCTTGCCATCGTTGAATTTGCGCGAAATTGTTTGGGATTTGCACACGCGCACACGACCGAGATTGACGGGAACACCGCACACCCGGTCATAGACATCATGCCCGAGCAGAAGGAAAATGTTCGGAATGGCAAGTACGGCGCGACGATGCGCCTTGGCGCCTATCCTGCAGAGCTCTTGGAGGGGACGATTGCGCACACGGCCTACGGCGCTGATTCTATCAGCGAGCGGCACCGGCACCGCTACGAGGTGAACCCTGATTACGTGGAGCGTATTGAAGCAGGCGGGGGAGTTTTTTCCGGCCGCTCTCCGAATGGAGTGCTCATGGAGATTTTTGAACTTCCCGCAAAAACACACCCATTCTTTATGGGGACGCAATTTCATCCTGAATTTAAATCATCCCCGCTTAAACCCCACCCGCTCTTTACGGCGTTTATGAAGGCGACGGCACGGGAAAGTTTGAAGAAAAAGAGATAAGCGTTATAAGGATGATTTTATTGCCCGAGCGGAACATCAACGGGGATCCGTATTTGGCTCTGTATGTCTGCCATGCTCACGAATGAAATGTTTGCCGGGGGAGTAAATGCCGAAGCATCAGGAGACCATGGCTCGCAACGGTAATCAACGCTCTTGTCGGGGTTGAGCGCTTGTGCTGTGCCGGTAGCGCTCCCTGCTTGGCTTGCTGCTATCCGGTAGCCCTGCGTCATGCCGTCTACCCACGTGTAGACCTCTCCGCCACTCTGTATCATGTGTCCTTGCGTTGCCGTGTTTGTGCCCTCGGCGCTCGCAAAGTCCGCGCGCACGGAGCCGCCGCTCACATAGACGACACCTTCAGAGCGAACATCCGCCGCCCCGTCCGCGAACGTGCACTTCTGCGGCGTGCCGAGCGCCGCAAGCTGGTTAAGGGACGTGGGAGTACTCCCCACTGTACCCGGGATCTCTGCGGGAGAGCCACTGCCGGCCATATAAAAGTAAAGGCCGAAAGCGATGAGTATCACAATTCCGACAACTATCCAAATCGTTTTATTCATGATTCGTACACTTAACTAATATGCGGACACTATACTATCACTGTCGTAGTAGCGCAATAACCTCGCTGTCGGCTACCTGTTCGAAATTCTTGTAATGCGCACCCACAGCGCCTAAAAACTGCTCCGGCGGCTCCAGCACAATAAGCATACCTGCCTCTCTCCGCACCTCTTCTGACGCTTCGCGCGAGGCAACAGGTACAGCGGCTATCACGCGCGCGGCGCCCTGCGTTCTTGCAGAGCGCACTGCAAGCCGCATCGTGAGACCGGTGGCGATGCCGTCGTCAACAATGATGGCCGTTTTGCCGGTGAGCTCCACGGCGGCTCTGCCTCCGCGGTAGAGCTCCTCGCGCCGCTGTGCTTCTCTGCGCTCTCGCTCAAGCGCCTCTGTGAACCAGGCGCGGCCAACGCTCTTGAGTTCATCCTCATTGCACAATTGCATACCGCGCGCATCCACGGCGCAGAGGGCGTACTCGGGATTATCGGGGTGCCCTACCTTGCGTATGGAAAGGATATCCAGAGGGAGTTTGAAGGAGCGGACAAGTTCTGCCCCGAGCACTACCCCGCCGCGGGGGAGTGCGAGGAGCACCGCGTCAGCCCCGCGGTACTCGGTGAGTCTCTCCGCCAGCTTTCTCCCCGCATCTCTCCTATCGCGGAACATACCTATTGTTAACTTTCTTATTCTCTTATTCGCGCGAATTAGAGAATAAATATTGACATGAACAGTATACCTTTTTGACTTTTTATTTTCGCAAGGCTCATAAAAATTCTCAAAAGCTTTTCGAGTCCCTGCCCGTCAGTTTTCCACTCTGTTCCAAACTGCCGGGCAGGGACTCGAACCCCAATACCATGCTCCAGAGGCATGTGTCCTACCATTAGACGACCCGGCAATTGCGTTCATACTCTAGCACTGATTTTGAGATATTTCCATTTTTTTAAAGAGACTCCTTGCGGAAGGAGAAGGGAGGAGTATACTGTAAACGGAGCACACTCAACTCGCAGATGCCATCGGGTCCTACCTTAGCCTCCTCATGTGTTAAGCCCACGGTAACGGACGACTAATTACCCGACACATCTGCCGGCCCCGCTCTTATCCAATCCATAAGACGGGGCCTTTCTCTTGCAGGGACGAACCTGTATCATAGCGCCATGAAGGCAAAGGAAAAAGAAAGGAAGAAAAAATTTGTATGTACTGTCTGGCGCTACTACCGCGCTCATAAGCGGAGCTTCCCGTGGCGCAGGACGCGCGATCCCTACCATATCCTTGTTTCCGAAGTGATGCTCCAACAGACGCAGGTCTCGCGCGTGGTGGGGAAGTACCGTGAGTTTATCAAGCGTTTCCCTCACGTTTCCACATTGGCGTCCGCGCCGTTTGCCGATGTTCTGCGTATGTGGCAGGGTCTCGGTTACAATCGCCGCGCCCTCTATCTCCACAAAGCGGCAAAAATAATCGTTCGTGAATATAAGGGGAAAGTCCCACATGACCCGGCGGCGCTGGGGAAACTTCCCGGCATCGGCCGCTACAGCGCGCGCGCCGTCCTCACTTTTGCATGCAACGAGCCGCAGGTATTTATTGAGACCAATATCAGGAGCGTCTTCCTCCATCACTTCTTCCCTACGCGGGAGAAGGTGGGCGATGCGGAGCTCTTGCCGCTCATTGAGGCAACACTGCCTCCCCGCGATGCGCGCAATTGGTATGCGGCGCTTATGGACTACGGCGCATATTTAAAAACGCAGGGCGCAAATCCCTCCCAGAGGAGCGCGCACCATGTCCATCAAAAACCTTTCAAGGGCTCCGAACGGGAAGTGCGCGGTGCGCTCCTGCGGAGGCTCACCTCTGGCCCAGAGAGCAGTAGCGCACTCGCACACTCTCTCCCATTCCTGCAAGATCGTATTGAGAAAAACCTCTCTGCACTGATGAAAGACGGTTTGATTAGCAAGAAAAAAAATACCTATGCGCTTGTCACGTGATGAGTCCGCGAGTTTTACGTGGCGAGCCCGTATCATTTCTCGGGAGTTGAAAAAACTTTTCCCGGGAAAACTGCAGACGCCTCTGCACTACAAGACTCCCTGGCAGCTTTTGGTTGCCGTGATTCTCTCTGCGCAGTGCACCGATGCGCAGGTGAACAAAGTTACCGCGAAGCTTTTTAAGAAATACAGAGGCCTAAACGCATTCGCGTCGGCTAAACAGGAGGAGCTTGAACAGGACATCCATTCAACCGGCTTTTACCGCAACAAGGCAAGGAGTATCATTGGCGCAGCCAAGGCGCTTGGAGAGCGCTTTGAAGGCAAGCTCCCCAAAACGATTTCCGAACTTCTCACTATTCCCGGTGTGGGCAGAAAGACCGCCAACGTAGTGCTCGGGCATGTGCACGGAGTAGTGGAAGGGATTGCCGTGGATACCCACGTGCGCCGTCTCGCGCGCAAATTCGGTCTCACCCAAGAGAGCGACCCAAATAAAATAGAGCGCGACCTGATGAAGCTCTTCCCAAAGCGCGAGTGGTGGGATACTGCCTACCGGCTCAAGGCATACGGACGTGTCTACAGCCCGGCGCGGAGGGGGGATGATGATCCGATTAGTATTGTATTGAAAAAGAAAAACCCCCGACACGTGGTGCGCATCGGGGGCGAAAGAACCAGTAATGTTGCTCGGTCTCGTCATCAGTAGATGACGAGCTTCTTCCCGTGCATAAACGGGAAGAAGTAGGGTGAGGAGAATGGCGAACCGATGTTATCTGATGTTCTCCGCACTCCTCCGAAGACGGCCACACCCCCGAACTCGTCAAGGGTGTAGAACCCTTGTTGGCAACCCGGTGAGAAGTTAAAACCCGTGAAGATTGACTCGGCATCAACCCCGTAGATGTTCTCGTTCCCTTCATCTTGTGGAGTTTCCGGATTGTCAAACCCTTCCACAATGTAAGGCATACCCACAGTCGTAATTAAGTTGCCAGGGTCGTTCGGGTCGTCATTTCGTGTGTAGAACACAGGATTGCTGACCCTATCAACTGGCACCGGATGAATGCCACCCCATCCGTCAAAGACCACGAGGCCTTTTTGAGACGGGTGTAGCTCCAGATCGCGAGCAATATCCATGCCTGCGAAGAAGGGCCAGATGTACGCGTCCGGCGGTTCCAGACGCGTGGGTGAGTCCAGTAACTTCAGCGGATCGTCAGGAGGACGATTTGCATAGGTCCCCGGAGCAACAGTGCTCCCATCTCCATTGAGGAGGAAGCGCCCTCCTTGGCTATCAAGGATGATGTAGCCATTGGCTTGATCATCCCCGTCAGGGTTAATCACTCCGAGCGAAACTGCTCGCAGAGAGGCTCCTCCCGGATTGGGGAAGCCGGGCCTCCTCATAGGCCCGAACATGATGTCGTAGCCAAGAGGGAGCTCGTCGGTATGCGGTACCAGAGCACCTTGCCCTGTTACCTTAGCCGTGCCTGCGCGGTAGATGCCGCCGAAGTCCGTCAACACCCAGAAGCCCTCGCCGCTCGGTGTGACTGCAAGGTCAACCGCGCGTCCGAGGGGGAAGGCAGGACTTGGCTGGAAGAGAAAGTCTTGCATCGGAGTGTTCTCCGGATGCGAGACAAAGGTGACTACTCCCATGCCGTCCAAGACGGCAATGTCCTCGTCCGTGCGGACTTTCTCCGCACCCATAGCGTTGCCGCCGGGGAGCGTGATGCTCCCTGTGATGACAGGAGGACTACCCGCACGATGCAGTTGTCCGAAGATGTCTAGCAAGTAGAATCCTCGGTCGCAGAACCCTCGCGTCTCCGTTGGAGTTACCGTTGCCGTTGGCGACACAGTCGTCCACGTTGCCGTGGGCTCAAGAGCGCCGGTTTTGGTAGGAGTCGGTGTGCTCGTCCAAGTCGCTGTCGGCGACATGGTAACCGTTGGCTCATCCGTTTCTGTATGAGTGGGGCTTGCCGTGGCAGTGATGGTGGGAGAGACAGTGGGGGTGGGCGTCTCAACCGGGCAGCAACCTTCTAAAAGAAAGCGCCCTGCCTGATTGTCATTCTCGTTCTCCTCGTCAATTAGATCGTCCGGGTCAACAATGACTGTTGCTCCGTATCTCATCGCACAGATCGGGTGGAACGGATCATTTCTGATCGTCCACACCTTCTCTTGATTTGGAGCGAGCGGACCCTCTAAGACAGTTTCGTGATCTTTGCCAAACAAATTAGCAAAAACCTGGACATCCTTCTCCTGAACGCTCGTAATCTTAAGAGCCACATCTTCTACGGCGACTGATCCAATGTTAGAAACATGGACCAGAAGCGCATGGATGTGTAGGTCCTCAAGGCACGAGCCTTCTGGAAGTGGCGACAAGTCGCCATCCAGTAACTCAAACCAGACAGTGACGTTCGGTTTGCCCATCGGCGTAACTGTTACCGTCGGCGCGCCGGTGTTGGTCACCGTCGCACTAGGACTGGCGGTAGGAGAAGCAGTGTTTGTCGCTGATGCTGTAGCAGTTCCCGTCTGCGTGGCTGTGGGTACTCCAGTGTTGGTCACTGTTGCGCTTGCAGTCACTGTTGACGTAGACGTTGCGGTAGGTGACAGAGTCGCCGTCCCTGTCTGTGTAGCTGTCGGAGCTCCCGTGTTGGTCACGGTTGCCGATGCTGTTGCTGTGGGAGAGAGCGTTGCTGTTGCCGTCGGTGCGCCGGTGTTGGTCACCGTCGCGGTCTCCGTAATCGTGGGAGAGTGTGTTGGAGAAGCAATCGCCGTCCCTGTTACTGTCGGGGTTGAAGTGATCGTTGGCGTCAGCGCTGCCGTCGGTGTTGATGACGGAGCAGCCTCCGGACACTTGCAAGGGAAGTAGGGGATGCCATTCTTAGCATTATCCTCTTCCGAGCTCTCAGCTACCGCATTATCCACGTCTGCAATAACACGGAGCCCATACCTTTGGCATGGAGCATCAGCAGGCAAGGTGCGGTCAACCTCAAATGTTCTGGTCTCTCCAGGAACAAGAGAGGCGACTTCTTTCAGAAACATACTGTCCCTGATTCGCGGGTCGTCACTCTTCTCGTAATACATCGCGAGGAGGTCATCGTCAGTGACCCTTTCCCTTTTGAAGAAGCTGTCCTCACCATACATGATGATGAGAACCTTGAAGTTCTGGGCGGCAACATCGCCGCCGTTTTTGACCGTACCACTCCCGTGATACGCTTGTTCCACATTGAGGCATCCAGAGGCAAAGTGCTTCGCCTCTATTACCTGCAAGTTGGGAAGTGCGCTTGCAGCATGCGCTGCAAGCGACAACAAGACTACTACTACCTTTCTCATTTTTTCTCCTCCTCTATACTCTTTTATCGTAAGTCGCCGAGCAACTTTGTGTCAAAGAACCACCTTCCGCCGCTTTTGCAGCGTTATTGTATTATATCATAAGCATATTGCTTTGGCAAGCGTCCTGTGATTGACTTTATTATACAAACATGCTATAGTTAAAAAACCCTGATAGGGCTTGACGTTTTAGTTATTTATTAGTAGGGTCGGAAGGTCTACGGGGGTAGTTTAATATAGTAAGCAAATTAGTATGTATAAACAGATATTCGTAAGTTCGCTCATTGCCTTGGCGCTCATTGCTGTGAGTGTCGCACTCGTTGGGGCAAATTCTGCTCCCCGCTTTGCTTGGGCCGGAGAGGGCTTTTGTGGCGATGGTGTGGTAAATCAGCCAAATGAAGACTGCGATGGTGGTGAAGGATGCACTGACGGCTGTAAATCTGGCCCTTTCTGTGGCGATGGAGTTGTGAATCAACCCGATGAGCGATGTGATGGTGGCCCCAACTGTATTAGTGGCTGTAAACTCAAAGATGAGGGCAACGGTGACAATGGTGGTGGCGGAGGAGGTGGCGGAGGAGGTGGCGGTACGCCGATGTACGCCAAACTCTCTGTCGCGCAAAACGGTGCAGTACCGCAGGTACGTGCTGGCGCGAAGGTCAATGCCTCGCTTGTGGTGCGCAATATTGGCACTGCCACAGCAAATGACGTTGATCTCACCATGACGCTCCCCAGCCAGTTCATCTACGAGGGCAAGAATGCAGTCATCTCAACTTCAACGGCGTGGATTATCGCAGGCGATGACTTTGTGAGCCAAACCGGCAGTGCCATCACTTACCCGCGCCTCTGGCGTATTGGCAATCGGCCGAACGGAGATGTGGGAGTCATGAATGTCCCGCTCATTACTCTTGCGAATGCGCGCCCGGGGACCTATGAAATTCCCGTTGTTGCCCGCATCCCTAACGCACGCTCCAATGAACCTGAAGCAAAGGGAACTCTGAAGATTATTGTTACCGGCGCAAGTGCGGGAATTGCTCCTCGTCCGGTGGTGAGAACAGCCCCCAAGCAGATTGCCTCCGTTGCCAAGCCCAAAGCCGCGGCTCCTCAACCGAAAGCTCCTGAAAAAATCTGCATCACTGTTGATGAGTATCAGCGGCTCCTGGCCGCCTCAACGACCGCATCCTCACTTGATAATCTTACTGTCACCAAGCCGAACGTGCTTGCCGCGCTGGGAGACATCTTTGACCTCGGCACGGGGAGTCCCTGCTTCGGCCTCATTATCCTGCTCCTGATTATCCTTGCGATTGCGATTGCCATCCGGCTCATCTTCCACTACATGGATAGCGAGTCTGACGACGATACGCCATCCAATCAGACACCGCTGATACGGTAGAGGACTCCAACAAACAAAAAATCCGTCCGCCGTCGCAGACGGATTTTTTGTTGACTGAAGTCTGACTCCAGTCAGTTAAAAAGCGAGTCAACGATACGCTTCACGTCATTGCCATCTGCGCGGCCGCGGAGTTCCTTCATGACTGCACCGACAAGGATACCCGCCTTGCCTTTGTCGCTAATACCAAGCTCCGTCTTTTTTGCCTCGACTGCTTTTTTTATCTCTTCCGCTGGAACGCCGGCCGGCGCAAAGCTCTCTATATAGGCAAGCTCCGCCTCCTCACTCTCCACAAGGTCCTGCCGTCCACCGGCTACAAACTGCGCGATTGAATCCTTGCGAGTTTTGATCGCGCGCTTAATAACACGCAGCGCTAGTTCGTCGGAGACGGGGGAGTCCGGCGTTTTTTTCTCGGCGACGAGCTCATTGATAAAAGCCGCGAGGAGCGAGCGCAGGGCATTCAACTTCGGTTGGTTCTTCTCCCGCAGAGCCGACTTCGTTTCATTTTTAATGCGTTCCTGTATCATGGAGCCATTCTACACCGCTATGCGTTCAGAGAAAAGCACATTTGAGACTCTCTATCGGGCGCTCAATCCGCGCCAGCGCGAAGCGGTGGACGCTATTGAGGGGCCAGTCATCGTCATTGCCGGCCCGGGAACAGGCAAAACGCAGGTGCTTACTCTGCGAATTGCCAATATTTTAAAACGCACTGACGTGGGGCCGGAAGGAATACTCGCGCTTACCTTTACCAACTCAGGAGTTGCGGCAATGCGCGCGCGGCTTGCAGAGATCATCGGGAGCGCCGCCTACCGCGTAAACATTTACACCTTCCACGGATTTGCCAACGCTGTTATCCAGCGCTTCCCCGAATACTTTCCGCGCATTATTGGCTCGCACACGGCGGACCGCATTGATTCACTGCGCCTGGTGGAGCGCGCGGTGCTCGCGCGGCGCCTGAAGGCCATCAAACCATTTGGCAATCCCTTGTACTACGTAAGCTCCGTCGTCAAGGCGATAGAGACGCTCAAGCGCGAGAATATGTCTCCCTCCGCCTTTGCCGCACTCCTGCGCACAGTAGACCGCGCGGCGAATCCGAAAAAATATGAGCGCAACCGAGAGCTCGCGCTGGTCTACCGCGCCTATGAAGAGGCGCTTAAGCGCGAGCGACTCTATGATTATGGAGACATGATTATGGAGCTGGTGCGCGTGCTCGTGGCTGAACGCGAGCTCCTCCTCACTTTGGAGGAGGAGTACCAGTACATCTTGGCGGACGAGCACCAAGATGCGAACCAGGCGCAGAATACAATACTGGAGCTTCTCGGGAGCTTCCACGATGAACCCAACCTCTTTATCGTCGGCGATGAGAAGCAGGCAATCTACCAGTTCCAGGGAGCTTCGCTTCACAACTTTCTCTACTTCACCGCGCGTTTCCCCAACGCAAAAATCATTGAACTTTCAGAGAACTATCGCTCCACACAAAACATTCTTGACGCCGCGCACTCGCTTGCCCTCTCCGCCAAGGAGCGCTTGAGCCATGTGCGCCTCAAGGCGCAGAAGCAGCGCAGGCAGAAGGAGTCGGTCATCCTTGCACCGGTCCCGAGAAGCGGCGATGAACCGGACTATGTTGCTTCAGAGGTAGAAAAACTTATTGGAAAAGGCACGAACCCGGGAGATATTGCGATGCTCTACCGTGAGAACAGCGATATGCCGCCCTTTGCCGCAGCGCTTGCCGCACGGGGGATTCCCAGCGTTATTGGCTCGGAGACTGATGTACTGAAAACTCCTGCGCTTGCCGAGCTTCTCATCCTCATGCGCGGAGCCGTCCATATGGACGATGACAGAAAGCTTGCCGAGCTCCTATGCCTCCCGCTTACCGGAATACCTGCGCATCTGCGCTACATGCTCCTCGCGCGCGCCGCAGAGACACATATGTCGCTATACCTCGTGCTTGCGCGCGCCACCGAGCCCCCGGCGTGCGCCTTCTCGCGGAGGCTCTCGCATCTCAATGCCGTGTCACTCACGAGAATGCTGCCTGCGTCAATAGACTTTCTGGTAAACGAGAGCGGCTACCGCGAGGAGGTAATTGCCGGAGATGATCCTACGGGAACCATTCAAAAACTTGGAGATTTTTTCGCTGAAGTCAAGCGCTATAGCGCGCGGCATCCCGATCACAAACTTGCGGATTTTCTTGATTACTTGAGTGCTTTAGAGACGCACGGACTCTCTATCCCGGAGCGTGCAGAGGGAAGAGGGGGAGTACGACTCATGACCGCACACGGCTCCAAAGGGCTTGAGTTTGACTACGTGTTTATTGTGCGGGCCTTCCATGGGCATTTTGGAGGGCGCCGGGTACGTGAGCGCTTTGACCTGCCCATGCGCGGCAGTGCCTTACGCGAGGAGATCGGAGTGGATGACGAGCGACGGCTCTTCTATGTCGCGCTCACGCGCTCTCGGCGCCGAGTAACGGTGAGCTACAGTGTCTCTGACGATAACGGGGGAACCCTGCTCCCCTCGCAGTTTATTTCTGAAATTGACTCACGCCTTGTCAAACTTGCCAGCATACCAGAGAAGAAAGTTCCACAGGCGCTTACCTCTGTCTCGTACCAGATCGCGGCGCCGCGCCCTGTCCCGGACGCCGAGTACTTGAAGGCGCTCTTTTTTGAGCGCGGCTTCTCGGTCACGCACCTCAATAACTATCTCGCATGCCCATGGAAATACTTCTTTGTTAATCTCTTGCGCATCCCCGAGGCAAAGAGCAAACATCTCATCTACGGCTCTGCGATGCACGCAGCGCTCAAGGAGCTCTATGATCGCGGCTCAAGAGGGGAGCGAGTGAGCGCCGCGCGCATTATCCGCATTTTTGAAGAAAACATTGCGCGGGCGCCGCTCTCACCGCTGGAGCGAGAGGAGGCCTTGGGGAAGGGCAAGCGTTCTCTCTCCGGTTACATTGCACAGCATCGGGCGGGACTGCCCAAGGATATCCGCATCGAGTACGCGATACACGGAGTACCCTTCCCGCTTGAAGGCGAGAGTCATGTTGTGCGCTTAAACGGCATACTTGACCGCATAACGTTTGTAAGTGACGGCGTACTTGTAAGCGACTACAAAACCGGCGCGCACAAATCACGGAATGAAATAGTAGGTAAAACAAAGCGCGCTGACGGCAATTACTGGCGCCAGCTGGTGTTTTACAAGCTTCTCTTGGATGAGCAGGGGACATTTAAAATGCGGGAAGGGGAGATTGCTTTTGTAGAGCCGGATGAGAAGGGTCGCTACCGCACGGAGCGCTTTAGCGTTACGCCCGAGGATGTGAGTTTGCTCACGCGCACGATGCAGGAAGTGCTCCGCGCCATCGCCTCGCTCTCGTTCTGGGACCAAACCTGCTCCGACCCCGACTGCGAGTACTGCAGATTGGCAAAGGTGATAAAAAAATCTTGAAATGTCCAACATCGGAGGTTGGACAAAAATTTTTCAGCACTCCGCACGAGCAAAGAAAAAATATCCGCTAGAGGTTCAAGAGAACATAGCGGAAAGAATTAATGAGCCTCAATCCTCTTGCGGTAGAGACTCAAGAAATTTGGAAACTGTGAGTGTACGTTGTCGGGAATGGTATTGAGAGTGAATAATTTCACTTCCTCAAATTTGTGAGGCTCGCCGTTCTTAATTTTCGTTGGGTCAATGCGCACTTTAAAATCAAGCGCAATCCAATGTGTCGGGCTGCCTTGATGCTCTCGGTGCACATCGCGATACCCGAGGAATTCAAAATTAAGAACATTGGTAGAGTATTCCTCTTGAATTTCTTTACGGATAGTGTCTTTTATCGTATCTCCAAATTCAAGACCGCCACCGCCAATGTCCCAGCATCCATGTTCATCGCGAGTGTTGTTGTTACGCTTCGCCATAATGAAATTGCCTTTTCCATCATGGCAAAAATAGACAACACACCCCGACGTAATCAACGCCCTTTTTCATATTTTCGGTCATAGACAAGTCCTCCAATAAGTCAAAATCTCAAGGTTCTTAATGAAATTTAGCAGAAAATAATAAATTACAAGTAAAGTGAATGCGCGTGTTGAAGCGCAAAATACACAATTTTGCACTTTGCATTGTCATTTTCTTTGCCAATCAGCGGATTGATTTGTACATTTTTAATTACCTCGTATCTGTGAGCGAGAGAGCAAAGGGGAGGCCCATGAGGAGCACGGCGCCGAGGATGAGGAAGAGCGCGGGGAGGGGGAGCGTGATGAGCAGCATGCTCGCCGCTGCCGGCGCAAGAACATAGGAGAGCGGCATGGCGTTCCTGGAGAGCGCAATAATGGCGATATCGCCGCTGTCTAGGTGTTTGAAGAGGTAGCTCTCCTTCATCACTTCCAAAAAGCAGGCTCCAATACGGGAGAGAAAGAGTATCCCCATCCACACGTAGAGATTCTGCGAAACGCTCCACCACATGAGGAAGGCCGAAGCCGCCATGATAAGAATTCCTGCCACCATAAATTCCTGTTCTCCCGTATAGCGGTCGGCAAGGCGTCCGAGTCCATACTGGAAGAGAACAAAGGGAGTGAGCATGACGGTAAATATGAGCCCCAACTGTGCCCATCCGAAGCCCAGCGCAAGCAGGTAGAGAGGTATGAAGACAACCGTCGTTGCGTAAAAAATGTTGAGCATGAGGTCAAGCACGAGCGCGTTGTAGATGTTTTTGTATCTGCTCTTCCTCCCACGCACGAGCGTCATGAGCGCGCGCGGCACCGAAAAGGCGCGTCCGCCTTGCTGTCGGGCAGGCACTCTAATGTCGGGCGCGCGCGAAAGCCCTGGAAGCGCGATGAGCACTGCGGGCGAGACGGCGACTGCCGCAAGAAGGTACACCAGATTGATGGAGTAGGCGGCAAGTACCCCCGCAAGGTAAGGGGAGAGCAGCCATGCGGTGTTGGTGACGGTGAGATAAAAGCCGCGTATCCTCCCCGTCCGCTCATTTACAGAAAGCTCTTCCAGATAGACGTCAAAACAGTACATGACGCTGATGCCGAGCGCGTAGTAAATAATAAAAGCGAGCACCGAGAGCGCCGGTGTCCCCGAGCCATAAAGCGTGAGCAGGCTCCCGTAGCTCCCCACCACGAGGAGCGCGGTGACGCGCTGGGCTCCCAGCGTTGCAATCGCCTGGGGCATGCTGTTGATGAGGAGAAGCGCCGCAAGCGCCGCCGCCGCGTAGACGATTCCGATGGCGCGCGCGCCCACCAAAGGAACCAAGAAGGAGGAGCTCACGTAGGCCGCAAGCGCCATATTCGCGGCGAAGAAAAATCCCGCGACATGTATCATGTGGAAGGTTTGGCGATTCCTTGCGGCGCTCATATTACACTTCAATGAGTACCGGGAGTATGATAGGGCGCTTGTGCGTTTCCTGGAAGAGGAGCTTGCCGACCGTCTCTCGCACCTCGTTGCGCACGTAGTCAAAGTTGATCGGGTGCTGTTTGCTCGTTGCGGTCTCAATCGTCTTCTTTATCAGGAAGCGAACCCGATGCAGGAGGTCCTGCGACTCTTTCAAATACACAAAACCGCGTGAGATGATGTCGGGAGACTTGCGCACCTTCCCAGTCTTGAGATTAATTATAGCAACAATCATGAAGATGCCCTCCTCGGAGAGCATCTGCCGGTCGCGAATAACCACATCCTTCACGTCGCCAGTGCCAAGACTGTCCACCATGACGATGCCGGCCGAGGCGTTCTCCTTGCGTTTGATGATACGCTTCCCTTCCTCCACAATTTCAATCACGCTCCCGTTGTCCGGCACGATGATGTTCTTCTCGGGAGTGCCGAGACGCTCGGCCATGTCGGCATGCACGCGGAGCATGTGGTGATACCCGTGCACGGGCATGAAGAAGCGAGCCTTGACCAT
This sequence comes from Candidatus Vogelbacteria bacterium RIFOXYD1_FULL_51_18, assembly GCA_001823095.1. Taxonomy (GTDB): domain Bacteria; phylum Patescibacteriota; class Minisyncoccia; order Phycocordibacterales; family UBA9988; genus UBA9988. The sequence continues at coordinate 6,248 of MHTL01000012.1, read as the reverse complement.
CTCGTGCACCCATTGGAGCTCACCGCCGTAGGAGTGGCCAGATGAGTGCACGTCGGCAATGTTGTTGTGGATAATTTTTGCCCCCTGCCGTGCCAGGTTATCTTTGAGTTTCTGCACCGCCTTCTCGTTGCCCGGGATAACCGAGGAGGAGAGGAGAGTGACATCTCCTTTTTTAAGTTTGACCGTCTTGTGGGCTCGGTTGGAGATGCGCATGAGCGCCGCATACTCGTCGCCCTGCGCGCCGGTCGCGAGCACCACGATTTTGTTATCCGGGTAGTTCTGCATTTCCTCTGCGGGGATGATGGTGCCGCGGTGCACGGAGAGGAGCCCCAGTTCCCTGGCGATTTCCACATTTGTCTTCATGGAGCGTCCCTCAATCACGATTTTTTTCCCCATTTCCTCCGCGTCCTTGATGATAAAGATGATGCGCTCCAAGAGCGAGGCAAAGGTGCCGACGATAAGCCGGCCGGTTGCTTCGGAAATGATTTTATGCAGGTTGATGTGCACGTCACGCTCGGAGTAAGAGAAGCCGGGCTTCTCTACGTTGGTGGAATCGGCGATGAGGAGCAGATTCTTTTCCTTACCGATAGCGGAGAACGTCTCCACCTCGTGTGGCTCGGGGACGCCATTCTTATGGTCAATCTTAATGTCTCCGGTCATGACGATATTTCCATACGGGGTGTCCATGATGATCCCCACCGTATCGGGGATAGTGTGCGTGGTCTCAAAGAATCTAAAGGAAAAATGTTTTCCTACGCGCAAGGTTTCCCCGCGAGCGATGACCTCAATGTTGAGCTTGGCGAGGTGGGGGAATTCTTCCTGCCGCTTTTTAATCATCACCGCGGTGAGGAGTGTGGTGTAGATGGGGGGGTTCCCGATTTTGCCCATTACAAAAGGGATGCCGCCGATGTGGTCAAGGTGTCCGTGGGTAACGAGCACTGCTTTGACCGCAGACGCGCGCTCTTCAAGGTAGGAGGTGTCGGGGATAATGTAATCAACGCCCGGTGTCTGCTCATCAGGGAATTGCACACCAATGTCCACAACCACAATCTCGCCGCCGTACTCAATGGCGGTCATATTCTTGCCGACCTCCTCAACCCCGCCGAGCGGGATGATGCGGATGTCTCCCGGTTCAAGCTTGGGTATCGGCATGCGCTTGCGTTCTCGTTCGCCGCGGCGGACATCCTCGTGGTCGTTGTGATTGTGTGCCGAATGTCCCTCGGTCCCCTGCCGCGCAGGCCTGCGACCTCCCCGCTGGAAAGTTCTCCTCCCCGGTTGCTGCGTCCTCCGCCTTGGCGTTGTTTGTATATCCATGAATGTAGTCTAATTGTAATAGTTTGAAAAAATTTTCCACACGCGGTCCGTTTCGTAATGCCACTCAAAGATGCGCGCAAAGCGCTCTGATGGAGTGGTAATCGGCGGGAGCTTCACTCCCTTGAGCCCCCGCGGTAGCACGTAAATAAATTGCGGAGAGTAGAGAAAGATAGCTGGTGTCTCGTCTCGAATAATGATTTGGAAATTCTCAATCTTCGCGCGCCGCTCGTTTTCCGTCAGTGCTATCCTCTCTTCTTCAAGGAATTTGTCTGCGGCGGCATTGGTGTAGAGCGCAATGTTGAGCCCCGGGTCAAGACGCTGTGACGAGTGCCAAAAAGAGAAGAGGTCAGGGTTGCGCCCCACAACCTCTCCAAAGAGGAGCGCATCATACTTGCGCGGGCGGATGACCAGGTTCTTGAGGTCGCTCTCTTCAAAGTATTGCGTGCGCACCGAGACTCCGATACGCCCCCACTCCTCCTTGAGTAGTTCCGCGACCGCCTTCAGCTCCGGCACATTAGAAGTATCTAAGGTGAATTCAAGAGTCTCTGTTCCGTTCTTGTTTGTTTTAGCGCGCACGCCATCAGAACCTTCCATCCAACCATTTTTCTCAAGGAGTTCTCGCGCCTTTTCAGTTTGAGAGCTTGTGCTGTTGGGCGAGCTCATATAGCCGAAGGACCCCGGAGGTATGGGGCCGTCAATTGTCTCTCCGTACCCATAGAGCACTTCCTGCACAATCCGCTCTCTTGGAGCGGCAAGCGAGAGCGCCGTGCGTACTTCTGCATGGGTAAAGATGGGCGCCCGGCTCTGGTTGACGAAGACGCCAAAAACGCGAGGGAGCGGCGCTTGAACGACAGGGATGTCTCGCTTGCTCAATATCCGTGCAACAGGCGGAGGGATGGCGCTCATGCTCTCAATGTTGCCCTGCTCGTACGCCGTGAGCATGTCCTCACTCTTGCCATAAAAAGTGATGGTAAGCGCAATTTTTGCATCATAGACCCCGGCGCGCTTAAAAGGAGCAAGTTCATAGGAACGGGGGATGCCGTTGTCATCCCGACTGATGGAAGCAATTTTGTAGGGGCCGGAGCCGATGGGCTCCCCGTTGTACTCGCTGAAGGTAAATTGCTCCGCATTCATTCCGCTCCAACGGTGCTTAGGCAATATACCAAGCGTCGTGTTTTCAAGAAATGCGGCATATGCTCTCTGCAAAGTGAATTCAACGGTAAAAGAGCCGTCCTTCCGTACACTGACTCCTTCCCAGTTCGCTCGCCGGGGGCTTTTGAGCTCCTGGTCAAGGACTTTCTGCACGGTAAAAACAACGTCGTCCGCCGTGACCGGCTTGCCATCGTGCCAGAGTGAATCCTTTTTGAGGGTAAAGGTGTAGCGCCTCCCGTCAGGGCTCACCGTGTACTTCTCGGCAAGGTCGGGCTCCAGACTCCCATCGTTACTTATGCGCATAAGTCCCGAGTAGATGAGTGCGGTGAGATCGCGGTCCGCGTCAGATGTGGCAAGGACGGGATTGATGAAGCGGGGAGTGCCGATGACTCCTTCCGTAAGGATGCCGCCCTTCTTGGGTACCTCGACGAGCGCGTACTGGTTGAGCTTCCACGATCCGCCGAGCACGGCAACAATGGAGATTACCGCGAGCGCAAAAAGAATGATACGGCCATAGAAGCCAAATGATTGGTTGACCGCAGATATTTCAGCCGTGGTCGGCAACACGCGCCGCGAGGCTTCTGTATCCTGTTGGTTCACGATTCTAGAGAGTGGACCCTCCTAGCGGCTCACCAGTCGCAAGAGCTCCGGCGCAAGTGCGGAGAGGGCAAAAAGAATGGCAATAACTATTGTAGCAATAAACATAACTTTCTCAATACCCCGTTTGCGAAAGTTAGGCCCGCCTCCGTCGCCGCCGCCAAATGCGGCGCCTAAACCCGCTTCGTTCTGCTGTACGAGAATGGCGGCGACGAGGAGCACAGAGAGCGCGACTTGCACCCAGGGAAGTACGGAGGCTAGTCCTTGCATGTGCGTCTAGAGTAGCACGGGGAGAGTTGACAGTCAATCGCGTATCCTTATAATACGTGTGCGCATAGGATTTTATTATTTTAACATAGTATAAATATGGCTCAAAAAATACGCATCAAGCCACTCGGAGACCGTGTTCTTGTTGAGCCGGTCTCGGAAGAAGACAAGCACGGCAAGACCAAGAGCGGCATTATTATCCCCGATACCGTCAATAAGGAACGTCCTGAAGAGGGACGAGTGGTGGCCTGCGGGGAGGGGAAAGTGAACAATGAAGGAGCGCTAGTTCCGCTCAAGGTCAAGAAAGGCGACCGGATTATTTTTTCAAAGTACGGGCCCGATGAGATAAAGATTGACGGTAAGGAGTACCTAATTGTCAGCGAGTCGAACATTTTAGCAATCATTGAGGATTAATGCAGTCGTCGTATGCGATTTTTTCGCGCTTTACCCTAAAGGGCTCCGACGCGTCTCAAAAATCGCATACGACTCCTTAAAACATTATGGCGAAGCAAATTTTGTTCAACAATAACGCGCGCAAGTCCCTCAAAAAAGGGATTGATACGCTTGCCGAGGCAGTCAAGATGACGCTCGGGCCCCGCGGCCGCGCGGTGGTGATAGACAAAGGCTACGGCGCGCCGCAGGTTACCTTGGACGGCGTGACGGTTGCCAAGGCAATAGAGTTTGAAGACAAGTTCGAGAACGTGGGCGCCGACCTTATCAAGCAGGCGGCCGACAAGACCAATGACAATGTGGGTGACGGGACGACGACGTCGGTGGTGCTCGCACAGGCGATTATTGATGGAGGAGAGAAGGCCGTCGCCGAAAAGGGCTTTAACGTTATCCATCTTGCCGACGAGCTCATGCGCGAGAGCGAGAGCATCATTGCCGCGCTTGAGGACCAGAGCGAGTCTATTGACGACACCAAAAAAATTGAAGAAGTGGCAACGCTTGCCTCTAAAGATGCCGACCTCGGTAAACTTATTGCAGACGTGATTAAGAAGGTGGGCAAGGATGGGGTGGTGACCATTGAGGATTCCAACACCGGCCTCAACTCTTCCGAGCTTGTGGAGGGCATGCAGTTTGACAAGGGCTACGTCTCCCCCTACATGATCACCAATCCAGACCGCATGGAGGCGGAGTACGAGGACCCTTTCATCCTCGTGACTGACAAAAAAATTTCTTCAGTAAAAGAGATTTTGCCTCTGCTTGAGTCGCTTGCGCAGAAGGGGAAGAAGGACCTTGTGATTATTGCCGACGACATGGACGGCGAGGCGCTCACCACGCTCCTCGTCAACAAACTGCGCGGGACATTTAACGCGCTTGCGGTGAAGGCGCCCGCCTTCGGCGACCGCAAAAAGGAAATGCTCGCGGACATTGCCGTGCTTACGGGGGCAAAGGTGATTTCAGAGGATGTTGGGCTTAAGCTGGAGAGCATTGAACTTGCCATGCTCGGCCGTGCGCGCAGGGTGATTGCGAGTAAAGACGCGACGACGATCGTGGGCGGCAAAGGGAAAAAGGCGGACGTGGAAGAGCGTGTGATTGCCATCAGAAAGCAGATTGAGAATACGGAATCAAACTATGACAAGGAGAAACTGCAGGAGCGCCTCGGCAAGCTCTCGGGGGGTGTCGGGGTGATTAAAGTTGGCGCGCCGACCGAGTCCGCGCAAAAGGAGCTCAAACAGCGTGTGGAAGATGCTGTTGCCGCGACGCGCGCCGCGATGGAAGAGGGGATTATTCCGGGCGGCGGCATTGCGCTTTTTAACGTAGTGCTCGGCATTGACGAGGGGAAGAGCGTTGATACCATCAACGCCTACGCGCGGGTGATACTGCGCCGCGCCGCAGAGTCGCCGATTGCCGCTATTGTGGAGAACAGCGGCGAGGACCCAAAAAAATGGATGAAGGAGCTCTCGGAGAAGAAAGCCGCGGTGAAGGGGAAGGCGGAGCGCGTTTGGCTTGGCTTTAATGCTAAGACTAATTTACTTGAAGACCTCAAAAAGGCGGGCATCATTGACCCACTCAAGGTGACTAAGACTGCGTTCAGAAACGCCGTCTCGGTTGCCTCAAACTACCTCACCATCGGCGCGGCGATTACCGACATTCCCAAGAAAGAGGAGTCGGATCATGGTCATGGGGGTGGTGGCGGGATGGACTATTAAAAACTAAACACTCGGTGTCTAGTAGATCTCTCTACGTGAGATTGTCAAAATCACTCACCTTTGTTAGTATTAAGTTGCTATGGCGCTCAAGAGTCTATCGTTAAAACTGTCTGTTCTTGTCACCAAACATGGGAAGCGCTTTGTGGCCTATACGCCCGCACTTGACATTGCAACTTCTGGGAAGTCTGAAATGGACGTGAAGGTGAAATTTCAAGAATTGGTAAGCCTATTTTTTGAGGAAGTTGCAATCGAAGGGACGATCAATGACGTACTTACTGAATTAGGATGGAAAAAAGAACAGAGGAAGTGGATCCCGCCTCGCGTGATTTCCAGCAAATCTGTAGACTTCCGCATTCCAATTTTTGTGTAACCTCACATGCCTCGGATCCAGTCAATTCACTGGAAGGATTTTGAAAAATTTCTTTTCAACATGGGGTGCGAGTTCAAAAGAGAAAAAGGTGACCATCGCGTGTATTGGAGAAAAGGTCTAAAGCGCCCAATTATCATACCACGCGATACTTCGCTCCCCGTTTTTATTATCCTCAATAACTTGAAAGTACTCGGAATCTCTCGGGAGAAGTATCTCAAAACACTCGAATCGTTATAATACACAAACCACTGTTCCAACAGGAGTTCTTGTGATATTAAATAAGCAACATTACGAGATTGTCCAACATCGGAGGTTGGACACACACAGGCTCCTGTTACAACGGGGGCTTGTGTGGTAGAATCGAAATCTATGAACCAAAAAAAGAATACAAA
>MHTL01000011.1:61004-64569 GCA_001823095.1 Candidatus Vogelbacteria bacterium RIFOXYD1_FULL_51_18 | reverse complement strand
CATTAAAAGTGTTAAGCGAACCTCCGGCACCAGCATCATCAATAGCAATACCACGGATCTTAGAAAATACACCGCTCCGACCGGCGGAACCATCTTGAGAGAAAAACTCCAAATCGCCCATTGAGGAATCCCCCAATAATTCCCCCGTGTTCTGTATTCGTAATATGGATGCCGCTGAATTAAGACTTAAAAGCTTCTGCGGCGTCGTCGTCCCTATCCCCACCCTCCCCACCGAGTCAATAAATATCGTTGATGTTGCCTGCGCCACTCCCGCGTCATTGCCCACAAGGAAGTTGCCTTTGGTGAGAGAGAGTGAGGTGAGAAGGGTGGATGTAGAGACCCACGCAGGCACACCACTCCCCCCCGCCATAAGGATGTTCCCTCCCGTGCCTGCGGCGGTAACTTGGAGGGCTTCCTTGGCGCTGCCGTATAAAATGCCATTCGTGGCAAAGGTGTTTGCGCCCGTGCCGCCGTACGCAACCGAGAGAGTGGATGAGGCGGAGACGGCGCCGCCGGTGGCCTGCAGGGGGCCGGTGAGGGAGGCGAGCGTTAACTGTCCAGAGATGTATTGATTGGTGCTCGTGGCGTTGGTGCTCGTGGCGTTGGTAAATACCGCATCGGTTATACGAGCCAAAGCTCCAGTTAATAAAGTGGAAATGTGAGTGTGCGTTGAGGTGGCATTGGTGGAGGTGCTGGTGAGCATGGAGAGGTTGGTAATCGTTGATGTGGCGTTGTTGACGAGGATGGGAAGTGTGGTTGTCGGCGCAAGGTAGCCGTCCACGAGCCGCCACTCTCTGAATGCATCCGTGAGGTAATCAACTCCGGCAGTAGCAGTGGTTACGATGTTACCAGCCTGCTTGAGAAGACCGGAAAGGGTTCCAACCTTGAGACGGCTGACATCAATATACCCGGGGAAGGTTGTTGTGGCAGATGTGGAACCCACTGAACCGATGTTGGGGATAGAGAATGTTGACGTGGCAATAAAGTCAGACGTGACCAAGCCCTGGAGCTTGGCGGAGTCCAACGAGAAGTGCGCCGAGGGGACGGAGCCGATGCGCTTGCGCGGCGTCATTTCTCCATCGTTACTTACCTCCACTCCAAGGTAGAGAGCGTTCTGGCTCCAATCCACATCTGCGGTTGAAGAACCAGCGCTCCCCAATAGCGCGGAGAAGAGCCCGTTGCTGACTGTAAGCGAGTGCGTCTCGTCAAAGAGCGCTGTCCCGCCGCTTGCGGCAGTGTAGACGCGGAAACGCAGTGTATATGTGCCGTCTGCAACCGCTGTACTGTTGGAATCAGTGAGCTTCCCCTGATAGTTAATCTGCGTATTGGGAGCCGCATACGCACGCACAGCAAAAGAGCCCACGAGAGCGCTCACGACTGTTGCGGTAGCAACAAATCGCCAGAGCGTAGTTTGCCTGTGGTTCATGATGTACAATCAAAAGTATAGCATTTTAACCGCTTAAAAAACGGACATCTGACTATGAAAAAGTGGATAAGGTGCGCCTTCGCCAGCGCAGATGCGCGGTCATCGCAGAAATGCAAATATACACAAGCACGATGGCGATGGCGGGCATTGACGGTTGAATGAGGAGGAGTATGCATGCGGACAAAAAACCAATCACGTAGACCGTAGTAAAAATTTGCGTAAGCGCAATCTCACGGCGCATGGCACCATCCTGCGTGGCCTGCGGCATCGTGCGTCGCTTGAATCTACTAACGCCAAAGAGCGCGCCGAGGAGATGCAGGACCAGCACGTATGCGCCGTAGAGCGGACGCGCTGGCGACAGTATCGGGAAGACGCGGAGCGCGCCTGCAAGAATCCCGGCGCCGACAACAGCCGGCGCGGCAATGCGCGTTATCGCATTCGCCACCGCAGAGAGCATGCTCCTGCTTACCACGAGCGTGCCGTAAATCTTTTTCATCTGGCGATTCTCGTAGTCAAAAATATGGAGCACGATGGGGTAGCGTCCGGGTTTCTTGAAGGTGCCGATAGTCGTGCGGTACGCGCGCGCAACGCGATCCATGTAGAGCACAAACGAGGCTGACTGATCGCCGTTCTCGGAATCAAAGATGGTGATGCCCACGGTCTTGAGCACCTCGGGGAGCAAGTTGTAATCGATGGAAAAGGTTACCGGCTCATCACTGCGGATGCGCAGGTCCCCTCCCAAAAATCTCTTGATACTATTTTGCTGTATGACCTGCACCGCAAAGACGGGCGCTCCCCCTTCTTCTAACACGAGTTCGGCTTCGGGGAAGGTGTCAAAAACATCAAACGGAGGACTGGTGGTAGAAGATACTTCTTCTCCCGGTTCTTCTGGTTCTTCCGACGGCGCTGTGGAGAGCAATACGCTCACAATTGCAGGGCCGGAGACGTCTCCGGCGGCGCTGTAGACGTAGGCGGCATAGTAGTAGCGAACACCCAGCGAGAGGCTTGAATCATCCGCGCGTGATCCCGTCCCCTCATAGACGAGCACGCCGTCGCTGGGGCCGCCGGGCAAGGTGGTCTTCCGCACTATCCGCACACGGTTAAAGGTAAACCCTGTTTTGGTGGAAGGATTGTTCCAGCGTAAGGATGCGCTCAAGGCCCCTGCGTTACCGCTCGCCGCAAAGCCGGTAACACTGTAGATAAATCGGCACGAGCCGTCGTCCGCGGTCGCTGTGCTTGAGTAGTTCACTGCCGCCGGACTTGTACAGCCAGACGTTTGATAGATAGGGATGGGAGGCGCTGTTCCCCCACTGCTACCGCGACCGCAGTCTGCCGAACAGTTTGCCGCCGTCTCACCGCTCTCACAGATACCGTTACCGTTGCATGAGGGAGCGGCGGTGTATTGTTGGAATCCGGCATGGAGGTAGTACAGGGAGGAATTTGATTTGCCGGTACCGACTTCGCCAAAGGTGCTCTCCTGCCGGTACAAAGCTGAAGTTTCCAACCCCCCGCCAAAATTGACGCTGTCAGCTTCTAAACGATAGTTGCTGCTTGCTGAAACGTATGCCAAAAGCGCTGCTGTTGGGGTAAGGAGTGCGAAGACGACGAGTGCTGTTCGGATACTGCGTGCACCCATACTATTCTTTGAGCGGGACTAGAACATAGAGATAATCCTGCTTCTTGCCGCTTAAGAAGACGGGGCTGATGACCCCGGAGCGCCGCGACTCGTCCGCGCGAATTTTTATTTCATCGGAAAACGCTTCCTTGACTTTCAGCTCAAGCGCGGCGTCGCTTATCTGGTCCCCCGTACTCTTGATTACCACCACTCCCACGCGCGGTACGGCGCCTGACATGCTCGTCGCGGAGCCGAGAAATTCTCGCAGGAGCTCTTCCTTAAGCTCCGCCTTGACCGCTTCGCGGTCAAGTGGAGAGAGTTCAATCGATTTTTCGGTATTCCCTGCAAAAAAGATCTTCCAATTATGTGCAATGAGCCCAACATTTGCAGAGAAAAAGTCCGTGATCATTTCCAACAGCGACTGGAGCGCGCTTGCCAGCACGTCAATAATGGAAGCGCTCTGGAGCGTTGCGCCGATTGATGCGCGGAATGCCGTCTCTTGGATACGCTCTCCCGCAATAAAC